>NZ_SMKT01000100.1 GCF_004348735.1 Actinomadura sp. KC06
GCGGGTGGGCGTTGGTCCGTCATGGGCAGTGCACGCTCTACCGCGCGGGCCACCGCCAGGACCAGTGACTCGGCATGGCGGGGGCCGATGATCTGGAGGCCGATCGGCAGGCCGGAGGCGGTGAACCCGACCGGGACGCTGATCGCCGGCTGGTGGGTCATGTTGAACGGGTAGGTGAACGGCGTCCATTCGGCCCAGTCGCTCAGGCCGCTGCCCGGCGGCACGTCGTGCCCGGCCTCGAAGGCGGGGATCGGGACCGTCGGGGTGATCAGCACGTCGTGGCGGGTGTGGAACTCGCCCATCCGGACGGCGAGCGCCAGCCGCTCCGCCTCGGCGGCCAGGTAGTCGCCCGCCGAGTAGGTGAGCCCGCGCTCGATCACGGCGCGCAGCCCGGGGTCGACGTCGTCGGCGCGGGCGTCGAAGACGTCGAGCCACTTGGACGCGCCCGCGCACCACAGCACGTCGAACGCCGGAAGCGGGTCGGGGAACCCGGGGTCGGCCGCTTCGACGCGCATGCCCGCGTCCTGGAGCGCCCGCGCGGCGGACGCGACGGCGGCGGCGATCTCGGGGTCGACGCGGACGTACCCGAGGTCGGCGGAGAAGGCGGCGGACACACCGCGGACGTCCCGGTCGATCGCCCGGCCGTAGGGGCCGTCGTGGAGGCCGAGGTCGTAGGGGTCGCGGTGGTCGGGCGCCGCGAGGACGTCGAGGAGGCGCGCGACGTCGTCCACGGTGCGGGCGATGGGTCCGGCGTGGGCCAGCACCGCGAGCGAGCTGAGCGGGTACTGCGGGACGCGGCCGTGGGTGGGCTTGAAGCCGACGACGCCGCAGAACGCGGCGGGGATGCGGATCGAGCCGCCGCCGTCGGTGCCGACCGACAGGGGTCCCATGCCAGTCGCGACCGCGACCGCGCTGCCTCCGCTGGAGCCGCCCGACGTGCGGGACGTGTCCCACGGGTTGCGCGTGATCCCGGTGAGCGGGTTGTCGCAGACGCCCTTCCACCCCATCTCCGGGGTGGTGGTCTTGCCGAGCAGGACGAGGCCGCCCTCCCGGAGGCGGGCGGCGACCGGGCTGTCGACGTCCCACGCCTGGGCGGGGTCGATGCGCCGCGAGCCGCGGAGCGTCGGCCAGCCGCGGGTGAGGAACAGGTCCTTGATCGACATCGGCACGCCGTCGAGGGGGCCGAGCGGGGTCTTGTCGCGCCAGCGCCGCTCGGCGGCGCGGGCCGTCTCCAGCGCCCGCTCCGGGTCCACCAGGGCGAAGGCGTTGACGTCGGCGTCGCGCTCCCGGATCGCGTCCAGGGCCGCGGTCGCCGCCTCCACCGGGGAAAGCGTCCCGGCGGCGTAGGCGGTGACGAGTTCGCCCGCAGTCGGCACATTGTTCAGATCGCCGGCCATCCGTCCTCCTGGGGAATTCGAGTGACGATATCTATTCCGCCGCGGACGGCGGTGGAATACGCCGGCAGGAGTCCGCGGCGGGACGACGATCAGTTGATCTACCGATGCTCATGCAGCTCACTGGCCGGACGAACCCTGTCGACCGACCGGTCGGGCGACTCCAGTTAACCTCGCCTTCGCGAGGCCGTCAACCCCCCGATTTCCGGGATTGACATTTCGCTGGAGATCGTAGTTCCATCCGAAACAGGCGAGCGCCGGAACCCATTCCGCGCCGCGCCCCGCATAACACCGCACCTGAATTGCGAGGAGCGGTTCGTGCCCATTGATTCCAGGATTGGCGCCGGTGCCCGGGGCGGGCGCGTCCGGCTGAACGCAAGGGTCCGGGGACTCCCGGCCGGGCGTTGACATCGGCCCGGAGGCATGGAAAAGTCGAAGCCGACCGACTAGTCGGTCGAATGGAGGGTGACGGCGTATGGACTTCAGCATCCCGGCCGAGCTCAGCATGTTCGTCGACTCGGTGCGCCGGTTCCGCGAGCGGGAACTGATGCCGCTGGAGTCCCGCTTCCTCACCGAGGGCAGGCTCTCCCCCGATGAGCGCCGCGAACTCCAGGAGAAGGCCAGGGACCAGGGACTTTGGGCCCTGGACGTCCCGGAGGAGTACGGCGGCCAGGGCATGGGCACGCTCGCCGCCTGCCTGGTCGCCGAGGAGCTGTACAAGCACCCGGCGATGTTCGACTTCGGCGGCAGCCCCGAACCGGTCCTCTACGAGGGCGACGACGAGCAGAAGAAGCAGTACCTGTATCCGGTCATCGCGGGCGAGCGGCGCAGCTGCTACGCCTTCACCGAGCCCGGCACCGGCTCCGACTTCGCCCGGATCACCACGACGGCGGTGCGCAGCGGCGACGACTGGGTCATCAACGGCACGAAGATCTTCATCTCCGAGGTGGACCGCGCCGACTTCTGCATCCTGTTCGCCAGCACCGACCCGGGCGCCGGAAGCCGGGGCATCACGTGCTTCCTGGTGGACATGGGCACGCCCGGCTTCGACGCGTCCCGTCCGATCCCCACCATGGGGGACGACTGGGAGCCGTACGAGCTGTCGTTCACCGACTGCGTCGTCCCGGACTCGGCCAGGCTCGGCCCGGTCGGCGGCGGCTGGGCGCTTGCGTCCGAGCAGCTGACGCACGGACGCCTCAAGATCGCCGCTTACCAGCTCGGCATCGCGCAGCGGTGCATCGACATGGCCGTCGAGTGGGCGAAGCAGCGGGTGACCTGGGGCAAGCCCATCGCGACGCGGCAGGCGGTGCAGTGGATGCTGGCCGACTCCGCCGTCGAGCTGGACGCGGCCCGCTTCCTGGTCTACCGGGCGGCGTGGATGGCGGACGAGGGCGAGCCGATCCGCAACGAGGCGTTCATGGCCAAGCTCTACGCGACCGAGATGGCCCAGCGCGTCACCGACCGCTGCCTGCAGATCTTCGGCGGGCTCGGCTACAGCAAGGAGCTGCCGATCCAGAGCTTCTACCGGCAGGTGCGGGTGTGGCGGATCGGGCACGGGTCGTCGGAGATCCACCGCTGGATGATCGCGCGTAACCTGCTCGGCCTGTCGTCACGGGACTGAGCGCCGGGAGCCGTCGTGGACCTGATCGGGAACCGCACCCTCGCCGACCTGCTGATCGAGCGGGCCGACCGGCATCCGGACCGCGCCTGCCTCGTCGTGGAGGACCGGTCGGGCACGGTCGCGGAGTACACCTACCGGGAGACGCTGGACGCCGTCCGGCGGACGGCCGGCGGGTTCGCCGCCCTGGGCATCGGACGCGGCGACGCGGTCGTGATCCAGCTCCGCAACTGCGCCGAGTTCGTGGTCGCGTGGTTCGGGCTGGCGTGGCTCGGGGCCGTCATGGTGCCGTCCAATGTGGCGAATTCGGCTGCCGAGCTGGCGTATCTGATCGAGCGGTCCGAGGCCGTGGGCGTCCTTACCGAGCCCGATCACCTTCCGTTGTTCGCCGGGGTGCTGGCGGACGCGCCAAAGGTCGAGCACCGGATCTTGGCGCGCGGGGACGGGTCGCGGGACGGGTTCGTCCCGTTCGCGGACGTGGCGTCCGGCCCGCCCGCCGACCCCGCCAAGGGCGTGGGTTCCGAGGACGTCGTGGAGATGCTTTTCACCTCAGGCACCACCGCCCGCCCCAAGGCGGTCATGATCACGCACGCGAACTGCCTGTGGGGCGGCGAGCGCGTCTCGCGCGGGGCCGCGCTGTACGGCGGCGACCGGCTGCTGACCGCGCTGCCGCTCTTCCACATCAACGCGCAGGAGATCACCGTCCTGGCGGCGCTGACCGTGGGCGGCACGGCCGTCCTGCTGGAGGAGTACCACGCCAGCGGCTTCTGGTCGCGGGTCCGGCACCACGGCGCGACCTCGGTGAGCCTCGTCGCCATGCAGGTGCGGACGATGCTGGCCCAGCCTCCCTCGCCCGACGACGCCGCCCACCGCGTCCACCGCGCCATCTATGCCATCAACGTCACCGACCAGGAGAAGGACGAGTTCGAGCACCGCTTCGGCGTCGAGCTGATCAACGGCTACGGGCTGTCGGAGGGCGGCACGGTGGTCACGATGTCGCCGGTGTTCGGGGACCGGCGGTGGCCGTCCATCGGGTTGCCCAACTTCGACCGCCGGATCCGGATCGTGGACGAGGACGGACGCGACGTCCCGGCGGGCGCGGTCGGCGAGATCCTCGTGTCCGGGGTGCCCGGCCGGACGCTGATGAAGGGCTATTTCAAGGACCCGGAGGCCACCGCCGCGACGGTCCGGGACGGCTGGCTGCACACCGGCGACCACGGCTACCTCGACGACAAGGGCTACGTGTACTTCTTCGACCGGAAGAAGGACGTCATCAAGCGCGCGGGCGAGAACGTCTCGGCGAGCGAGGTGGAGTTCGCGCTGCTGGCGCATCCGTCGATCGCCGAGGCGGCCGTCGTCGCCGGGCACGATCCGGTGCGGGACGAGGAGGTCGTCGCCTTCGTCGTCCCGGCGGCGGCCGGTGAGCCGCCGTCCCGCGACGAGATCACCGAGCACTGCCGGACGCGTCTCGCGGGCTTCAAGGTGCCGACGCGGATCCATGTCGTCCCCGAACTGCCCAAGACCTCGATCGGCAAGGTGGAGAAGAAGGTGCTGCGGCGACAGCTCTCCGAGTTGATCCCGGGAGGCGACAGGTGACCGCACTGGACGAGGTGTGCGAGCGCGTGCGGAAGCAGGTCGGGACGGTCGTCCGCGACAGCCTCGGACGCGTCTCCGCGACGGAGTTCCAGCGGTTCGCGATCGCCGCGGGCGAGACCGACCCGGTGTACTTCGATGACGAGGCGGCCCGCGCCGCCGGGCTTCCCGGCGCCGTCGCGCCGCCGCTGTTCCTCAGCAGCGTGCTCGGCTGGGGCGCGGGCCCGTCCGATGACGAGCTGGGCGCGGACGGCACCGGCGACGAGACGGCCGGGCTCCCGCTGGACGGGCTCCGGCTGATGGGCGCCGGTCAGGACCTCGACTTCCACAACCCGGTCCATGACGGCGTGCGCGTCGTCCGGGAGACGTCGGTCGAGGACGTGACGCTCAAGGACGGCCGCTCCGGCCCGTTCCTGGTCATCACTAGGCTGCGCAGGTTCCTGGACGAGTCGGGCACTCCCCTGCTGACCTGCCGGGACAACCTCATCGCCCGTCCGGAGGCGAGCGGATGAGCCTGAAGAGATTCGAGGACGTCGCGGTCGGCATGGCGCTCGATCCGGTGACGGTCCGTCCGACCGCGACGCAGCTGTTCCGGTTCAGCGCGGCGACCTGGAACGCGCACCGCATCCACTACGACGCCCGTTACGCGGCGACGGAGGGGTATCCGGACGTGCTCGTCCAGTCCCATCTGCACGGCTGCTTCCTGCTGCGGACCGCGCTCGGCTGGGCGGGCCCGGCGGCGCGGCTGCGCTCGTTCGGCTGGCGCAACCGCGGCATCGCCGTGCCCGGCGACACGCTGACCTGCACCGGCGTGGTCACCGCCTGCCGGGTGGACGAGTCCGGCGCCGGGATCGTCGAATGCGCCCTGGAGGAACGCAAGGACGACGGGACGCTCTGCGCCCCCGCAACAGCCGTGCTGGAACTCCCGAGAGAGGACGTCCGAGCATGACCGTCCAGCAGGACACCGACACCACCACGGCATCGCGCCGGCTGTACCGGACGATGGCGCGGATCCGGCGGTTCGAGGTCGCCGCGTCCAAGCTGATGGCGGCGGGACGGCTCCCGGGGACGCTGCACGTCTCGATCGGGCAGGAGGCGGTCGCGGCCGGGGTCTGCGACGTCCTGCGCCGCGACGACCGCATCACCACCACCCACCGGGGCCACGGGCACTGCCTCGCCAAGGGCGGCGAGCCGAAGGCGATGATGGCGGAGCTGCTCGGCCGCGCGACCGGGTACTGCGGCGGCCGGTCGGGGTCGATGCACATCGCGGATCCAGCAGCCGGGATTCTCGGCGCGAACGCGATCGTCGGGGCGGGCATCCCGATCGCGCTCGGCGGCGCGTTCGCGGCGGCCCGGCAGGGCCGGAAGGGCGTCGCGGTGGCGTTCTTCGGCGAGGGCGCGGTCGCCCAGGGCGTTTTCCACGAGTCGCTGAACCTCGCCGCGCTGTGGAAGCTGCCCATCGTGTTCGTGTGCGAGAACAACCAGTACGTCGAGCTGACGCCGGTCTCCGTGCACCTGGCCGCGGAGCACGTCGCGGACCACGCCGCCCCGTACGGCATCCCGGGCGCGCGGGTGGACGGCAACGACGTGATGGCCGTCCGGCGGGCCGCGGAGGAGGCGGTCGAGCGGGCGCGCGAAGGCGGCGGCCCGTCCCTGCTGGAGTGCCTGACCTACCGCTGGCACGGCCACTTCGAGGGGGACCCGCAGCGGTACCGCGACGCCGCCGAGGTCGCGGAGTGGAAGGCGGCGGATCCGCTGAAACGCCTGGCGGAGACCGTCTCCGGCGACCCGGCCGAAGCCGCCGAGTTCACGGCCATCGAGGACGCCGCGCGGCAGGAGATGGCGGACGCAGTCGCCGCGGCCGAGGCCGATCCCGTCGCATCGCCCGGGTCGATCTCGGCGCACGTCTATCGCCGTCCTGTGCCCGGAGGTGCCCGCGGATGAGCACGGTGAAGTACTGGCAGGCGGTCAATTCCGCGCTGCACGAGGAGCTGGAGCGGGACGACTCCGTCCACCTGTTCGGCGAGGACGTCGGCGTGCCCGGCGGCCCGTTCGCGGCGACGCGCGGGCTGCGGGAGCGGTTCGGCGAGTGGCGGGTCCGCGACACCCCGATCAGCGAGTCGACGTTCACCGGCATGGCGGTCGGCGCGGCGATGGCGGGGCTGCGTCCGATCGCGGAGGTCATGTACTTCGACTTCATCACCCTGGCCATGGACCAGCTCGTCAACCAGGCCGCCAAGATGTCGTACATGTCGGACGGCGCCTTCGCGGTGCCGCTGACCATCCGGACGCTCTGCGGCGGCCACCGCGGCTCGGGCCCGCAGCACTCGCAGAGCCTGGAGGGCTGGCTCGCCGCCGTCCCCGGGCTGAAGGTCGTGTGGGGCGGCACCCCCGCCGACGCGAAGGGCCTGCTCAAGGCCGCGATCCGGGACGACGACCCGGTGATCGTCATCGAGAGCCTGAGCCTGTGGACGCGGCGCGGCGAGGTCCCCGACGACCCCGATCACATGGTGCCGATCGGCGCCGGGCTGATCCGCCGCCCCGGCGACGACGTGACGCTGGTGTGCTGGGGCGACACGGTGCCGTCCGCCATGGCGGCCGCGGAGTCGCTCGCCGCGCGCGGCGTCGGCGCGGAAGTGCTCGACCTGCGGACGCTGAGCCCCGTGGACGAGGCGCTGATCCTGCGGTCGCTCGCCAAGACGGGGCGGCTCGTCGTCGTCCAGGACGCGCAGGGCCCGTGCAGCGTCGGCTCGGAGGTCATCCGGCTGGCCGCCACGGACGGCTTCGCGTCCCTGCGCGCCCCGGCCGCGCAGGTGCGCCCGCCGTTCGCGCCGGTGCCGTTCGCCCCGGACCTGGAACGCGCCTACTACCCGGGGCCGGACGACGTGGTGTCGGCGGCCCTGCGCACGATCGAAGGGAAGGGTGCATGACGGACGTCGTGGTGCCGAAGTGGGGCGCGACCATGGACGAGGCGACGATCGTCCAGTGGCTGAAGAACGTCGGCGACCGGGTCGCCGAGGACGAGCCGATCGCCGAGATGGAGACCGACAAGGCGCAGGCCGAGATCGTCAGCCCGGCCGCCGGGACGGTCGTCGAACTGCTCGTGGCCCAGGACGCAGACGTCGTCGTGGGCCAGGTCATCGCCAGGATCGCCACCGACGGCGAGGGAGCGGCGCCATGACACTCGCCGAACGGGTCGCGGAGTTCACCGCGGGCCTCGACCTGTCCGCCGTCCCGGCCGACGTCGTGGAGAAGGCGAAGGTCACGCTGCTGCACGACCTCGGCGTCGGCCTCGCCGGGCACCGTCTGGCCAGGACGGGCTTCGCGTTCGCCAAGGAGCACGGCGCCTGCGACGCGTCGCGCGGGGCACGGCTCCCGGTCGACGGGACGCCCGTGACCGTCGAGTCGTGCGCGCTCGCGACCGGGGCGCTCATCCACGCGCGGACGCAGGACGACACCCAGGTCTCGGTGTCCGTCCACCTGGGATCGACGACGCTGCCCGCCCTGCTCGCCCTCGCCGACCGCGCCGACCTGCACGGATGCGACCTGCTCACCGCGATGATCGCCGGGTACGAGGCCGCGTCCGCCATCGCGGAGGGGCGGGCCGGGCCGTCCACCGCCCGCGGGTTCCGTGCGACGAGCATCTATGGGCCCCTTGCGGCGGCGGCCGCGTCCGCCCGGCTGCTGGGGCTCGACACCGGGCAGACGGTGTCCGCGCTGGGCCTCGCTGCGGCGTTCGGCGGCGGGACGAACCAGACGTGGCTCGCCGGCACCCAGGAGTGGCGCTACCAGGTCGGGGCCGCGAGCCGCAACGGCATGGTCGCGGCGCTGCTCGCCGCGCGTGGCGTCACCGGCGCGCCGGACGCGCTCGACGGAAACGCCGGGCATCTGCGGGCCTTCTCCGGAATCGAGGACGCACCGGAGACGGAGCGGCTCGGCCTGCGTCCCGGCCTGCGGCTCGGCGACGACTGGCGGATCCGCCGCGTCACCTACAAGCCGTACCCGATCTGCGCGATCAACCAGGTCCCGGTCACCGTGCTGACCGGGCTGGCGCGCCGCCACGGCATCAAGGCGGACGACGTCGCGTCCGTCACCGCCGAACTGTCGCCGGACGACGCCGCCTACCCCGGCATCGACGCCCAGGGCCCGTTCCGCGACGTGGGCGGCACCCTGATGAGCCTGCCGTACTGTCTGGCCGTGGCCCTCCGCGGAGGCGGCATCGAGCTGGACGACCTGAACCGCTTCGACGACCCCGCCCTGATGGACCTGACCCGCCGGATCACGGTGGCCGCCGCGGGCGACGTCCCGCAGGGCGGCTGCCGGATCACCGTCGCCACCCGCGACGGCGGGACGCGCACCGGCGAGTTCGCCCCCGACGAGACCACGTTCAACTGGGACCGGGACGAGACCGCCGCCCGGCTGCGCGCCATGGCCGCCGAGACGCCGCTGTCGCCCGCGCGGCTGGACGGGTTCATCGCGATCGTCCTCGACCTCGACCGCCGTCCGGTCCGCGACCTGGTCGGCGCCACCATCGCCGGCCCCGCCGATCCGGCCGATCCCGCCGATCCAAAGGAGTGATCAACATATGCGAGCCACCCTCATCTACGGCCGGGGCGACGTCCGCGTGGAGGACGTGCCCGACCCCGTCGTGGCGGCGCCGACGGACGCCATCGTCCGGGTGACCCGTGCCTGCATCTGCGGCAGCGATCTGCACCGGTACCGCGGCATGGACCCCGTGGCCGAGGGACTCCGCATCGGCCACGAGTTCATGGGCGTCGTCGAGGACACCGGCGCCGAGGTCCGCTCGGTGAAGCGCGGCGACGTCGTGCTCGTCCCCTTCCTCTGGACCGACAACACCTGCGATTTCTGCGGGGATGGCCTGCACGGCTCCTGCCGCAACGGCGGGCGCTGGGCGATGAACGGCCTGGACGGCGGGCAGGGCGAGGCGGCCCGCGTCCCGCAGGCGGACGGCACGCTGATCAAGCTGCCGGTCGGCGCCGACGACGCGGTGATCCCCTCGGTGATGGCGCTGTCGGACGTCCTTCCCACCGGGCATCACGCGGCCGTCACCGCCGCAGTCGGGAAGGGGTCGACCGTGGCCGTCATCGGGGACGGCGCGGTCGGGCTGAGCGCGGTGCTGTCGGCGGCGCGGCTGGGCGCCGAGCGGATCGTCCTGCTCGGCCGCCACCGCGCCCGCACCGACCTCGGCCGCCGGTTCGGCGCGACCGACGTGGTGCCGGAGCGGGGCGCGGAGGCCGTCGCCGCCGTCCGGGACCTGACCGGCGGCGACGGCGCTCCGCACGTGCTGGAATGCGTCGGCAACGCGGCCGCGTTCGAGACGGCGCTGGGCGCCGTCCGCGACGGCGGCACGATCAGCCGGGTGGGCGTCCCGCAGTACGCCGAGGCGCGGCTCGACTTCGACGTGTTCATGCGCAACATCACCATCACCGGCGGCGTCGCCCCGGCGCGCCGGTACATCCCGGAACTGCTGGCCGAGGTGCTCGACGGGACGATCGCGCCGGGCGCGATGTTCGACCTGTCGGTGAGCCTGGACGACGTCCCGGCCGGGTTCCGGGCGATGAACGACCGCGAGGCCCTGAAGGTCCTCGTCCGCCCCTGACCGCTAGGCGGCGGCCGCGGCGCGGTCGCTGAGCAGCCTGGCGATGGCCCGGATGCCGACGCCGATCGCTCGCTCGTCCGGGGTGAAGGCGGTCGAGTGCGGCATCGACTCCCAGACGCCGCCGCCCTCGGGACGGACGCCCAGGAAGAACATCGCCCCGGGCACCCGGCGCAAGAACAGGCTGAAGTCCTCGCCGTTGAACGGGAAGGCGGCGTGCATCGTCAGCGCGCCGCGCGGGCCGAGGGCGTGCCGGAACCGTCCGGCCGCGAACTCGCTCAGCCGTGGATTGTTGATCATCGCCGGGAACGGCTCCGGAGGGAAGGTCGGTTCGCCCGCGCCCTCCGCGGCGGCCAGCCCGCGGATCTCGGCGCGCAACCGTGTCCAGCGTTCCTCCGGCCAGCAGCGATACGCGCCCTGAACCCTGAACCCGCCGCCCTCGCCGGGCGCCACGCCCGCGTGCATGAGCACGAATCCGGCCAGCGGGCCGTCCGGGCGTTGCAGGTCGCGGACGAGCTTCTCCGCGTCCTCGGTCGTCTCCGCGGGCTGCACGGTGCCCAGTGCGGAGATCCGCTGTGCCAGCCGCGCGGCGCGGGCCTCGGCGTCCGGGCCGGCCAGCTCGATGATGTATTTGTCCAGCCCCGGGAGGCCGACCCCGGGCGCCACCGCCAGCGAGCCGGACGCGAACGGGCCGCAGTGGACGGCGTAGATCTCGTCCGCGCGGTGCTCGCCGTCCAGGACGCCGTCGTCGAGCATCGCCCGTGCGCCCCGCAGCGTCTCCTCGGCGGGCTGGAACACGAACAGCACGTTGCCGCGCAACCGTCCGCGCAGCCGGGCCAGGACCTCGGCCACGCCGACACCGACGGCGGTGTGGAGGTCGTGCCCGCAGACATGCGCCGGCACCCGGCGGGCGGTCCCGGGCTCGAACTGCTCGTCTGGCGGGACGGCGTCCATGTCGGCGCGGTAGGCGATCGTCCGGCCGGGACGGGCGCCCTTCAGCAGCGCGACGACGCCGTGCCCGCCGACCCCGGTGACCGGCCGCAGCCCCGTGCGGCCGAGCCGCTCGGCGACCAGCGCGGCCGTCCGGCGCTCTTGCCCGGCGAGTTCGGGGTGGCGGTGGATCGCGCGGCGGAGCCGCACCGCGCCGGGCGCCAGGCGGGC
Source organism: Actinomadura sp. KC06 (assembly GCF_004348735.1). Classification (GTDB taxonomy): domain Bacteria; phylum Actinomycetota; class Actinomycetes; order Streptosporangiales; family Streptosporangiaceae; genus Spirillospora. The sequence goes on from NZ_SMKT01000100.1 coordinate 11,384, forward strand.
GGCAGCCCGGTCGATGTCGCGCTGATCGATCCCGCCCGCGGACGGCCCGCCCGCGGCCTGGGCCGTGCCGGTGAGCGCGGCGGAACCGAGGAGCGCGCCGGCGCCGGTCACGGCCGTACCTCCCAATACCGTGCGGCGGCCGATCGAACGGGACGGCTCTGAATCGTGCATGATTGCCTCACCTTGGTGGAAACGTAAACACGAACGCGCCGCCCATCAAGGAAAAGCGTATTGCCCACGAGATCATCCCGAAGAAGGAAAATCTCGAAACTGAACGTCGTTATGACTTGAGCCGGTCTCCTTCTCAAGGCGGAGGTGACGCGTCCGCTGGGCCGGTCAGCTCGTGAGGAGTGTGCCGATCAGGCCCGCGACGGCGATTCCGACCAGGACGAGAGAAGCGCCGAAGAAGAACCTTTCCATCTCGCCGGTGTCGCGGCCCGCGACGTGGATCCTGGCCGGCTCGGACGGGTCGTACAGCACGGTCACCGTCGTCCCGACCTCGGGCGCGAGCGACTTGGTGAAGTTGCCGGACGCGCCCCGCACGGGCCGCCGGTCCGCGTCCGCGAACTCCACGATGGGCGCGTACCGGGTGAGCGCTGGGCCGGTGCCGCGCTCATGCTTGCGGTGCCCCACCACTTGCCCCTTCGCACTCGGCAGGCCGCGCAGTTTCGTGCGCGTCGCGCGCAGCCTGCCGTATGCGAAGGCGGCGATTCCCAACGTGATGATGAGCCCGAGCACCGCCGGCGCCATGCATCCCTCCGATCAGGTGATGGCGCGCCAGAATCGGCAATTGTGTTCGGCGGCCAGGTCGATTGAGCGGGTTCGTTCGGCAGTGAATTGCAGGGTGCTGCCGTCCTTGTACGATGCCCAGCCGGCGCCCGGAGTTCCCGTCTTCGCGAACCGAGTCCAGTGGCCGATCAGCTTCGCCGAAAGCTCTTTCTGCGGGCCGGCGGCCGGCGGCGGCTGGAACGGGGTGGTGAGGAAGTACGGCACGTCCACGCCGTGGGCGGCGCCGTAGGGGAAGTCGCTGGGACGGCCGTCAGGCTCAGCGAATTCGTACAGGTACACGGGCGCTCGCCTGACCAGTGCGTCCGCGGCGGGCAGTTGAGCGCAGGCGCCGAGCATCCCGCCGTAGTCGGTGAGCAACGTCGCCAGGGCAAGACTCGGGGACGGGTAATCGTCGTGCGGGTACTGGCCGAGAATCGCCTTGGCCTTCGCGGGGCCGAACATGTCCCGCAGGATCCGCGGATAGGCGTCGGCGGTGACGGGATTTCCAAGGCGGTCGTACGCGGCGGCGACGGCGGGCCGCATCTCGTCCTTGGTGCCGCCATGGAGCAGCGGGACGCGGGTCGCGACGCCGAGGCGCATCGCGTCCGGCGGCTGGAGCGGAAGCGCGGGCGTGCCCGCGACGGGCAGCCACGGCATTTCGGCGACCCGGCGGTGGACGGTGAACACCTTCTCCTGGCCGATCCCGGTGAGCCGCTCGTAGGGAAGGCGTCGCAGGCACTGCGCCGTACCTGCCCCGACACCGCAGCCCAGGTCACGCGCGGTGGACACGGCACGCCGCCGCGCCTCCGGACGGGACAGCACGTCGTTGCCGCACGGGCCGCTCTGGGCGATGGCCTTGTGGAAGAGGCCGCGCGCGCCGGGCGCGGCCAGCTGCGCGCACACGCTGTGCGCCCCGGCCGACTGGCCCCAGAGCGTCACGTTTCCGGCGTCGCCGCCGAACGCGGCGATGTTGCGCCGCACCCAGCGCAGCGCGGCCTGCTGGTCGGCGAATCCGAAGTTCCCGGCCTGGGGGTCTTTCAGGGACGGGTGATCGAGGAAGCCGAGCGCGCCGAGCCGGTAGTTCACCGTCACGGACACGACCTGCCCCTGCACGGTGACCCGGGACGGGTTGTAGGTGGCGCCGGCGCCGTTGACGAACCCGCCGCCGTGCAGGAAGACCATCACCGGGAGCCGTCCGGCCGCCCCTGCACCGAGGGGAGTCTGCACGTTGAGGGACAGGCAGTCTTCGCTGCCGATGACCTGGCGCTCCCCTGCGTCCCCTCCCCCGAGCTGCGCGCAGACGGGACCGGGACGGGTGGCGTCGCGGATCCCCTCCCAGGGCTCGGCCGGACGCGGCGCCCGCCAGCGCAGATCGTCCACGGGCGGGGCGGCGTACGGGATGCCGAGGAAACTGCGGTGATCGGCGGCCACGGTGCCGCGCACGGCCCCGTCCGCGGTCCGTACGACAGCGCCGTCCACCTTCGCGTCGGCGACGGCGAAGACGGCACCGGACGCCGCGGCGGCGACAAGGCCGGCGGCGACCACGAGCAGCCGCCGCATCGGCCCCGAATTCTGAAGTCTGGTTCTCGGTTTCATCGCCTTCGAGCATGCCGGGCCCCGCGTTCCGGACGCGTCCGCGCCGCCGCGCCATCGCGTGTACGCGGAATCGCGTCCACGGCATACGCCGAGACGGTGACGCGCCCGTCCGATTCCGCCCGGTATCCTCGCGACGGTGACCGGTGGGGAGCGCCGCTGGCCGGGCTGGGCGGCCGAGGGCTGGGTGTGCCTCCCGTTCCTCGCAGCCGTGCTGATCGCGACCGGCCCCGCCGCGGAATTCCAGCCGGGCTCGGCCCGCTCCCCCGACGCCGCCGGCTACGCGATGGTGACGGCGGCGGCGCTGGCGCTCGCGCTGCGGCGGCGTCCGGGCACCGCCCTGGCGGTCAACACGGCGTGCGTCTCCACCTACCTGGCGGCCGGCTACCCGTTCGGCCCGGTGATGCTGACAGTGCCGATGGCCGTCTACGGGGTCGCCGACCGGTTTCCGCTGCGGCGGGCCGCGCTGATGGCCGCCGCCGGTCTCGGGGTCCTGATCGTCAGCCTGTTCGCCAAGCGCGTCCGGGACGCGGCGAGCGCGCCCGAAGGGTCGGGCTACTACCCGATGTCCAGGGACGTGATCGTCTGGGCAGCGATCATCGCGGTCGCGCTGGCGATCGGCGCGCTGTCCCGCGCCCGGCGGCAGGCCGCCGCCGGGGTGCACGCCGAGCAGGCCCGCCGCGTCGCCTCGGAGGAGCGGCTGCGGATGGCACAGGACCTGCACGACTCGATCGGGCACGGGCTCGCGGCCATCGCGATGCAGGCGGGCGTCGCGCTGCACGTCCTCGACCATGATCTTGAGGAGGCCAGGCAGTCGATGCAGGCGGTGCGGGCCACCAGCCGCGAGGCGCTGGAGAACCTGCGGGCCCAGCTCGACGGGCTCCGCGACGACGGGACGGCCGCCGCCCGGGCCCCCGCCCCCGGCCTGGACGACCTCGACCGGCTGACCGAACGCGTCCGGGCGGGCGGGGTGACCGTCCACACCGACATCGCGCCGGACCTGACCGGCCTGCCCACCGCCGTCGACGCGGTCGCCTACCGCATCCTGCAGGAGTCGCTGACGAACGTCCTGCGGCACGCGGGCGCTGTCCCGGTGCGGATCCGGATCCGGCGGGACGGCGACGCGCTCCTGCTCGACATCACCAACACCCGCGCCGCCGGCCCGTCCGCCCAGCCCGGGAACGGCCTGGGCATCCGCGGCATCCGCGGCCAGGCCGAGACGCTCGGCGGCACCCTCACCGCGGGCCCCCGCCCGGACGGCGGCTTCGGCGTCCGGGCCCGCCTCCCGCTGGACGGGGCCCGCCTCCCACTGGACGGGGACCGTCGATGAGCGGCACGATCCGCGTCGTCGTCATCGACGACCAGGCGCTGATCCGGGTCGGCGTGCGGACGCTGCTGCGCGGCGAGCCCGGCGCCGAGCTGGTCGGCGAGGCCGCCGACGGCCGCACCGGCCTGGAGGTCGTCCGCGCCCGCAGGCCGGACGTCGTGCTGATGGACATCCGGATGCCCGGCCTGGACGGCCTGGCCGCGCTGCGCGAGATCACCGCCGATCCCGCCCTCGCGGAGGTCAGGGTCGTCATGCTCACCACGTTCGGCCTGGACGAGTACGTGTTCGAGGCGCTGCGGCACGGCGCGAGCGGGTTCGTCCTCAAGGACGCCGAGCCCGAGGAGCTGCTGCGCGCGATCCGGGTCGTCACCGAGGGCGGCTCGCTGCTGTCGCCGTCGATCACCCGCAGCGTCATCGCCCAGTTCGCCCGGCGAGGCCCCGGCATGGCGCCGCATCCCGGCATCAAGCACCTGACCGAACGGGAACGCGAGGTGGTCTCCTGGGTGACCACCGGGATGTCCAACGACGAGATCGCGGACCGGTTGACGATCAGCACCGAGACCGTCCGGACGCACATCGGCCGGGCCCTGGTGAAACTCGGCGCCCGCGACCGTGCCCAGCTGGTCGTGTTCGCGATGCTGTCCGGCCTCGTCCCGCCGGTCCGTCCGCCCGGCCTGTAGATCGTGGCCGCTCCGCGTGGACGGACGTACGCGGCTCGGCGTACGCACGGTGCCGCCCCCAGGAGGACGACCCGCCCCCGCCCGTCCCGCGACGATCGGATGCATGAGCGAATCCACCGGGACCGCCGTCCGGCCGGATGCGGCCGTGGCCGTCCGCACGCGCGGCCTGACGAAGCGCTACGGCGAGTACCTCGCCGTCGACGCGGTGGACCTCACGGTGCGGCGCGGCGAGGTGTACGGCTTCCTCGGCCCGAATGGCGCAGGTAAGACGACCACTCTGCGCATGGTCGTCGGGCTGATCCGGCCGACCTCCGGCTCGGCGACCGTGCTCGGGCATCGCGCCGGGACGCCGGCGGCGAACCACGGCGTCGGCGCGCTGATCGAGAGCCCGGGCTTCTACCCGTACCTCAACGGCCGCGACAACCTGCGCGTCCTCGCCCGCTACCGCCGCCTGCGCGAAGACGACGTAGGACGCGCCCTGGAACGAACCGACCTCAGCGCCCGCGCCGGTGACCCGTTCAAGACCTACTCGCTCGGCATGAAGCAGCGGCTCGGCGTGGCCGCGGCGCTGCTCGGCGAGCCCAGCCTGCTGATCCTCGACGAGCCGACCAACGGCCTCGACCCCGCGGGCATGGACGACATGCGCCGCCTGCTCACCGACCTGGCGGCGGCGGGCCACACCGTCCTGCTGTCCAGCCACATGCTGAGCGAGGTGCAGGAGATCTGCGACCGCGTCGGTGTGATCAACAAGGGGCGGCTGGTGGCGGAGTCGACCGTCCGCGAGCTGCGCGGGGCGGGCCGCCTGCTCGTCCGCGCCGACCCGATCGACACGGCGCTGTCGGTGACCGCGCGGCTCGCCGGCGAGGCCGAGCCCACCGTCGAGGACGGCGCCCTCTACCTGCGCATCGACCCGGGCCGCGCGGCGGAGGTCACCCGGGCGCTGGTCACGGCAGGCGTCGACGTCCACGAGATCCGCCCGATCGAACGCTCGCTGGAAGAGGTGTTCTTCGAAATGACCACGGACACCGCGCACACCACGGACACGGGGGCCGGCCGATGACCGCCCTGACCGCCGGCACCCGCGCCGAACTCCTCCGCCTGCGCCGGTGGCCGGCCGTATGGACGCTGGCCGGCGCCTGGCTCCTGCTGAACGTCACCTTCAGCTACGTCTTCCCCTACCTCTCGTACCGCAACGGCGGCGGCTTCGCCAACGACGGCGCCGACCCGCAGAAGCTGCTCGCGGACGTCATGCCGGAAGGCGTCCCGGTCGCCGTCGTCGCGGGCATGCCGATGTTCGGCGGCGCGATGGCGTTCGCCCTGGGCGCCCTCGCCGCGGGGAGCGGCTACGCATGGGGCACCTGGAAGGCCGCGTTCACCCAGGGCCCCGCCCGCCTGACCGTCCTGGCCGGCACCCTCACCGCCCTCATCGGCATCGCCATCGCCGTAGTGCTCGCGACCTTCGCCGTCGACCTGGGCATAGCGACCGCGCTCGCCGCGGCCGAAGGACACAACCTCGCATTCCCGGACCTCGGCCACCTGGCCCGCGCGCTCGGCGGCGGCGTCCTGATCCTCGCCGTGTGGACGGCGGCGGGCCTCGCCGTCGGCACCCTGTCCCGCAACCCGGCCCTCGGTGTCGCCCTCGGGCTGGTATGGACCCTCGCCGTGGAGAACCTGCTGCGCGCCGTCTCGTCCCTGCTCGACTGGCTGCGTCCGGTGGCGGACGTCCTGCCCGGAACCGCCGCGGGCTCGACCGCCGCGTCCCTCGGCGCCGAACCCGTGTCGTCGGGCGGCGCCCCCGGCGTGGTCGACAACCTCCCCGGCGCCCCCGCCACCGCGGTCATGATCGGTTATTTCCTGGCCTTCGTCGTCATCACCGCGGCACTGGCCCGCCGCGACGTGTGACCCGAGGCCCTAGCCGGGGCCGGAGCCGGCGGCCTCAGCCTCTGAGGTCTGCGAGGCGAGCCGGGGAAGCAGCTCCGCGTCAGCGTCCGTGACGGGCGCGGAGCCGCCGTCGCGCAGATGCAGCGAGGCTTCCTTCCCGGACACCACGTCTTTCGCGGTGACGAACATGATGCCGTTCGCGTCGACATCGATGGTGATCTCCAGCCTCTCCGTGTCGCCCGAGGGCGGGAGCCCGGTCAGGTGGAAGGCGCCGAGCAGCGTGTTCTCGGCCGCGATCTCATGCTCACCCTCATAAATGTGGACGGCGGCGGACGACCCGCCATCGGCGAGGACGAACAGTTCCGAGTATTTGGTCGGCATTGTCGTGTTGCGCTCGATGATCTTGCTGAAGACGCCGCCACCGGACGTGGCCTCCCCAGCGTGCCACGTCCACCTCACTCATGGTCGTCCGGCGTTCACACACCCCGGCCTTTTCCGGCCAAGCCGGTGTTACCGGGCGTAACGGGTGGGGTACGAGACGATCAAGACATTGACTGATCGTCGAAGGCGATTCACGCTGGTCACAACTGATCGATCAGTGTCCCGTCCCCCTCACTCATCAGGAGACCGGATGCTGTCGCGGGTCACATCCCGCGCGGCGGCCGCCCTGGTAGCCCTCGTCATGCTCGTCGGCGTGCCTTTGCACGCGGACGCGTTCGGCGCGGGCTCCTCGGTGAGCCGCAATGCGCAGGCCAGGAACATTCCGGCGCCCCAGAGCTATTTCGGGTTCGCCATGGGCACGACCGGCAGGCTCGCCGGGTTCGACAAGATCAAACAGTACTTCCGGCTCGTCGCCGACCGGTCCGACCGGGTGACCTACCAGGTCGCGGACAAGACGACGATGGGCAACGACTATCCGGTCCTCTTCGTGAGCTCGCCGCGCAACCTGCGGAACCTCGGCCAGATCGTCCGGGACAACCAGCGGCTCGCCGAGCCGCGCGGGATCTCCGCGCAGGAGGCCCGGCGGCTGTCGGAGCGGAGCAAGCCGGTGTACCTCCTGGAGGGGACGCTGCACTCCACCGAGGTCGGCAACACGCAGGCGCTGGTGGACATCGTGCACCGGTTCGCCACCGAGGACTCCGACTACACCGAGACGGTGCTGGACAACGCGGTGCTGATGGTGATCCCGTCCGGCAACCCGGACGGCCAGCACCTCGTGGTCGACCACTTCAACAGGACGGCCGGAACCGAGTACAACCGCGTCTACCCGGACCTGTACCACAAGTACGTCGGGCACGACGACAACCGTGACTGGTTCATGTTCACGCAGCGGGAGATCCGCACGCGGGTCCGGCTGGAGCAGACGTACCGTCCGGTCGTCGGGCACTACATGCACCAGGCCGGGACGACCGGGCCGCGGTTGTGGACGCCGCCCTACGACGAGCCGCTCGGCAGCGGGATCGACCCGATCACGCTGCAGTCGGCGACCTTGCAGGGCCAGGAGGCGGCGCGGGCGCTGACCGCCGAGGGCAAGAAGGGCGTCGGCTCCGACGACGCGTACGGCATCTTCTGGAACGCCGACGTCATGGGCTTCTCGACGTTCCTCGGCACGTCGCTGTTCCTGACGGAGATCGCCAGCGCGCGGGACCTCGCGTACCCGTACACGTCGTCGGACGGCAAGCCGCTCGGCTCGCAGAACCGGACGATGCGGATGCTCCAGCCGTACGACAAGAACACCTGGACGCTGGAGCAGATCGTCGCGTACGCGAAGACCGCCGCCTACGCGGGGATCGAGAACGTCGCGAAGAACCCCGAGTCGTGGCTGTTCAACAACCTGTACCAGACGACCCGCAACGGGGTGGCGCTCCCGGACGTCGAGCCGGGCACGCCGCACGCGTACGTGATCCCGGCCGGACAGCGCGACCCGTTCGCGGTGCTGGAGATGATGCGGATCTTCGAGTTCGGGCGGGCGGAGATCGAGCAGGCGAAGGCGCCGTTCACGGCGGGCGGGAAGACCTACGCGGCGGGCTCGTACGTGCTGCGCACCCGGCAGCCGCTCGGCCGCTGGATCGACCAGCTCCTCAAGATCGACAAGTATCCGGAGCAGGCGGCGCGCAAGTGCGGCAACTGCCCGCTGATCATGCCGTACAGCGAGACCACCGACAATCTCGGGCTGCTGCTCGGCGTGGACGTCGACCCGGTCGAGCAGGCGTTCACCGCGTCGCTGCAGCGGGTCCACCGGGTGCTGCCGCAGCCGGTGCGGATGCCGGCCGCGCCGCGCGGCGCCTACCTGGTGGCGCCGGAGTCGTACGGCGTCGCGCACGTGCTCTCCCGCTTGCAGAAGGGCGCGGTGCCGACGTTCCGGTCGGCGAAGGAGTTCGAGGCCGCCGGACGGACGTTCGCGCCGGGCACGGTCGTCGTACCTCCAACGGCGGCGGCGAGGCAGGTGCTGCAGAGCGTGTCGGCGGACACCGGCCTGCAGGTCTACGGGACGGACGAACTTCCCAAGGTGGACGGCTTCACGTTGAAGCAAGGCACCAAGGTCGGGCTGATCCGCGGCGCGAACAACATGCCCGGCGGCTGGATGACGTGGCTGCTCGACACCTACGGCATCGACTACAAGGTCGTCTCCGCCGACGACTACGGCGACCTGGCGGCGAAGTACGACACGATCGTCCTGGCCGACGGCGTCTCCAGGAACACCATCGTCAACGGCCTCGACCCGGCGAAGAACCCGCCCGAGTTCAGGTGGGCGCGCGGCGTCGGCGAGGAGGGCTGGACGAAGCTGGCGGACTACGTGTCCGGCGGCGGGAACCTGGTCGCGATCGGCAGCGCGTCGGAGACCGCGCGGCAGCTCCTCAAGCTGCCGATCGAGAACGCGGCCCCGACCGACCCGGCCAAGCTCAACGCGCCGGGCGCGCTGCTGCGCGCGACCTACGACCCCGAGGTCCCGGCGGCCTGGGGCATGCCCGAGTCCGGCGCGGTCTGGTTCAACCGGGACGCGGCGTACAAGCTCACCGGCGACGGCCGGGTGGCCTCGAAGTACCCGGGCGACGGCGACCTGCTGGCCAGCGGCTACGCCGCCGGCACGGAGACGCTGAACGGCCTGGCCAACGTCGCGACGTTCGAGGTCGGCAAGGGCCACGCCACCGTCGCGGGCAGCGAGATCACCTTCCGGAGCTGGCCGCGGCAGACCTGGCCGATCGTGGTCAATTCCATCTACCAGGGCCCATCGAAGCCCGGCCGATCCGGCTAAACGGACGAAAGGACTGAAATCACCGATCGCGGCCGGTGGGACGCCCGTCCCACCGGCCGCGATCGTCACAATGGCCGCGCCGTCCTCGCAGTTCACCATGGGTTGCGATGAAGATGGACGGGGCTTGATGAAATGGTGCCTTGATCACCATTCCCCGGGACCGGAATGGTGGCATGATCGCCAAAAGCGAAGGCGACGACGATAGGACGGCCGGGCCACCATTCTGGTAACGATTTAGGCGGGGCGGGTAGTGATCATGCCGGTCTGGCTGGATGCTGTGAGCATGGGCGGGACCGATGGTCTGCGGACCTGTCTGGCCGAGAGCGTGGTGGAGCAGCTCAATGGTTGGCCGGCGCTGAGATTGTGCCGTGCCGACTGCGGCTTCGGCCGGGCATTCGCGTGCGGCGGCGATCAAATCCTTCATCTGCACGGGCGGGATCAGGCCGAGCTGTATCTGACCTGGCCGTACGTCCGGCGCATGCACAAACCGCTCCGGGAGTGCGCCTCGGTGCGCACCCGTCCCGGCAGCGGCTGGGTGGGCGTCTGGCTGGGCGGCGACGATGACATCGCGCTGCTGGTGTCCCTGGTCAGCGTCGCCATCAAGGCCAACCTGGCGACGCTCGACACCGTGCAGCCGCGGGTGGGCCCGTGCTCGCTCGGCTACTCCCATCTGGCGGAGCAGTTCATGCCGCAGCCGCCGCCGGGGCGCGGAGGGCTGCCGATGACGCCGTCCGGGAACCCGGTGGAGCGCGAGGAGCACGTCATGCGCGAGGTGACCGACCGCCTCGTCCGCAGGCTCGGCGGCAGCCACCCGCCCAAGCAGGTGAGCCAGGTCATCGACGCGGTCTACCGGCGGTTCGACGACCGGCCCGTCCGGGACTTCGTACCCGTGCTGGTCGAGCGGCTCGCGCGCGAGAAGCTCACCCCCGACCCGCCCGCCTGACCACCGATCTCAGGCGCGCCAGAACGAGGCCGGAAGCGCTTGGACCTCGATGACGGCCTGGTCCAGTTCTTCGGCGAAACGCAGCAGCGACGTCTGGCCGCCTTGCGCCATCCGGCGGATGACGGCGGCCTGGCGGCGGGCCCGTCCGATGACGGCGCCGGCGAAGGCGGTGCGGTCGCCGTCGTAGCCGTAGGCGTCCAGCAGGACGTGCAGGCGCCGCGACCGGTCCTCGAACGCGGTGAAACCCTGGAACTCGGCGACGTGCCGGGCGTGCAGCGGCACCCAGGTCAGCGCCAGGTGGGCCAGGTCGAACTCGCGCGGCGAGGGCGCGGCGGTGTCCCAGTCGACGAAGCCGACGAGACCTTCGTCGTTCCACACCGCGTTGTACGGCGAGGCGTCGTGGTGGCCGATGATCAAGCCGGGGTGCCAGGAGCCGGCGAGCCACGTCGCGCCGTCCGGCGGGACGAACGCCGCCGTGATGTCGTGCAGCCGCCGCATCCATGCGGCGACCTGGCGGAGCGCTTCGTCCGAATGCGGCCACGCGGGCCAGGGGTGGCGTTCGCCGATGGTGTCGCCGTGCAGGAAGGTCAGGACCTCGCGCCCCTGCTCGTCGAAACCCAGCACGCGGGGCGCGCCCTCGAAACCGGCGGCCTCCAGGTGGCGCAGCACCGCGTGCACGGTGGGCGTCCACGGGTTCGTCCGCCGGTGGACGGTGTCGCCGATGCGGACCCCGCCTACGTGCCTGCCGCCGGGCAGCCGCTGCTCCTCCACCCCGGCGTTGTATCCCACGGCCCCCGCCCCGCGCACCCGGTTTTCCCGCCCGCGACGGCCGCCGTTTTCCTAGCGCTGTGGTCGGCTTTCGGCGGGGAAGACCGCGGCCAGGCGGCTCGGCACTCTGCTGCGGTGCTGGTCGGACAGTTCGACGACCGCGTCCCGGTCGCCGCGGCGCAGCGCGTCGACGATCGACGCGTGCTCGTGCACGATCCGTTCCCGCGCCTCGGCCTCGTAGAGGTAGACCGACCGGTACGCCTCGGTCAGCGACCAGATGCGGCGCAGCTCGTCCACGATCAGGTCGAGGCCGGACGCCCGGAAGATGTAGAAGTGAAAGTCGTTGTTCAGCCGCTGAATGGTCAGCACATCGGCGTCGTCACCGGCCTGCTTGATGCGGCCGTTGATGTTCTCCAGCTCTTCGAGCTGCTCGTCCGTCAGGTCCGGCAGCGCGGCGATGACCTCCCTTTCCAGCACCCGCCGCATCAGATACGCCTGTTCGAGATCCTGGACGGTCAGCCGTTTCACCGAATAGCCGACATTGCGCTGGTAATCGAGCACGCCCTCGCTCTGCAGGATCCCCAATGCCTCCCTGATCGGCGCCCGGCTGACGCTCAGCCGCGACGCCATGTCCTCCTGCCGGATCTGCTGGCCCGGCAGGAGTTCCATAACGGTGATCATCTCGCGGATGCGCGCCACCGCCCATCGGACGGAGCCCGCGCCGGAGGACGTCGAGGTGGCCATTTCGGGAGCTCTCCGCGTTACCGGAACGCCGAGATACCGGTCACGGAGCGCGCGATGCTGAGCAGGTGCATTTCCTCCGTGCCCTCATAGGTCATGACCGTCTCCAGATTGTTCATGTGCCGCATCACGGTGTGGTCGAGCGTGATACCGGCTCCGCCGAGAAGGCTCCGCGCGGTACGGGCGACCTCCGCCGCGGCTCGGACGTTCGCCAGCTTACCGAAGCTGATCTGTTCCGGTTCGATCTCGCCGGCGTCTTTGAGCCGGCCGAGATGGAGCGCGTTCAACGCCGCGCTGTTGACCGCGACGACCATTTCCGCCAGCTTCGCCTGCACCAGTTGGAACGACGCGAGTTGGCGTCCGAACTGCGTCCGCGCGGAGCAGTGGCGCAGCGCTTCGAGATAGCACGAGCGGGCCGCCCCCACCGCGCCCCAGAGAATGCCGAAGCGCGCCTCGTTCAGGCAGGTCAGCGGGCCGGAGAGGCCGCGGGCGCCGGGCAGCACCGCGTCGGCGGGGACGCGGACCTCGTCCAGCGACAGCTCCGCCGTCACCGACGCGCGCAGCGACAGCTTCCGCTCGATCTTGGCGGCGGTGAAGCCAGGCGTGTCCGTGGGGACGAGGAAGCCGCGGATGCGGCCGCCCTCCGGGCCGTCGGGGCCCTCGGGGTCGGCGGCCTTGGCCCACACGACCGCGAGGTCCGCGAACGTGCCGTTGGTGATCCACATCTTCGTGCCGTTGATCACCCAGTCGTCGCCGTCGCGGACGGCGGTCGTCCGCATCGAGCCGGGGTCGCTGCCGGCCTCGGCCTCGGTCAGCCCGAAGCACCCGATCAGCTCCCCGGACGCCATTCCGGGCAGCCATTTCGTCCGCTGCTCCTCGGTGCCCCAGCGGTGGACGGCGGTCATCGCCAGCGATCCGTGCGCCGACACGAAGCTGCGCAGTCCGGAGTCGACCGCTTCGAGCTCGCGGCAGGCGACGCCGTAGGCGGTGGCGCTCAGCCCGGCGCAGCCGTAGCCGGTCAGGTGCATGCCGAACAGGCCGAGTTTCGCCAGCCCCTTCGCGGCCTCGATCGGCAACCCTCCGGTCTCGTACCACTCGCTGACGTGCGGCGCGAGCTCCGCCGCCGCGTACGAGCGGACGGTGTCGCGGACGGCGCGCACGTCGGCGTCCAGCTGGTCGTCGACGGCGAGGAAGTCGCCTGGATCGATCGCCATCTGAGTCGTGTCTCCCTTCGTTCCCGGCGGCCCGGACGGGCCTAGGCGCCGGAACGTCGCTCGAATTCCTGGAACTGCTTGTCCGCGGCGCGTTCGCACCACTTCCGGTATTCGGTGAATCCGCCGGCGTAGGCCACCGCCTGCCGTTTGGCGCCGGGGGCGATCCGCGACATCCACCAGCTGTCGGTCTGCGGGATCAGCGTCTGCTCGTATACCCAGTCCACGTGGCGCGACCAGGCGTCCTCGGCGTCGGGCCTCGGCTCGATCGGCGGCCCGCCGTCTCCGAGGTGCTCGATGAGCCGTCCGATGAATTCCGACTGGTAGTCGGCCAGCAGCGGCGGCGAGAAATGGGCGCACGGGCTCTGGTGGCCGTTGATGAAGAACAGGTTCGGGAATCGCGTCGTCATCATGCCCAGGTGGGTGCGGACGCCCTCCGCCCAATGCTCTCGCAGCGGCAGCCCGCCGCGGCCTCGGACGTCCATGCGCAGGACGGCCCCCGCCCCGCCGCTGAAACCGGTGGCGCAGATGAGCACGTCGAGCGGATGCCGTTCGCCGCTCGCCAGCACCACGCCGCCGGCGTCGCAGCTCGCGATCGGGTCGGACCTCACGTCCACGAGGACGACGTTGTCACGGTTGAACGCCTCGTAGTAGCCGGATTCTCCCGGCGGGCGCCGGGTGAACGGCCGGTAGTCCGGGATGAGCAGGTCGGCGACGTCGGGATCCTTCACCGCCGCGCGGATCTTCCTCTCCAGGAAGGCGCGCACCGCGTCGTTGGCCTGCTCGTCGCGGGCGAGGTCGCGGAAGATCCGTCCCCAGTGCGTGCCGCCTGCCTGCCACAGCTCCTCGAAGGCAGCCTCGCGGGCCTCGTCCGAGAGGTCGAGCGCGCCGCGCGTCTCCGGCAGCATGACGCGCTTGCCGACCAGCACCATGCCCGGCCCTCTGGTGGTGTGCTCCAGCCGGCGGATCTCGGCGTAGTTCTCTTTGACGAACCGTTCGTACTCTTCGGGCATCGGCTCGTTCTGCAGCGGCACCGCCCAGCTCGCACTGCGCTGGAACACGGTCAGCCGCTCGGCCGTCCGCGCGACCGTCTGGACCACCTGGACACCGCTCGCGGCCGTGCCGATGACGCCGACCCGTCCACCGAGGTCGACGTCGTCCTGCGGCCACGCCCCGGTGTGGATCAACCGCCCTTGGAACCGGTCGAGACCGGGGATGTCGGGCAGTTTGGGCGCGGAGAGGAAGCCGGTCGCCATGACGCAGTAGCGGCTCCTGAGCTGCGTGGATTCGCCGTCCTCCCCGTGGTCGACGGTGAGCGTCCACAGCCCCGCTTGGTCGTCGAACGCCGCGCCGCGCACGCGGCAGTCGAACTCGATGTCGCGGCGGAGGTCCAGCTTCCCGGCCACCCACCGCAGGTATCGCAGGACGTCATGTTGCGCCGCGTACCGTTCCGGCCAGTGCCATTCCTGCTGCAATTCGTCGGAGAACGCGTAGGAGTATTCGACGCTCTCGATGTCCACCCGCGCGCCCGGATACCGGTTCCAGTACCAGGTGCCGCCGACGTCGCCGCCGGATTCCAGCACCTTGACCCGCAGCCCGCGTCCGCGCAGCCGGTGCAGCGCGTTCAGCCCGCTGAACCCGGCGCCGACGATCAGCACGTCGTACTCGGGAACGGTCATCTCATCGCCTCCACCGCTCGTCCCGGATCACGAGTTCGCCGGTTTCGCCCACTGCAAGAACTCTTGCAGGACGCGGTTGAAGTCCTCCGGCGCGATCTGCGGCATCGCGTTCTCCAGGACGTGGTAGTCCGGCCACGAAGCCGGAGTCTCGACGCCCGGCCGCAGCGGGGTGTTCAGGCCCTTGGACGCGATCAGCCGCTGCGCCTCGGGCGTGAGCATCCAGGACGCCCACAGCTTCGCGGCCTCCATGTGCGGGGCGCCCTTGATGACGGCGGACGACCCGTACAGAAGCGACGACAGCCCGGGCACGGCCTTGAAGGCCACCGGAGCACCGGCCTGCTCCTTCCGCAGGTGGCGCATGTAGGACGCCCAGGGCATCATCGCCGTCTCGCCCGTGACCAACCGGTCGTAGTAGGGCCGGGTGGAGTCGACCAGCTTGCCGTGGCGCTTCAGCCCGCGCATCTGGTCGAGGGTCAGCTTGTTCGCCTTGTAGATCGGCATCAGCGACTGCGCGCTGATCACGCCGAGGCCCGGGTCGTCCAGGACGAACCCCCGCAGCCTGCCCGAGACGAGGTCGGCCATGCTCTTCGGGATGTCGGCCTCGGACATCTTGTCCTTGTTGTACATGAAGCCGTAGACGTCGCCGTAGGGCACGTAGAAGCGCTGCTTGGAGTCGCGGTACCGGTTCGGCAGGTCGTCCACGGTCGCCGGCTCGAACGGCTGCAGCAGCCCCTTGTCCGCGGACACGCTCACCGACTCCAGGCCGAGCATCAGCGCGTCGCCGACCTGGCGCCCGCTCGACACCTCCGACTGGACGGCGCTCACCGTCGCCCCCGGCGGCTGCACCTTCGGCACGATCTTGATGGACGGGTAGCGCTTGGTGAAGTCCTGCCAGATCGGCCGGAACAGCTCGGCGTACGCGCCGTAGACGACCACCTGGTTCTGGCCCGCCTTCGCGGCGCCCTTGCAGAGTTCGGCCAGGGCGCGGGCGTTCTCGGCGTTCCCGGCCCACGCGGTGTCGCCGGACGCGGTGGACGTGCACTGCTTCGACGCCTCCGCCGTCCCCACGCCGCCGCCGCACGCCGATGCCGCCAGCGAGAGCGCGGCCACCGCTGCGGCGGCGGCGACCCTCCGCCGGCCGCCCGGGCGGGCGCCTGCGGCGACCCTCCTGCGGCCGCCGGTGCCGTCGGGGCATGCCGCCGATCTCCAGCCGAATTCAGTCATGGCACTCTCACCTCGACGTTGGAACGGGGTTTCTCCGGGCGGCGCCCGCCATCACCGTGAGCACCGCGTAGCGGAGCACGAGGTAGGCGATCCCGAGGGCACAGATCAGCACGGTCAGCAGCACGAGCAGCGCGCATGCCTGCGTCGGCACCGCCGAGCTGTAGAAGAGGCTGTAGGACAGCGTGGCGACGTTCGCGTGCGTCGCCGGGAGGAGCATCAGCGGGACGTCCAGCACCCCGGCCATGATCACGCTGCACACCAGCCAGCCGGCGAGGAAGCTGCGCAGCATCAGCGGCAGCACGATGCCGCCGAACGCGCGGAGCGCGGACGCCCCGGACGCGCGGGCCGACTCCTCCAGGTCGGCGCTGATCTGCACCAGCGCCCCGGCCGCCGACCGGCTCGCCACCGGCACCAGCAGGATCACCAGGCCGATCACGCAGAGCCATGTCGTCCCGTACAGCTGGCGCAGCCCGGGCACGGACAGGTAGCCCCAGGTCAGCGCCGCCGCCAGGACGACGCCCGGCAGCACCAGCGACGCGAGGCTCAGCAGGTCGACGTACCGGCCGAGCCGCCGGCTCGTCTTGGCGCCCGCGTAGACGAGCAGCGTCGCGAACACCATCGTGACGAGCCCCGCCGCGACCGAAAGCGACAGCGTGAGCTGGAAGGCCCCGACCGTCTGCGGGTCGTCGAACACGGCGGTGTAGTTCGCCAGGGTGAAGCGGCTGTACATGCCCAGCACGCTCTGGAAGGACGTCAGCACCACCTGCGACGCCGGAAGCAGCACCCCCACCAGGGCCAGCAGGGCGATGGAGCCGGTGTGGAGAAATCCGACGCGCCCCAGCGCCCACCGGGTGGACGCGTAGTCCTTTCCGGTGACGGTCGCGAAGCTTCGTTTGCTCGTATACCGCCATTGCAGCCAGATGAGCACGACCATCGCCAGCATCATGATCATCGAGATGCCGCTGGCGGCGGAGTAGCGGGCGGGGGTGGACGCCGCGATGTAGAAGAAGATGCGCGTCGACAGCGTGTCGATGCCGGCGTTCTCGCCGATGATCTGCGGGACGTCGAACGTGCCCATGCAGTAGATGCCGACGAGGATGCTCACGCCGAACAGCGTCGGCGCGAGGGAGGGCAGGTCGATGGACAACAGCGTCCGTCGGCGGCTCGCGCCCGACGTGAAAGCGGCCTCTTCGTAGCTGCTGTTCAGCGTCGAAACAGGCCCGAGCAGCAGGAAATAGCAGAACGACGACAGTTTCAGGCCCTGGACGAGAATCAGCCCCGGCCACGAGTAGATGTTCAGCGGGGACGCGCCGAAAAGGGCCTCGAACGGCTTGTTGAGCAGGCCGACTTCCGGGTTGCCGAGCAGGCTCCAGCTGATGGCGTACAGCAGGGTCGGGAGCGCGAGCATGAGCAGCATGACCGGCGTGATCAGGCTTCGGCCCGGTGCCGTGGTGCGTGTGGAAAGAAAAGCGAAGTAAGCGCCGATCAGCAGGGCCACCGCGGTGGCGCCCACGGCGAACAGGACCGAGTTCAGCAGGGCGTCATAGGTGCGGGCGTCGCCGAAGACGTCCGGGAAGGCGGACAGCGTCCAGGAACCGCTCTGCCCTGGCGGCGCGCTCCGGAACGCGCCGACGAGCAGCATGACCAGGGGCCAGCCGAGCAGGAGCGTCGCGAAGCCGACCAGGATCAGGGCGGGTGCGCGGCGGCCCGTGAACCAGGGGCGCGTTCGGATGCCGGTCGCGGCCGTCACGAGGCACGTCCCCTGGCGGCCGGCTTGGCGGTGGCAAGCTCGTCGGCGGTTCGGACGTCGGCGGGCTCGTCGTTCGCCGGGATCAGCGCGATCTGTCCCGGCTCGATCCAGACGACCGCGTCGGCGCCCTGCGGCGCGGCTGGACGGCCCCCGCCCACGATCTGCTTGGCGACCAGCCGCGAGCCGAACGCGGAGACCTCGTGGTCGGTCGCGGTGCCGAGGAAGGTCGAGCGCAGCACCTTCACGTCCAGCCGGTTCGGACGATCGGCGAAATCGGAGCTGGAGTCGAAGTGGTCGAAGAGGAGCGCCGTGCTCCGGATCGCGAGCCGGACGCGGTCGCCCGCCGAGCACCCGGCGGCGCGGGTGCAGGTCAGGCTGGTGTCCCAGCCGTCCGGCCGCACGCGGGCGTGCCCGTCGCCGGCGGCTTCGACCAGGCCCGGCAGGATGTTCTCGTAGCCGAGGAACTCCGCCACCCACCGCGAGGACGGGGCGTCGAACACCTCGCGCGGCGACCCGATCTGGACGGCCCGTCCGTCGTGCATCACCGCGATCCGGTCGGACATGCTGACCGCTTCTTCCTGGTCATGCGTGACGTAGATCATGGTCGACCCGGTCTGCTCGTGGATGCGCTTCAGCTCGCCGCGCATCTGCGTCCGCAGCGCGGCGTCCAGGTTCGACAGCGGCTCGTCCAGCAGGAGGACGCTCGGCTCGCGGACGAGCGCCCGCGCCAGCGCGACGCGTTGCTGCTGCCCTCCGGACAGCGCCGACACCGACCGGGCCGCGTAGTTCGCCAGCCCGACCAGTTCGAGGGCCTCCATCGCCTTGGCCTGGGCGGCCTGCTTGCGCTGCCGCTTGAGGCGGAGCGGGTAGCTCACGTTCTGGATGACCGACATGTGCGGCCAGAGCGCATAGCTCTGGAAGACCATGCCGATGTCGCGTTTGTGCGGCGGCAGCTCGTAGCCTCGCGACCGGTCGACGACGGTTCCGGAGCCGAGCCGGATGGTGCCCTCGTCCGGCGACTCCAGTCCGGCGACGCAGCGGAGCGTGGTCGTCTTGCCGCAGCCGCTCGGCCCGAGCAGCGCGACGAACTCGCCATCACCGATGTCGAGGCTGACCCGGTCGACGGCGGTGACGCCGCCGAACCGCTTGGTCAGGCCGTCGATGCCGACGATGCTCATGGCGCACCGCCGATCGCCCGGCCGCCGTCGCTCACGCCGTCGTTCGCCCCATCGTTCACGCCGAGGCGTTCGCGGAGCCAGCGGACGATGCGCTCGTTCTCCGCCCGTGCCCCCTCGACCCGCTCCGGGATCTTGAGGAACTCGTGGTCGGCGTTCGGGACGACCGACAGGGTCACCGGCACGTCCGCGTCGGCGAGGCGCTCGGTCATGGCGAGCGAGTGGCCGAGCAGGGCGTCCTCGTCGCCGCAGGAGATGTAGGTGGCCGGGAGGACGTGCAGCTCCGGGCTGTGCACCGGGCTGACCAGGGGGTCGCGGAGCCGTCCGGAGAAGTTCGGGCCGAGGTAGGCGGCGAGCGTGATCTCGGATTCTCCCGCGTAGTACCGCGGATCCGAGATCCACCGGTGGGCGTCCAGGAGCCCGAACAGCAGGACGAGCCCGCTCAGCGCGACCGGCATGCCCGCGAGATCACCGCCGCGGACGTCCGTGCGGAAGTTGCCGTGCACGCCGTTGCCGGGGCCGGAACCGTGCAGGACGAGCGCCGTCCCGGCGGCGAGGTTCGCGCCCGCCGAGCTTCCCGCGATGGCCATCCGCGCCGGGTCGCCGTCGTACGACGACGCGTTCTTCACGGCCCAGCGCGTCGCGTATACGCAGTCCTCAAGCGCGCGCGGGAACGGGTGCTCGGGCGCGAGCGCGTAGCCCACGCTCACTACGAGGACCCCTTCCGCGGCGATGGACGCGCAGTACCGCCGGTCCATCGCGGGCGACCCGGCGTACCAGCCCCCGCCGTGGACGTACATCAGCACGGGATGCGGCCCGGGACGGCGGGGCTGGTAGATCTCCGCCCCGAGGCCGCCGTCCGGCCCGCCCAGTTCGATGTTCTCGTGGAGCTGCACGCGCGCTGCCGCGTCCTCGGAGAGCGCGGACGGGGCGGGCGCGCGGCGCCTGCTCACCAGTTCCCCGACCGATCGCGGCGGAGGGATGTCCGGCACCGGCTCCCCGCGGAACAGCGACTGCCAGTGGGCCTTACTGGAGTGGGGCATGTCCCTCCTCTGCTCGGGCCGCGGCCTGCGCCTGGCCTGGCGCCCGCGCGGCTTCCCCGGCGGCGACCAGCGCGCCGCGTCCCACCAGGCCCGCGATCGCCGCGTCGTCGTAGCCGAGCTCGCGCGCCACCTCGACGGTGTGCTCGCCGAGACGCGGCGGGTGCCGAAGCGCGGCCGTGGCGCGGTCGCCCATGTCGACCGGAGACCGGGCCATCCGGAGCCGCCCGGCGGACGGATGGTCGACGGATTCGAAGAAGCCCGTCGCGACCAGATGCTCGTCCTCGAACAGGTCCTGAATGGCGTTGACCTTGCTGGACGCGATATCCGCGCGTTCGAAGACCTCCTGCCATTCGGCGGTGGTGCGCCGGGTCAGGTGGGCGTCCATCAACGAATACAGATCGTCGATGTGCACCGTGCGGGTTCCGATGGTGCGGTAGCGCGGGTCGTCGGCGAGCGCCGGTTCGCCGATGGCGGCGAAGAACGACCGCCATTGCTCGTCGGTGTAGACCATTACGGCGAGGTAGCCGTCCTTGGTGCGAAACGGCTTGCGGTAGGGGGACTCCGTGCGCGGATAGCCGGTCGGGCCGCTCGGCGGATCGAAGATCCAGCCGCCCTGCTGCTCCAGCAGCATGAACGACGCCATCGACTCGAACATCGGCACTTCGATCGCCCGGCCGCGCCCGGTGACCGTCCGGCCGTGGACCGCGGCGAGAACGGCGGCGGCGCCGAATATCCCCATCGTCTTGTCGGCCGCGGCCGAGCCCCAGTAGACGGGCCTTTCACCGTTCACGCCCTGCACGGCCGCCATTCCCGAAGCGCCCTGGATGACGTCGTCGTAGGCGGGACGATTCTCGTACGGGCCGCCCGAGCCGAATCCACGAAAGGCGCAATAGATCAGCCGCCCGTTCAACGCCAGCAGTCGATCGGGCGTCAGGCCGAGTTTCGCGACAGCGCGCGGACGGAGATTGTGCACGAGCACGTCGGCCGATTCGACCAGGCGGGCGAAGACGTCCATCGCGGCGCGGTCCTTGAGGTCGATCGCCACGCTGCGCTTGCCGCGGTTCGCGTTCAGGAATATCGGCCCCATTCCGGGGACCTTCGCGTCGCCGACGTAGCGGAGGACGTCGCCCGCGGGCGCCTCGGCCTTGATCACGTCGGCGCCCCACTGGGCCAGGAGCATCGCGCAGTAGGGCCCCATGAACGTGGTGCTGAGGTCCACGACCCGGAGGCCGGCCAGCGGGCTCGGCTCGTTCCCCGTCAGGACCACGGCGCCTCCCAGGGCAGGATTGCTTCCCAATATTGGCTCCAATATCGCATGCAGAGCATGCCCGCACAAGACCCGACAGGACAACGTGCCTGCTGACGAGGGGTATGGACGGGCGGTCAGCCCGGTGTCAGGAGATCCAGCCGCCGTCGCGCGCCTCGTCGAGCGCCCGGTCGGCCTCGCGGCTGTCGAGCATCTCCAGGCCGCGGACCGCCCAGAAGCGGAGCGACTCGTCCGTGCCCTCCAGCTGGTCGCGGAACACGGTCAGCGCCTTCGCGGAACGGGCTTCGGCGATGAGTTCGAGCAGCCGGCAGCGCAGGCCGTGATCGTCCTGCTCGGCGGCGAACTCCGCGATCAGGTCGTCGACGTAGGCGTCGGCGTGCTCGCGGAGGAAGTCGAACGCGTCCTCCCGCGGCTGCGGCTCGGCGGCACGCATACGTTGCATAGCGTGCTCGAAACGTCGCCGCGACATGTCCCCGACCTTACTGACGGCCCCCGACAGACCTCAATGAAGTAGAAGGAGTGCCGCATTGATCAGCGAATCGTCCTATGACGTCGGCGCCGTCCGGGCGCAGTTCCCCGCGCTGAAGGCCGGGTCCGCCCATTTCGACGGGCCAGGTGGCACGCAGACGCCGCTTCCCGTCATCGACGCCGTCGCCGAGGCGCTGTCCGGGCCCCTGTCGAACCGGGGGAACGTCACGCCCGGTGAGCGCAACGCCGAGATGATCGTCGCGGACGCCCGGCAGGCGCTGGCGGACCTGCTCGGCGCGCGCCCGGCCGGGATCGTCTTCGGGCGCAGCGCCACCCAGCTGACCTACGACTTCTCCCGCACCCTCGCCAAGACGTGGTCGCCGGGCGACGAGGTCATCGTCACGCGCCTGGACCACGACTCAAACGTCCGCCCGTGGGTCCAGGCCGCCGAGAGCGCCGGGGCCACCGTGCGGTGGGCCGACTTCGATCCCGGGACCGGCGAGCTGGGGCCCGACGCCGTCCGCGAGGTCCTGTCCGGCCGGACGCGCCTGGTCGCGGTCACCGCCGCGTCCAACCTGATCGGCACCCGACCACCGATCAGCGAGATCTCGCGGCTGGCGCACGACGCGGGAGCCCTCCTCTACGTGGACGGCGTGCACTACACCGCGCACGCCCATGTCGACATCGAACAACTGGGGGCGGACTTCTTCACCTGCTCCCCGTACAAATTCCTCGGTCCCCATATGGGCGTCCTGGCGAGCCGGCCCGACCTTCTGGAGACCCTGCGGCCCGACAAGCTGCTGCCCTCGACGGACGCCGTCCCCGAACGGTTCGAGTTCGGCACGCTCCCCTACGAATTCCTCGCCGGTGCCCGCGCGGCGGTCGATTTCCTCGCCGCGTTGAGCCCGGACGACAAAGGCACACGCCGCGGACGGCTGGCATCCGCGTTCGCCGCCCTCGAACGGCACGAGGACGCGCTACGGCTCCGGATCGAGGAGGGGCTGTCCGCCTTCGGCCAAGTCACCGTCCATTCGCGGGCGGCCGAGCGCACCCCGACCCTGCTGCTGACCATCGACGGGCGCAGCACGGCCGACGCCTACCGCTACCTGGCAGAACGCGGCGTCGACGCGCCGTCCGGGTCCTTCTACGCGCTGGAGGCGTCCCGCCGGCTGGGCCTGGGAGACGACGGCGGCCTGCGCGTGGGCCTCGCCCCGTACAACAACACAGAGGACGTGGACCGCCTGCTGCACCACCTGGCGGAATTCCTGACACGACCCGAGTGAGCCTTGAACGCCGCTAGAACCTTTGCACGATTCCCACAACTCGAGCCGCTCAGCATGCGACGTCTCCGACATGGCGCCGCGGGGGCCTGAGGCGGGAGGG
>NZ_SMKT01000101.1 GCF_004348735.1 Actinomadura sp. KC06
GGCCACCACCCTGCTCAACCAGGCCCGGCCCCCCACGGCCAAAGACCCCGCCCACCGGCCGGCCTGGCAGACTCTGCTCCCCCACATCGCTGCATTGGCCGACCGCGCGCCCCCAGACACCGACACGATCGACACCGCGATACTGCTGCACTGGACCGCGTTCTTCCTGGAAGACCAGGGAGCCCTGAATCGCTCCGTCGCCTGCCACAAGCGCGCTCTGATCGGCAGCGAGCGGGTGTTGGGCGTCGATCACCCCGACACGCTGACCTGTCGCAACAACCTCGCTTACGCCTACCAAGGGGTCGGTGATCTGGGGCGTGCGATTCCGCTGTACGAGCAGACCCTGGCCGACCGGAGGCGGGTGTTGGGCGCTGATCATCCCGACACGCTGACCGGCCGCAACAACCTCGCTCACGCCTACAAGGTGGCTGGTGATCTGGGGCGTGCGATTCCGTTGTACGAGCAGACCCTGGCCGATTGCGAGCGGGTGTTGGGCAGTGACCATTCCGACACGTTGGTCTGTCGCAACAACCTTGCTGGTGCTTACGAGACGGTTGGTGATCTGGGGCGTGCGATTCTGCTCTACGAGCAGACCCTGGCCGACCGGAGGCGGGTGTTGGGTGCTGATCATCCCGACACGTTGGTTTCTCGCAACAACCTTGCCTACGTCCTCGACATGGCCGGTGATCTGGAGCGTGCGATTCCGTTGTACGAGCAGACCCTGGCCGATTGCGAGCGGGTGTTGGGCAGTGACCACCCCGATACGCTGGCCTACCGCAACAACCTTGCCGGCGCCTTTGTGACGGCTGGTGATCTGAGTCGTGCGATTCTGCTTTTCCAGCAGACCCTGGCCGATTGCGAGCGGGTGTTAGGTGTCGACCATCCGGACACCCATCAATCTCGCAACAACCTCGCCTACACCTATCAGGAGACGGAAGATCTGGGCCGGGCCATCCCGTTGTTTGAGCAGACTCTGACCGATCGGGAGCGGATGTTGGGTGTCGACCATCCCGACACCCTTCAATCTCGCAACAACCTCGCGTACGCCTACGAGGTGGCGGGTGATCTGGTGCGTGCGATTCCGTTGTTTGAGCAGGCTCTGGCCGATTGCGAGCGGGTGTTGGGCGACGACCATCCGTTTACCAGGATGGTGCGGGCGAACCTGGACGCTGTGCGGGAGTGATGGGCTCGCCCGGGAACATCCAGCATCGGTCGAGTTGCCCGCCGGATCGTGGAGGTGGACGCGCGCGATGCTCACCGTCGGGTGAGATCAGTCGTCTTTGGCGAGTGTTCCGTGGACGGTTGTGCCGTGGGAGATGACCGTGCGGACGTGCAAGTCGTGCGTGAGGACGACGAGGTCGGCGTCCTTGCCGGGCTCGATGGAGCCGGTTTGCTGCCCCAGCCCTAGCATGCGCGCCGGTGTGGTGGCGGTGGCGACGGCGGCTTGGGTGATCGGGATCCCGACGCAGCGCACGGCGTGTCGTAGTGCGCGGTCCATTGTGAGGGTGCTGCCCGCATTGGTGACGCCGTCCAGCAGCGTGACCTTGCCGTCGCGGGCGAGGACGGGTAGCGGGCCCAGGTTGAACTGTCCGTCGCTCACCCCGGCCGCCGGTGTGGCATCGGTGACGAGGGCGATGCGTTCGGGGCCCGCGGCGGCGAACGCGAGACGTGTGGTCGCGCTGTGCAGGTGGACGCCGTCGTTGATGAGCTCGCATGTGACGTTGTCGTGGGTGAGCGCGGCTCCGGCCGGGCCCGGTTCTCGGTGGTGGAACGGCCGCATCGCGTTGAACAGGTGGGTGGCCATGGTGGCGCCGGCCTCGAACGCCCGGTGGGCCTCGTCGTAGCTGGCGTCGGTGTGCCCTACCGCCACGACCGCGCCCGAGGCGACGACTTCGCGGACGAGGTCCATTCCGCCGTCCAGTTCGGGGGCGAGGGTGACGGTGCGGACGGTGCCGTCGCCGCTGGCGAGCAGGTGCCGCAGCGCGTTGACGTCCGGTGCGAGGACGTAGTCGCTGTGATGGGCGCCCCGGTGGTTCGGGTTGAGGAACGGCCCTTCGAGGTGGATACCGGCGATCGAACGGTGCAGCGGGTCGGACGAGCGCATGAGGGCGGCCACCGTGCGGGCCGCGGCCGCCATCTCCTCGACCGGTGAGGTGACGAGGCTGGCCAGCGTGCGTGTGGTTCCATGACGGCGGTGAAACGCGATCGCCCGCAGGATCTCCTGTGGATCCTCCGTCGTCACCTGTGCGCCGTCGCCGCCGTGCATGTGCAGATCCACGAACCCGGGCAGCACGTAGTCCGATCCGAGGTCATGAACCTCGCCCTCGGCCGAGCGCGGGGGATCTCCGGCTCCCGTGGCCGAGATCCGGTGACCGTCCAGAGCGACCCAACCGGGATCCAGGACCCGGTCGGGTGTCACCACGCGGGCGTTGGCGAGGAGCATGATCGTCCCCTTCCTGGGCGTTTGTTCATCTGCTGAGGTTGAGATTATCTTCTCTTGGAGAAAAAAATCTAGGTGCAGGGGCGAGGTCTCTTGGTTGCGATCGGTGTGCGAGGGGTCGGCGATGACGGCGGGTCGGCGGCCGGGCGCGTCCTCACGCTGCTGCAGAGGTCCGGTCCGCTGACCCGCGCGGCGGTCACGGCCGAGCTCGGGCTGGCCGCGAGCGCGGTGGGGACCGCGCTGAGCGACCTGACGGCGCTGGAGCTGGTCCGCGTCGGCGAACCGCTGCGCGACGCCCCGGCCGGACGCGGCAGGCCGTCTCCCGTTGTCGAGGTGAATCCCGACGGGCCCGTGGCCGTCGCCGTTCAGTTGAGCGCGGACCGGGTGACGGCCGGTCTCGTCGGTCTCGATCGCAGGATCAGCCACGTTCGCCAACGTTTCCTGAGCAGGGCTGAGACGGACCCTGGCGTCCTCGTGCCGGGGCTGGCCGACGCGGTCGCCGAGGCCGCGCTCCAGACCGATCGCCGTTGCGTCGGGGTATGTATCGCGATGCCTGGCTTCATTAGGGAATCGGATGGCTTCGTCCGGTCCTCCCTGCATCTGGGCTGGGACGAGGTACCGCTGGCGCGGCGCCTGGCCGGGATGGTGCCGACCGGCATCCCCGTTGCCGTGGGACGAGCCAGCACGCTGGCCGTCCTGGCCGAGTTCCGCTACGGGGCCGGACGTGGCGCCACGAGCATGCTGGCCCTGAACTGCGAGCGCGTCGGCGTCGGCGGCGGGTTCATCGACGCGGGCGGACCGCTCACCGGCGCCGGCCACGCCTTGGAGGCCGGGCACATCATCGTCGAGCCCGGGGGCCTGCGATGCCCATGCGGTGCACGCGGCTGCCTGGAGATGTACGCCGACGCGCGTGCGCTGGCACGCGCCGCCGGACGCCGCCATGACCGCGGCGACACCGCCGCCGAGATCCTCGACGGCGCCGCGGCCGGTGACCGCGCCGCGCGGGAGGCGGTCCGCGTCACCGCCGGCCACCTGGTCACCGGCTTGACCAGCCTCGTCAACACGCTCGCTCCAGAACGCGTGGTGCTCATGGGCTTTCTGGCCGACCTGTACCGCGCCGCCGAGGACTTCGTGCGCGATGGGCTGATGGCGTCGTCCGTCGTCGCCCGCACCGGCCACATCGAGATCGTCACCGGCGAGCTCCGAGACGCCGCCCTCGTGGGCGCGGCCGAAAGAGCCTTCGCCCCGCTGCTCCGAGAACCGCGCACTGCTCTGCGCACATCTCGGTGAGAGCGGTGTGCAGGACGCCCTCAGACCGACGACTCGGGAGCGTCCTAGCGGTTCAGGGCGGTGCGGTGGGTTTCCAGGAGGGCGCGGGAGTCTTCGGGGGAGAGGGCGACCTCTTCCAGCTGCTTCCAGGTGTCCCAGAGGTCGACCGGGGACGCGTCTATGCCGAGCGCGGTGTAGGTGATCGAGATCCGGTCGGTGACGTCGGGGAACTCCAGCACGTCGAAGGAGCCGTGGAGGCCCGCGTGGACGCCGGTGGACGTGGGGATGACGCGGACGGTCGACCGGCCGTCGTCGCAGATGTCGAGCAGGTGGGTGAACTGGGCGTGGATGACGTCCGCGGGGCCGTCGTGGCGCTCCAGCATGTACCCGTCCAGGATCACGTCCAGGGTCCGGGGCAGGCCGCCGGGGCGGTGCTGCTGGCGGTTGCGGAGCAGGTCGAGCTCCTGCTCCACGTCCAGCCTGGGCAGGTGGTAGCCGAAGACCAGGCGGGCGTACTCCTCGCAGCGGACCAGTTCCGGCATCCGCGCGATGCCGAAGGTGTGGACGAGCGAGGACTCCGACTCGACCGTGTAGATGTCGCGGACGAGCGCCTTCAGCCGGCCGACGTGCCGGGCGAGCCAGGGCGGGCCGTCCGGGCGGGAGGCCAGGTCGACCAGGACGTCGCGGATCTTGCGAGGCACGCCGTAGGCGTCCAGGATCTCGCCGATCTCGGCGGGCGTGACCTGGCCGAAGCCCGTCTCGACGCGGGCGAGCCAATCGGCGTTGCGGCCGAGGTGGGACGCAGCGTCGAGGTAGGACAGTTCAAGGAGTTCCCGGATCTTGCGCAGGTGCTGCCCTAGGCTCCGGGCGTTGATATTGGGGGCTCGGTAATCCACCGGCATGCGCCCAGCCTAGGCCGAATCCGGCTTCAGCGCGCAGTCTTCCCGTAGCCGACCGTGGTCAATGCTGGAAGACGAAGGGACCATCACGTAGGGTGATCAGCGCTTTATCCCCTTCCTCACCGGCAGGGGTTTTCTGCCTGGTTCCAGAACGAGATCAGGGCCGTCGCGGTGGTTTCCGGCGCGTCCCAGGCGGGGGAATGGGCCGCGCCGGGAATGACGACCCTGGACGCGTTGAGGCGCTCGGCCATCGCCGCCTGGGCGGACGGCTCCCAGACGTCGTCGTCCTCGCCGTAGAGGACGAGGGTGCGCAGGCTCGTGTCCGCGCAGTGCTTGGCGAGGTCCTCGACGTGGTCGGGGGCGGTGAGGATCTCGTTGGCCATGCAGGCCAGGCCCTTCTCGGAGTTGCCGAGCGTGCGGGCCTTGATGAAGGCGACGATCTCCTGTTCGAGGCCGCGTCCGGCGTAGTCGGGCTCCAGCGCGATCTCCCAGATCGCCTGCATGCCGAGCTGCGGGACGAAGTCGCGCAGCGACCGGGCCTTCGTGGCGGCCTGGCCGGCGACGGCGGACGGGCCGGAGCTCATCAGCGTGAGCGACGCCGGGCGGACCCGGTCGGCGAGCACCGCCTCGCGGCTCACCAGCCCGCCGAACGAATGCCCGACCAGGTGGACGGGGTCGGGGCCCAGCGTTTCGAGGAGCGCGGTGAGGTCTTCGCCCAGCGCAGCCCTGGTGTACGCGGACTCGTCGTCCGGGCCGATGGACTCGTACTGCCCGCGCATGTCGATCGACACGACGCGGCGGCCGGACGCGGCGAGGGTCTGCAGGACCCCGAGGAAGTCCTCCTTGCTGCCCGTGAGGCCGGGGACGAGGAGGGCCGGACGGCGTTCGGGCACACCGGATCCCGGGAGGGCCTCCAGGGCGGCGAACGGGCCGCGGGACGTCTCGATGGTCGTCCGGCGAACGCCGGGGGGCAGCTTCAGGAACCGGGGCGTACTCACAGGTGACCACCATAGTCAATGCGTCAGAGCGGGACCGTGGTGAAAATCTTGCGGTGATAGCGTCGCAGGGTGCGTCCGAAGCCTGCCGTCTCCGCGCATCGCCGCGACGAAGCGGGCCTGACGGGCCTCACCGAGGCCGTCGAGTCCGGTGCCGAGTACGTGGAGATCGACATCCGGCGGACGGGGGACGGGCGGCTCGTCGTCCATCATGACCCCGACCTCGCCGGCCTCCCCCTGAAGCGGCTCAGCTACCAGCGGGCGCAGGAGCTGTCGCCGCGCCCGATCCCGCTGGTCAGCGAGGCCATGGACATCATCGGCGGGCGCGCGCAGGGTCATCTCGACCTGAAGGAGCGCGGCTGCGAGCACGAGACCGTGGCGCTGGCCGTGGAGGCGTTCGGGCGGGACGGCTTCGTCGTCACCACCCGCGAGGTGCTGTCGCTCGTGGAGATCAAGAAGAGCTTCCCCGGGGTCCGGACGGCGCTGTCGGTGGGACGCAACCTGTGGGAACGCGGCGTCGCGCACGATTTCGCGCCGCTGCGCCTCATCCGGAAGGCGGGGGCCGACATGGTCGCCGTCAACCACCGGCTGGCCCGCGTGGGCGTGCTCCGGCAGTGCGGGCGCGCCGGGATCCCCGCCATGGTGTGGACGGTCAACGCCGAGCCGGTGATGCAGCGGTTCCTGCGCGATCCCAGGGTCGCCGTCCTCGTCACCGACCGTCCGGCCACGGCGCTCAAGCTCCGCGACGGTTAGAACCGCTCGCCCGCGCCCGAGACGCTCGCCCGCGCCCGGAGAGGGCCTCGACGGCTCGCCCGCCCCCCAGTGGGCAAGAGAAAACCGCGAGACTGAGCGGAGTCTCGCGGTCGGCTCGTCGGTTATGCGGTCTGGGACTCCGCGGTGTCGGCCGCGGCCGCGGACGGCTTGCCCGCGCGGGTCCGGCGGCGGGGGCTGCGGCTGCGCTTGCGCTCGGTGGCCACGGCGTCGACGACGTTGTCGTCGGCCGCGGGGGCCTCCGACTCCGACGCGGTCGCCTCCACCGGCTTGCCGGCGCGGGTCCGGGACCGGTTGCGCTTGCGGCGGCGCGGCCGCGGGCGCTCCCGGTCATGGTCACGATCGCGGACATGGCTGCTGCGGACCTTGCCGGTCTCGCCGATGTCCTCCAGTTCCTCGGCGTCCAGCCCGGCGCGCCCGTTCCGCAGCTCCGCGGGCAGGCGCCCCTTCGTGCCCTCGGGGATGCCGAGCGTCGCGAAGAAGTGCGGGGACGTCGAGTACGTCTCCTCCGGCTCGGCGAACGGCAGCCCGAGCGTCCCGTTGATCAGCTTCCAGCGGGTGAGGTCGGACCAGTCGACGAACGTGACGGAGACGCCCTCCTTGCCCGCGCGGCCGGTCCGGCCGATGCGGTGCACGTAGGTGTCCGCGCTGTCGGGGCACTCGTAGTTGACGACATGGGTGACGTCGTCGACGTCGAGGCCGCGGGCGGCCACGTCGGTGGCGACCAGCACGCCGATCTTGCCGTTGCGGAACGCGCGGAGCGCCCGCTCCCGCTGGCTCTGCCCGAGGTCGCCGTGCACGGCGGCGGCGTCGAAGCCGCGCTGCGCGAGGTCGGCGGCCACCCGGTCGCAGGCCCGCTTCGTCTGGCAGAAGACCATGGTCAGGCCACGGCCCTCGGCCTGCAGGAGGCGGGCCAGCATCTCCGGCTTGTCCATCTGGTGGGCCTGGAAGACGTGCTGGACGACCTGCGGCGTCGCGTCCGACTCGGTGTGCGACTCGGCCCGGACGTTGGTGGGACGGATGAGGTAGCGGCGCGACAGCGACACGATCTCGCCCGGCATGGTCGCGGAGAACAGCATCGTCTGCCGCTGCGCCGGGATCCGGTCGATGATGCGCTCGATGTCCGGCAGGAAGCCGAGGTCGAGCATGCGGTCGGCCTCGTCCAGCACCAGGATCTCGACCTTGGAGAGGTCGAGGTGCTTCTGCTTGACGAGGTCGAGCAGCCGGCCCGGCGTGCCGACGACGACGTCGACGCCCTCGCGGAGCGCGCCGATCTGCGGCTCGTACGCGCGGCCGCCGTAGACGGACAGCACGCGGGAGCCGAGCTTGCCGCCGGCGACCAGGAGGTCGTCGGTGACCTGGAGGGCCAGCTCGCGGGTCGGCGCGACGACGAGGGCGCGCGGGGCGCGCCCGCCGTGCTCGATGCGCTGCAGCAGCGCGGCGCCGAACGCGAGGGTCTTGCCGGTGCCCGTACGGGCCTGGCCGATGATGTCGTGCCCGCCCAGCGCGATCGGCAGGGCGAGCTCCTGGATGGGGAACGCTTCGACGATGCCCTCCGCTTCAAGGGCATCTGCTATCTCGGGGACGACCCCGAGTTCACGAAAGGTAGTCAGGGCTTTCAGCCTCCAATATGCGGGGTCTCCGCTCCCGGGTGCGGCGCGGCCCATCGGAGGGCGACGCCGTCAGGGCGTGCCCGCCGATCGCTCTTCTCCTGGCCGCGCGCTCGCGCGGGAGGGACCAGCCGTTGCTCAAAATGTTCCGGCGACCGCAGTCAGGGGTCGAAAGCAGTCACTCGCTGTGGCTGCGTGCGGTCACACTCCGCGACGCAGTGTACCGACCGTTGATTGCATACACCAATAGCCGATCACAGTACCCAACGTTTGCATGGTTTGATCTATTCCGCGGCTTGCCCGCCAGGGCGTTCTCGCCGCGGGCGGAGCGGGCGGACGGCCTGGCCGCGAGGCCCGCCGGGCGGCCACTTCCGGACATCGGCGCGTCCTGGGAAGGGGAAGGCCCCCGCTGGCAGCGCGCGGGGGCCTCCGGCTTCGTCGATTCGGTCGGACCCCGGGCGCGGCGGCCTGACGCCGCGCCGGGGCGGCTCCTCCAAGGCCTGGGGGCGGCCTCTCCAGGGCCTAGTAGGTGCGGCGGCGGGGGCGCCAGCCGTGGCGCCGGGTGAGCGGGCCGCCGCGGCGCCGGCCGAGGCCGCGCATGTTCGCCGACGTGAGCGTGGCCACGCCGAGCGCGGCGATCAGGACGGCGAACACGAAGGCGATGAAGGCGCCCGCGCCGAGCGCGTCCGCGATGACCCCGCCGACGATGGCGCCGGCGATGCCGACGAGCACCGTGAGCAGGACGCCGATCGGGTTGCGTCCGGGGACGAGCAGCCGTGCCAAGGCTCCGATGACGGCACCGACGACGATGAACCAGAGGATCGTCGTGAGCATGTCGATCATCCATTCCTTTTCCGTGGGCCGTTGGCCCGTGGTCGGAGATCGATGTGCCCCGGGTGCCAGGATCAAACAAAAGGCTGGTCAAGACCCGGCCGGGTGGAGCGGTTCCGGCCGGTCAGGGTGCTGGTGCCGTCAGGTGTACTGGGTGCCGAAGCCGACGCTGCGCTGCTCGTCCTCGGTGATCTCCAGGTAGCCGACCCGGTCGGCGGGGATGACGACCCGTCCGGCGCGGCGGTCCACGAGGACGAACACCCCGTGCGGATCGGAGAGCGCGTCGGCCAGCGCGGCCTGCACCTCGTCGCCCGACTGCCCGGTGTCGACCACGAGTTCCTTCGGAACGTTCTGCACGCCGATGCGAACCTGCACGCGATGCTCCCGTCGTCCATCACGTCCCGCCGACCACCGGCGGGCCCGTCTCGATGTTCGCACGCGGACGGCCCGGTGCGCCGTCACGCGGTTCGGCCCAGGGTGAAACCGCCTGGCCGGGGCGGCTCGAGGGTCAGGTGTTGTCGCCGGCGCGGGGGAAGCCGGAGATGCCGCGCCAGGCCAGCCGGGCGATGATCTTCTCGGCGGTGTCCTTGGGGATGGCGCGGTGCTGGGACAGCCAGTAGCGGGCGCTGACCTCCGCCATGCCGACCAGGCCCATGCCGAGCAGGTGCGCCTCGTCGCTCGGGGCGTCGGTGTCCTCGGCGATGACCTGGGCGATCATCTCGGCGCACTGCTGGTTGGCGCGGTCGACGCGGGCGCGGACGGGCGCGACGTTGCGCAGGTCGGACTCGAAGACCAGCCGGTACGCCTCGCCCTCGCCCGCCACGAAGTCGTAGAAGGCCCGGATGCTCGCCTGGACGCGCAGCTTGTTGTCCGTGGTGGCCTCCAGCGCCTCGCGGACGATCTTCACCAGGGCCTCGGCGTGCTCGTCCAGCAGGGCCAGGTAGAGCTCCAGCTTGCCCGGGAAGTGCTGGTAGAGCACGGGTTTGCTGACGCCCGCACGCTCGGCGATCTCGTCCATCGCGGCAGCGTGGTACCCCTGCGCGACGAACACCTCCTGGGCCGCGCCGAGCAGTTGCCTGCGGCGCGCCAGCCGCGGCAGCCTCGTGCCGCGGGGGCGTGCGTCCGGGGTCGCGGTCACCACACTCTCCGATCACCGATGTGTGCGGCGGATGGGGGCGTCCGCCGCGCGGGAACAATCCCTCATCCTACGCGTGAGTAACTCCGTCGGTCACGGGCAAAGCCCGCCGACGTTCCTTCACGCAGGTCAGTGTATTTCCGGCGAAGGGGCGGGGGCATCCCCACCCCGATCTTCGGGCGACTTCGTCACCGGTGCGCGGCGCTCCGGCGGGCCGCCTTGCCCGCCTGTGCCGCCTGTGCCGCCCGTGCGGGCGTCAGCGGTAGTCGTCCTCGTCGAGGCGGACCTCGCGGCGCTGCTCGGCGACGTCCGCCTCGTTGACATCGTCGGGGACCTGCGCGAACCACTCCCGCGGGCCCTCGTCCTCGTCGAGCGCGGCGCGCTGCTCGGCGGCGTCGGCCTCGTTGGCCTCGTCCGCGCCGGCGGCCTCGTCGGGTGCCGGCGGTTCCAGGTCGTCGGTCTCGCTCATCAGCGGGTCCTCCTCAAGCGTCCATGCGGGGGGCGCCTCACACGTGCCCGGCCAGCTCCCGGAGCGGCGCCTCGACGGACTCGCCGTAGGTCGGGAACGCGTGGACGACGTCGGCGAGCAGGCTCAGCGGCGTCTCCGCGCGGATGGCCAGCGCGATCTCGCTCATCCAATCCTCGGCGTTGAGTCCGGCCGCGGCGGCGCCGATCAGCAGCCCGCGAGAGCGGTCGGCGTACAGCTCCACCCGGCCGCGCTCGTCGGCTTCGACCGCCGCCCGGGCCGTCGCGGCGAGGTCGTACCCGGCGGTGAGGAGGTCTATGCCGAGTTCCGCCGCCCGCGTCGGCGTGACGCCCACGGAGTAGACGGTGGGCGTGGTGTAGACGACGCGGGGGATCGCCCGGTAGTCGGCTTCGCGGCGTTGCCCAAGGAGGTTGGACAGCACCACCCGCGCCTGGTAGCGGGCCGCGTGTGTGGTGCGCGCGACGCCGGTGACGTCTCCCGCCGCCCACACGCCCCCCGCCTCTGATCTCACCCGGCATGTGTCGTCCACCGGGAGGCCCTGGCCGGGTGCGACCTCGATGCCGAGTTCTTCCAGGCCGAGGCCCTCCACGCGGGGACGGCGTCCGGCGGCGACGAGGATGCGGTCGGCGTCGAGTGTGCCGCCGTCCGACAGCCACAGCCGCAGCCCGGTGTCCTTGCGCTCGACGTTGGCGAGCGCGGCGCCGAGGCGCAGGTCGACGCCCATCCGGCGGAGCGCGTCGGCGAGCACCTCCCCGGCGAACGGCGCCTCCGCGGTCAGCAGCCGCCCGGACGCCTCGATCACCGACACCTGCGACCCGAACGCGGCGTACACCTGCGCCATCTCGCAGCCGACCGGGCCGCCGCCGAGGATCACCAGCCGGCGCGGCAGGTCAGGGACGGACAGCGCCTCGTCGCTCGTCCACACCGGGACGTCGGCGAGGCCGTCGACGGGCGGGATCACCGGCTCGCCGCCGGTGCAGACGATCAGGTCGCCGTAGCCGTGGACGCCGCCGTTCACCGGGCCGTCCACCTCGATCCGGCCGGGTTCGAGGACGCGGCCCCGGCCGCGCAGCACGGTCACGCCGTCCTCGGCCATCCGGGCGACGGCCGGGTCGTCGCCGCGGCGGCCGGTCAGCTCGTCCCGCCGCGCGACGGCCATCTCCCAGGTCTCGCCGCGCCGCGCCGACAGCAGCAGCGACTTGGACGGCACGCACGCGAAGTACGGCGACTCCCCGCCGACCAGGCGGTTCTCGACGAGCGCTACGTCCCGGCCGGCGCGGGCGAGGCCGGACGCCACCAGCTCGCCCGCCGTCCCCCCGCCCAGCACCACGGCGTCGTAGTGGTTCTGCGACAACTTCTCTTCCTTCCGGACACGTGGTGTTCCCCCACAGGACATGGTGGCGGAATCCGGCGGCGGAGAGTGCCGGTTCGACCACTTAGGGCGTTCGGTGTGGGCCAAAGGCGCTCAGGGGAAGGCGTTTCAGGGCAATGGCTGGCGGTCTTCGAGCAGCGGCTCCAGGAGGTCGCCCTGCTCGTCGACGCGGTCGAGCATCTCGGCGGGGCTGAACGTCAGGTCGGCGGCGCTCTCGCAGGCGCCCAGCTCGTCCCACGTGACGGGCGTCGAGACGGACGGGCGGTTCGCCGCGCGCAGCGAGTAGGGGGCGACGGTGGTCTTGGCGGGGTTGTTCTGGCTCCAGTCGACGAAGATCTTGCCCTTGCGCAGCCGCTTGTCCATCTTCGCGACGACGAGGCGGGGATGCTCCTCGGCGAGGCGCTGCGCGGCGGCCTTGGCGTACTCGGACGTCCGCTCCGCGTTCGCCGGCTCCTTGATCGGCACGTACAGGTGCAGGCCCTTCTTGCCGCTCGTCTTCGGGTACGACTCCAGGCCGTCCTCGGCGAGCAGGTCGCGGAGCAGGTGCGCGACCTCGCACGCCTCCACGACCGTGGCCGGGGCGCCGGGGTCCAGGTCGAAGACGATCAGGTCGGGGTTGTGCACCTTGTCCCGGGGCCCGACCTTCCATTGCGGGACGTGCAGTTCCAGCGCGGCGAGGTTGGCGCACCACACGAGCGTCGGCAGGTCGTCGACGACGACGAAGTCGAGCGTGTCGCGTCCGGTGGAGCTGCCGGGGGTCGGGATCGTCGCCGTCCGCACCCAGTCCGGCGTGTGGGACGGCGCGTTCTTCTCGAAGAACTTGGTGCCGTCGACGCCGTCCGGCCAGCGGATCCGGGTGGCGGCGCGGTCCTTCAGGTGCGGGAGCATCACCGGGGCTATGCGGGCGTAGTAGTCGATGACCTCGCCCTTGGTGAAGTCCGGATAGAGGTTCTTGCCGAGGTTGGACAGTGAGAGTTTGCGTCCGTCGACTTCTACGGGCGTCCGTTTGGCGTTCACGGGCGCATCCCAGGCAGGCGTATCCCAGGATCGCTGCTCGGCTTCCCAGGGTCACTGTTCACTGGTGACCTCCAGAGGGTCCTTGTCGTCGCGCAGGCCGCGCCAGGACGGGAAGCGCAGGCGGCCGTCGCGGGTGCGGGCACTGTAGGCGACTTCGCCGACGAGGTGCGGTTCGACCCATTGTGCGTCGCGGGCGAACTCGCGCGGGACGGCCTCGTCGTAGGGGCTGGTCGGACGGCGCAGCGGCCAGAGCGTCTCGTACAGCTCGTCCAGGGCGCGGTCGGAGAAACCGGTGCCGACATGCCCGACGAAGCCGAGCATGCCTTTCACGTCGTACTCGCCGAGCAGCAGCGAGCCCACGCCGCCTTCGCGCCGCCCCTTTCCGGGCTTCCAGCCGCAGACGATGACCTCGCGTGTCATGAAGTTCTTCACCTTGCGCCAGAAGTCGACGCGGCGTCCGGGACGGTACGGGGAGTTCAGGCGCTTGGCGAGCAGGCCCTCCAGGTGCTGCTCGCGGGTGAAGGCGAGCAGCTCGTTCACCTGGCCGGTGTCGCCGCCGTGCAGGTACGGGGGCACCTCGACCGGACCGGTGCCGGCGAGGTCCAGGTCGGCCAGCAGGGTGCGGCGCTGGGAGTACGGCATGTCGTAGAGGAGGTGCCCGTCCAGGTACAGGACGTCGAAGACGACGTACCTGACGGGGACCTCGCGGATCAGTCTCGGGTCGGGTTGGGCCACGTGCATCCGGCGCTGGAGGCGTTCGAAGCTGGGGCGGCCGTCCTCGAAGGCGACGACCTCGCCGTCCAGGATCACGTCGTGGTCGGGCAGGAGATCGGCGAGCGCGGACAGCTCCGGGTAGCGGCTGGTGACGTCGCCGCCGCGCCGGCCGCCCGCCCGGACGCCGTCGGCGGAGACGTGCGACAGGACGCGGACGCCGTCCCACTTCAGCTCCAGACCCCATTTCTCGCCGTCGGAGGGGAGGTCCCCGGTGGCGGCCATCATCGGCTCAACGGGCCACGGCATGGTCATACCGGCGTCTTACCCGGTCCCGCCCCACGGAAAAGGATCAAGGGTCTGATGTGGCGCAAATCGAACGCGATTGCGAGGCTAGGGGCCTGAACGCACTGGGTAAGGACTGGTCATGCGCAGTATCTGGAAGGGCGCCATCTCGTTCGGGCTGGTGACGATACCGGTGAAGCTGTATTCGGCGACCGAGCAGAGGGACGTCAGCTTCCACCAGGTGCACAGGGAGGACGGGGCGCGCATCAAGTACAAGCGGGTGTGCACGGCCGACGGCGAGGAGGTGCCGTACTCCGACATCGCGAAGGGGTACGAGCTGCCGAGCGGGGAGATGGTCGTGCTCACCGACGACGACTTCGCCGAGCTGCCGCTGTCGTCCAGCCGCCGGATCGACGTCCTGCAGTTCGTGGAGCAGGAGGAGGTCGATCCGATCTACTTCGCGAAGTCGTACTACCTGGAGCCCGACGCGCAGGGCGCGAAGCCGTACGTGCTACTGCGGGACGCGCTGGAGAGCTCGGGCCAGGTCGCGATCGTCAAGATCGCGATCCGGCAGCGGGAGTCGCTGGCGACGCTGCGGGTGCGGGAGGGCGTGTTCGTGCTGGAGACCATGCTCTGGCCGGACGAGGTCCGCACCCCCGACTTCGCGTTCCTGGACGAGGACATCGAGGTCCGCAAGCAGGAGCTGTCGATGGCGACCTCGCTGATCGAGTCGATGGAGGGCGAGTTCGACCCGTCGGAGTACAAGGACGCCTACCGGGAGGCGCTCCAGGCGGTGATCGACGCCAAGGTCGAGGGCCGGGAGGTCGCCCGTCCGGCCGAGGAGGCCGCGGAGGAGCCCGCGGCCGACCTGCTCAGCGCGCTGCGCGCCAGCGTCGAGGCGGCGAAGAAGAGCCGCGGCGAGAAGGAGGGGAAGGCGGCGTCCGGGAAGAAGGCTCCCGCGCGCAAGTCGTCGTCCTCGAAGTCGGGGAGCGGGTCGGGGACGAAGAAGGAGCCCGCGAAGGGCCGCGGCCGCAAGTCGGCCTGACCCCGCCACAGGCCCCCTCCTCGCGGCCGCGAGCCGTTCCTCAGAAGGGCGCCGTTCCTCAGAAGGGCACCGTGGTGCAGAGGTTCCGCGCGCCCGCGCCGCCGGTGGCGGGGTCGGTGGGCAGGGCGTGGATGATGACCGACCCGGCCGCCTTCTCGGCGACCCGCCACGGCACGATGTCACCGGAGTGGCCGGTGCCGTCCTTCGCGACCGTGACGTCGAGCCAGATCTCCATCTGCTCCATCGGCAGGTCGTGCGAGCCGTCGGGGTTCATGTAGTGCGGCCCGGCGTCCTCGCCCTTGGGCCCGCACGGGTTCACGTGCACGTGGACGCCGAAGACCTTCCCGGCGGCCTCCGCCGGGAAGCCGGTCGCCCGCAGGAGCACGCTCGTCGTGCCCTCGTCGCGGATGACGGTGATCTTGGTCTTGACGTCCTTGAACGCCTGGTCGTAGACGTAGGTCGGGCCGTCGACCTCGATCTTGTCCAGGCCCGCGTGCGACAGGGCGGGGGCGGCGAGCGTGACGAGCGCGGCGCCTGCCGCCGCCAGCGGGACGGCGGCGCGGACGGATGGTCGCATGACGATCCTCTCCGGGTTGCGGGAGTCTTGCGGGAGCGCTGATCGGTGACTCACGATCATGCCCACGGGGCGGGGGATCTCACCCCGCTCGTCTGCGAGAGGCCGTCCCGGTGCGACGAGCGGATCAGTTGTCGCGGCGGGCGGCGAGGACGCGCCCGAGCGCGGCGGCGGCGGCCGCCGGGTCGGCGCAGGAGGCGATCCGCTCGCCCCAGGCGTAGAAGTAGGACCAGCCGCCGTCCGGCCGTTCCGGGGTGGCGATGACGCTCTCGTTCAGGGCCGGCGTCCGCGGGTCCGCGACGATCGCGGACGGACGGCGGTCGTGCGGTGCGGCCACCTCGACCGTCCAGCCGCGGGAGCGCAGCTCGGCGGTGAGGCGTTCCAGATGCCCGAGCGCCTCCTCCGCATCGGTGATCACCTGCACGGACATGATGCCTCCAAGAAATGCGTGAACGAGAGACGCGCGAACGGCGCGGGGGGAGTGGAATTGAATTCAGTGTCCCGGCGGGTGAGGGAGATCACAAGCGGTTTACGAAAACCCGTACGGTGCGGCCGGGAGGCGGACGGTGAACACCGCGCCGGCGCCTGGACGGCCGTCCGCGCTGATGGTGCCGCCGTGGCCGTCCACGACCTCGCGGGCGAGGGCGAGACCGAGCCCGAAACCGGACGGGCCGTCCGGGGCCGGGCCGTCGGGGGAACGGCGGAACAGGCGCTCGGCGTCCCGCGGGTCGAAGCCGTCGCCGTCGTCGCGGACGGTCAGCTCCACCGCCGCCCGCGTGCGGCGCACCGTCACCTGGACCCGGCCGCCCGGCGGCGTGTGCCGGAGCGCGTTGTCGACCAGCGCGGACAGCACCCGCCGCAGCGCCGGCTCCGACCCCCGGACGACGAGCCGCCCGCCGTCCCGGCCGACGCCGATCGTCACGCCGCGCTCCAGCGCCCGGGCCGACTCGGCCGCCGCCAGCTCGCCGGCGAGCGCGCCGAGGTCGACCGGGGCGGACGCGGCCGGGCAGCGTCCGAGCCGGGCCGCGACCAGTACGTCCTCGACGATCTCGCCGAGCTGGCGGGTGCCGGTGACGAGCCGGTCGACGTCGGCGGTGGCGTCCGTCCCGGTCCGCAGGCGGCGCGCGGCGAGCTGCGCGCGGGTGTGCAGTCGGGTCAGCGGGGCGCGCAGCTCGTGGCCGACGTCCGCGGCGAACCGGCGGCGGCGGGCGAGGGCGTTCTCCAGGGGCGCGAACGCCCGGCGGGCGATCGCGTGGCCGGTCAGCAGCGCGACGGGCAGGGCCGCGGCCTCCGCGGCGGCGATTCTCCGGCGGAGCCTGCGCCGGGCGGCGGCGTCGAGGTGGGCCGCCGCCTCGCGGTAGACGATCGCGCCGAGGGTGGTGAGCAGCAGGACGGCGGCCGCCGCGATCTGGACGGTGACGCGGCGCCGGGCCCGCGCCAGCAGCCGCCGGTCCGGATCGAGATCCGGCCCTTTCGCGTCCCGCCCCTTCACGTCCCGGCCCTTCGCGGCGTGCCGTTCACAGCTTGCCCAGGCGGTAGCCCACGCCCCGCACGGTGCGGACGACGTCCGCGCCGAGCTTGGCGCGCAGGTAGTAGACGTAGGTGTCCACGATCGACTCCGTCCTGGCCTCGTCGAACACCCGCTGCCGCAGCGAGGCGCGGGTGTGCACCTGGGCGGGGCGGGTCGCAAGCGCCATCAGCAGCCGCGCCTCCCGCCCGGACAGCTCCACGTGCTCGCCGGTCGGCAGGCTGACGAGCCGGGACCCCGGGTCGAGCCGGCCCGCGCCGAGCGGCAGCACCTGCGCCCGGTCGAGATGCCGGCGGTGCAGCGCCCGGACCCGGGCGAGCAGCTCGTCGATCTCGAACGGCTTGACGAGGTAGTCCTCGGCGCCCGCGTCCAGCCCGGCGACCCGGTCGGCGAGCGACCCGTACCCGGTCAGCACGAGCGCGGGCGCGGTGATGCCCCGGCCGCGCAGCCGGCGGAGCAGCTCGACGCCGTCGAGCACCGGCAGCCCGCGGTCGATGATCAGTGCGTCGTAGTCCCGGCTCAGCCCGAGATGCAGCCCGCGCTGGCCCTCGGCCGCGAGGTCGACCGCGTATCCCTGCTCGGCGAACAGACCGGCGAGCATCCGGGTGAGCTCGCGGTCGTCCTCGACGATCAACAGCCGGCGTGGCGGGTCGCCGGGGCCCGTTGGATCGGCCACGGTCCAACGCTCCCACCGCCGCCGCCGGGCGACCAGAGTCCGGACAGTATCGGACAATTTTCTTTAAATTTGAACCGAAGAGGCCCCGTGCTCGTCTTGGCGTGAACGCCCTCGGGGCGCGCCGGGGCCATCAGGCGGCCTGTGCGGCGGCCTCCTTCTGGTCCGGGACGAGGTCGCGCTCCAGCCGCTCCGGCAGCGCCAGCCGGTAGAGCGGGACGGCGCCCGCGGTCGTGATCACCGCGACGAGCACCAGCATCGCGAACAGCTCCCGGGTGATCATGCCCTGCGCCAGCCCGATGTTGATGAAGATGAGGATCATCAGGCCGCGCGCGTTCATCAGCCCGCCGACCGCGTAGGAGTCGCGCCACCCGAACCCGAGCCCGCGCATCGCGAACGCGCAGCCGAAGTACTTCCCGCAGAACCCCGCCGCCATGATCAGCAGGAAGGCGAGCAGCATCGTGGCGCCGGTGATGCCGGCGAGCTCGGTGTTCAGGCCGGAGAAGGCGAAGAACACCGGCAGCAGCAGCGTCGAGACGACGCCCATCATCCGCGCGTGCAGGGCCTCGCGGAAGGCCGGGTCGCGGGGCATGGCGAGCCCGGCGATGAACCCGCCGAACACCGAGTACACGCCGATCCAGTCGGTGATCCAGCCCGCCGTCATCGGCACGATGACGACGATGTACAGCGCGGTCGCGCTGAGCGTGCCCGTCCGGGCGACCTCCCGCCCCAGCGGGCGCAGCGCCCGGGCGACCACCAGCAGCATCACCGCCGCGAACACGGCCGCGAGCGCGATGGTGCGCAGCGCCGAGTCCGAGCCCGTGCCGAGATGCCACGCCGACAGGACGGCGAGCAGGCACCACGCCGCCGCGTCGTCGATGGACGCGGCCAGCAGCGACAGCCGTCCGAGCGGCGAGTTCTCCAGGCCCCGCTCGTACAGGATCCTGGCCAGCATCGGGAAAGCGGTCAGCGACAGCGCGCCACCGACGAACAGCGCGAACTGCCAGCGCCCGACGTCGTCCCGCGAGAGCGTGCCCCACAGCACCGCGCCGGCGGCGAAGCCGAGCACGAGCGACGGCAGGATCCCGGACAGGGCGAGCAGCGACGCGCGCCGTCCCTCACCCGGCGTCTGGGCGCTATGGTCCAGGCCCGCGCCGACGAGGAACATGTAGAGGGTCAGCCCGACGGTGCTCAGGATGTAGAGGATCGGGACGACCTCGTCCGGGAACACCTTCTCCTGCGCGTCCGGCCACACCTGCCCGAACAGCGTCGGGCCCAGCAGGACGCCGGCGACCATCTCGCCGAGGACGCGTGGCTGGCCGACCGTCCGCGCCAGGCGCCCGCACACGGCGGCGGCGAGCAGGATGACGATGAGGGCGGGCAGCACCTTCAGCGCCAGGTCGAGGTTCGGATCGACGGGCGCCGCCGCGAGCGCCTCAGCGGGTGCCGCTGCGAGAGGAAGCATGATCGGTCTCCAAGTGGGCGAAATGGCGTTCGCAGAGCCGCTGCCGGCGCGCGTCCCACACCATGTAGGTGCCGAGGACGAGCTGGACGAGGCTGCGCCACACGTCCTCGGCGCGGTCCCGCGCCCACATGAACAGCAGCGCGGCCCGGTGCGTCCAGGCGCGAGGGGCGAGGGGCGCGTGGCGGGGGACGAGCAGGCACGGCCCCCGGTTGGGCATCGACCTGGTGTGCGCGGCCGACGACGCGAGCGCGTACCGGCGCACGACCTCCCGCGCCGCGACCCGCATCGTGATCGGCGCGAGCCGCCAGGCCGGGCAGGGCCGGTTCGCGGCGATGCCGAACGGGATGTGGTTGAGGTCCTTGGCGGCCGGCCCGTCGCGGAACCTGTCCGGGTCGAAACGGCCCGGGTCGGCGAACCCGGCGCGGTGGAACTCGGGGTATCCGAAGCAGAGCACCGAGCCCTCCGGAATGGACGTCCCGTCGTCGAGGTCGATGTCGCCGGTGGTGATGCGGTGCGCGACGCCGAACAGCGGGTAGAGCCGCATCGCCTCCTGCATCACCGCGTCGAGGGCGCGGTCGTCGCCGGTGAGCGCGGTCGCCGCCGCGTCCGGGTGCCGCGCGAGGACCATCAGCAGGTGCGCCATCGCCTCCGACATCTGCACGACGGCCGTGTTGAAGAACGTTCCTTGCAGGTAGTAGGCGCGTTCCTCGTCGGACAGGCCGCTCGGCAGCGGATGGCGGACGTCGTCCAGCCGCCCGGCGAGGTAGCGGGTCAGGCGGTGGCGGCGGCTCATGTGGCGGAGCCCGCAGCACTTCAGCGCGGTGACGACGTCGTCCGCGTTCCCGACGATCAGGTCGCGGGCGGTCCGGGGGCAGGGCTCGCCGAACACCAGCTCGTAGTAGAACTCGGCCCAGACCGGCATCATCAGGTCGCGCAGCCGAACCAGCCGCGCCGCGTCTCCGCGCCCTGTTCCCTTGCGCAGGTCCTGCTCGCGCAGGACGCGGGTGACGCAGCGGTGCGCCAGCTCCTCCGCCTCGGCGCGCGGGACGGCGAGGTAGCGGCGCGTCGTCCGGGCGACCTCGTCGTAGCGCTCGCCCGCCTCCAGATGCTCCTGGTGGACGTGCGCGCCCGGCGACAGCCAGTACCAGAACAGGTCCGACAGCGCGGCGCCCTTGCTCCGCCCGCCCGCCGCCGGGTGCCCGTAGACCTCCCTGAAGCGTTCCACGCCGATCAGGTCGCCGGGGACGGCGATGCCCTCGTCGCCGTTGATGCGGGCGAACAGGCGTCCGCGCAGGGACACGATCCGGCCGGGCAGCCACCACGGCAGGCTCAGCACGGCGGCCACCGCGGCGACCGCGATCAGCGCCGTCACCACGGCCGCCTCAGCCGCCGCACCATGCCCGGCTCGAGGTCGCGGACGGACGCGACCCCGCACAGCGCCAGCGCCTCCTCGACCTCCGCCCGCAGGAGTTCCAGGACGCGGACGGCTCCCCTCTCGCCGTCCGCGCCCAGGCCCCAGACCACCGGCCGTCCGACCGCGACCGCGTCGGCGCCGAGCGCCAGCGCCTTCAGCACGTCGGTGCCGCGCCGGACGCCGCCGTCCAGCAGCACCGGCGCCGCGCCGCCCACCGCGGCCACGATCTCCGGCAGGACGTCGACGGTGGCCGGGACCGTGTCGAGCTGCCGGCCGCCGTGGTTCGAGACGATCAGCGCCGACACGCCGTGATCGAGCGCCGTCCGGGCGTCGGAGGGGT
Organism: Actinomadura sp. KC06; assembly: GCF_004348735.1. Lineage (GTDB taxonomy): Bacteria > Actinomycetota > Actinomycetes > Streptosporangiales > Streptosporangiaceae > Spirillospora. The sequence continues at coordinate 20,862 of NZ_SMKT01000101.1, forward strand.
GCAGGACGCCCTTGAGCACGATCGGAAGGGAGGTCATCCCGGTGAGCCGCGCGATGTGGTCCCAGGAGATCGCGGGGGAGAACTCGATCGGGCGGACGCGGTCGCCGTCGCGCATGTTCTCGCAGCACAGGCCGTCGGGGAGGTCGTGGAAGCCGTTGCGCTCGTCCCGTCCGCGCGTGCCGAAGACCGGCGAGTCGACCGTGACGACCAGCGCGCCGCACCCGGCCGCCTCCGCGCGCCGGACGAGCGTCTCGGTGAACGCCATGTCCGGCTGGACGAAGAGCTGGAACCACAGCCGGGCCCCCGGCGCGGCGGCGGCCACGTCCTCGACGGCCACGGTCGAGGCCATGCTCACCATCATGATCGTCTCCGCGGCTGCCGCCGCCCGGGCCGTGGCCCGCTCGCCCTCGGGGTCGGCGAGCCGGTGGAACGCGGTCGGCGCCACCAGCACCGGCATGGACGCGCTCCCGCCCGGCGCGTCACCGAGCAGCGTGACGCCCAGCTCCGGCTTCTCCGCGCCGCGCAGGACGCGGGGGAGCAGCGCGAGCCGTCCGAACGCGGCCTCGTTGGCGCGCAGCGTGACCTCGTCGCCCGCGCCGCCCGCGAAGTAGTCGTAGTGCACCGGATCGAGGCGCTCGCGGGCGGCGGCCTCGAACTCCCGCACGCTCGCCGGCGGCGGTTTCGGCGGGCGCCCGGCGGCCGGTTCCGGCGGTGGGCTTGACGGCCGCATGGTCAGACCGGGGTGGACGCGGTCTGCCGGGCGAAGAACGCCCGCAGCGGCTCGGCGTGGACGTCCTCGGACGTCCACTCGTTCTCCAGGTTCTCGGTGACGTGGTGGACGGCCGTCACCGCCCCGTCCCGGTGATGCCGGACGATCGGATGCAGGTAGTGGCCCTCGTGCGCGTTGCCGGAGTCGCTCTGGCTGATCCGCGCGACCGAGACGTCGAACGGGTCGATCTTGTCGTGGTCGGGCCCGTAGTCCAGCGTGATCGTGAAGAAGCCGCCGGGCCCGGCGGCGGAGACGGGCGCGTCCCGGTAGTCGGCCGGCACCTCCTCCAGGTAGCGGGCGCCGCCCGCGTCGTCCAGGACGATCATGTCGGCGAGGACGCCGAACTGCTGCCAGAGCGCCGAGCTGCGGTTGACCCGGGCCAGCACCGCCGCCGCGAGTTCCTTCGGGTCGGTGGTGAGCTTCTGACCAGGCCACTCCGTGGCGTGGTAGCGGTGCTCCATGATGCGGTGCAGCGCGCGTGTGCCGTAGCGGAAGCCGTGGATGAAGCCGCTGGTCCCGTGCTTGAAGTCGCGTGACTGCGTCAGCGTCCCGGCGAAGAACAGGCCGGGGACGTTCACCGACTCGTACGCGGGCGTGAGCGCCGGGAACCTGCCGTTGATCGTCAGCTCCGGGCGGCAGCCGTCGCCGAACACCGAGGCGTCCACGCGGAACCCCGTGCAGACGATCACCCGGTCGTACGGGATGTCCTTGGTGACCTCGTCCACGCGGGTGAACGCGACCGTGGCGAGGTAGCCGCCGTCCGGCCGCCGCTCGATGCGGCGGACCTCGCCGTCCAGGATCGCGTTCTGCGACTTCAGCTGGTAGGTGTCGAGGAAATTGTTGTTGACGGCGCGCAGATGGCCGACGAAGTGCGTCCGCCACGCCAGCCGGAGGGAGCGCGGCCCGGCGACGTGGATCACCGCGGCCGACTCGATCAGGTTCTCCGCCGTCTCGAACGCGGAGTTCCCCTTGCCCAGGATCAGGACGCGCTTGTCCACGTACTCGGCGGGGTCGGTGGAATGGTCGCCGTACAGGTCGGCGGTCTCGATGCCCGGAATCGGCGGGACGTTCGCGCGGGTGAAGCCCGCCGCGATGATCAGCCGTTCGGCCGTCCGGGTCTCGCCCCGGTCGTCGATCACCTGAAAGCGGCCCTGGCCGTCCTTGGTGATGCTCACGGCCCGGGTGTTGTAGGCGATGTCGAGGTCGCAGCGCTCGGCGAAGTCGCTGAGATAGCGGACCATGTCGTCGGCGGCGGGGAAATAGCGGTCGCTATAGCGGGTGAACAGCAATTCCGGGTCGTCGGACAGCAGCGAGTTCCAGTCCATACGAAGGTTGAGCTCCGGGTCGTCCGTCCCGGTGTGCTTCTTGTTGCTGGAGATGAGCTGGCGGTGGCGCGGGAACGTCCGGAAGAACATTCCCGGCGCCGGACCCGCCTCCAGGATCAGATGCCTCCGCCCGGCCTTCTTGAGGAGGTGGCCCAGCTGCAGGCCGGCCGGCCCGGCGCCGATGACCAGGTAGTCCAGGGGTTGGTTCACCACGACACCCTCCACCGCGACGACGATGTGATTGAACGGTCAACCCAAGTGAAGGCGGCGAATCTCAGAGGTTGATCAGAAACGCGAGTCGTCAGCGGCCCGGGCGGACGATCTTGAGCAGGGCCCGCTTGTCGGGCTTGCCGCCGGCGTCGGCTGGCACGGCGGGCACGATGGTGATCGTCTGCGGGACGCTGTCCTCGCCGAGTTCGTCCTGGACGAGCGCTGCCATCTCCTTCAGCGCCGTGCCGTCGGGGGAGCGTTCCGACGCCGGGATGATGAACGCGTGGACGGCTTCGCCGGTGCGCTCGTCCGGCGCCCCGACCACGTACGCCTCGGCGACGTCCGGATGCCCGGCCAGCACCCGCTCGATCGGGCCCGCGTACACCACCATCGCGTTGACCATCACGGCCTCGCGGGTGCGGCCGTCGAGGTGGAGGTAGCCGTCCGCGTCGAGATGGCCGAGGTCGCGGGTGCGGACCCAGCCGTCCCGGAGCGTGTCGCGGTTCTCCTCCGGGTCGTCCCAGTAGCGCGTCATCATGTACGGGCTGCGGACGTGGATCTCGCCCGTCCGCCCCCGGCCGATCTCGCTCTCGGCGTCGTCGCGGACGCTGATCTCGACACCCGGGTGCGGACGTCCGACCGACGCCAGACGGCCCGCCGCGATGTCGGCGGGCGTCAGCATCGAGATCGAGCCCGCCTCCGTCTGCCCGTACCCGTTGTAGACGACCGGTCCGAGCCGCTCCACCGCCTCCGCCAGCCGGTGCGGGCCGAGCGGTGACCCCGACACCATCAGCGCGCGCAGGCTGCTCACGTCGGCAGGGTCGTCCCGGAGGAGGTCGAGCATCTGTCCCAGGCGCGGGACGGTCACGATCGATCCGGTGATCCCGTGGCGCTCGATCGCGTACGGGAAGATCGGGCGGCCGTCGTCCTCGGGGATCACGGCGGTGCCGCCGCCCAGCAGGCACGGCGCGACGAACTCGAACACGACCATGCTGGCCAGCGTCCCGAACAGCATGTACCGCTCGAACGCCTCGGCGAACCCGGCGGCGACCGGGCCCCAGACGCGCGGCTGCCACGCCCAGTGCTCGCTCAACGCCCGGTAGGTGACCGCGCAGCCTTTGGGACGTCCGGTGCTGCCGCTGGTGAAGGCCAGCAGGGCCACATCGTCGGGCCGGGCGGTGATGTCGAGCGTCGCGGTATCCGGGCCGTCCAGGAGGTCGCGTGCGTTGAAAGCCGTCCCGCCGAGCGACAGGATGGGCGTCGGGCCGGCGGCTTCCAGGAGGTCCGGCGACGCGGTCTCCGGATCGATGAGGAGGGCGTCGACGTCCATTCCGAGCACGTGCGCGAGCTGCCCTGCGGCGTACCCCGGCCGGACGCCGACGACGCGGCAGCCGACCACGTGCGCGGCGATGTGCGCGGCGAACGCCTCCGGTGAGACGGACGTACGGACCGCGAGCCCGTCGCCAGGGCCGAGCCCCGCGTCCTTCAAACCGGTCGCCAGCATGCCGATGAGCTGCAGCAACTCGTCCCGGGAGACGACCCGTCCGGCATGCTCGAACGCCGCGGTGCCCGGCGACTCGCGCAGCGCGTCAAGAAGGGATCCCGGAAAAAGACTCATTGCCCGACTCCTCGATTACGCCCACAATGCGGTTCGTCCATCGCAATGTAGGCGGCAAGGATCAGAGGCCGATCAGAAGAACGTTCGGATGGAGGCGCCATGAAGGTGATCGGCGCGGGTTTCGGCAGGACGGGCACCGCCTCCCTGAAGGCTGCCTTGGAACGGCTCGACTTCGGCCCCTGCTATCACATGTCGTCCGTCATCGCGGAGCCGCGCCGCATCCGGCAATGGCTCGACATCGGCGAGGGGCACGCGGCCGACTGGAACGACGTGTTCGCCGGGTACCGGTCGGCGCTGGACTGGCCCGCCTCGTCCTATTGGCGGGAACTCGCCGACCACTATCCCGACGCGAAGGTGGTCCTGACCGTCCGCGACCCTGAGCGGTGGTACGACAGCGTCGCGTCCACGATCTTCGCCCGCGCTCTGGCGGAACGGCGGCTGCCGCTGCGGCGGAGGATCGTCCGATGGCTGGTCAAGCGGCGGTCGCCGGACTTCGCGCTCTATCCCCGCATGGCCCGGGCAACGGTCATGGACCGGGTGTTCGGTGGGCGCATCGACGACCGCGACCACGTCCTCGACGTCTTCGACCGGCACATCGCCGAGGTCAAGGCCGCGATCCCGGACGGGCGGCTGCTGGTCTTCGACGTCGCGGAGGGCTGGGGGCCGCTGTGCGCGTTCCTCGGCGTCCCCGTCCCGGACGAGCCGTTCCCGCAGTCGAACGAGCGCGCCGCCTGGCACGGCAAACGCCCGCGCCGCCTGGCCCGCCTGATCCTCCGCGGCCGCTGACCGCCGTTCCGGACGGCCCGTCCAGAAGTGGTCGGAAGTAGATCATTGCCGTATTCTTCGCGTCTACCGACAATTCTGTGCGATCACCGCGAACGCGGACGGTACGGATCACAGACGGTTCGGATAACGAACGGTGCGGATCACACGCGGATCAGCGGAACGGAGTCGCGATGAAGGTGCTGGGAGCGGGCTTCGGACGGACCGGCACGGCCTCCCTCCAGACCGCGCTGGAACAGCTCGGCTTCGGCCCCTGCTACCACATGTGGGGCGTCATCTCGGAACCGCACCGCATCCGGCACTGGCTCGACACGGAGGACGGCGGAGACCCTGACTGGGACGAGGTCTTCGCCGGATACGCGTCGGCGGTGGACTGGCCGGCGGCGTCCTACTGGCGGGAACTCGCCGATCATTACCCGGACGCGAAGGTGGTCCTGACCGTCCGCGACCCCGCACGGTGGTACGACAGCATCTCGTCCACGATCTTCGACCACATCCAGGGGGAGCGCCGGCCGTCGCCGCGGCAGCGGATCGTCCGGTGGCTGGTGGCGCGGCGGTCACCGGACCTCGCCCGCCTCAACGACCTCGTCGAGACGACCATCGTGGACCGCGCGTTCGGCGGGCGCATCGAGGACCGCGACCACGTCCTCGACGTCTTCCACCGGCACGTCGCCGAGGTCAAGGCCGCGATCCCGGACGGGCGGCTGCTGGTCTTCGACGTCGCGGAGGGGTGGGAGCCGCTGTGCGCGTTCCTCGGCGTCCCCGTCCCGGACGGGCCCTTCCCGCGGTCCAACGATCGCGCCGAGTTCCACCGCCATCTGTCCGGCCGGCTCCGCAGAGTCATCCTTCACGGCAGCTGACCGGGAAGTCACCCGTCGCGGTCTTCCTTGCCGCCGTCGCCCGCGATGCCCGACAGCGTCGGACGGCGGTGCATGGCCAGCAGCACGATCAGCACGACGACGCCGATGCCGAGCCAGATGAACCCGAGCTCCTGCGCGGCGACGTCCGCGTTGTAGACGACGTAGCCGAGGAAGCAGAAGCCGACCACTGGCACGATCAGATGGGCCCACCAGTTCCGGCTTCTCGACCGCACCACGTAGTGGACGACGACCGAAACGTGCAATGTCAGGAAGGCCGTCATCGCACCGAAGTTGACCAGCGAGCTGAGCAGCGTGATGCCGTCGTCCCGCTGCTCCATGTAGAGGCCGAGGGCCAGCGAGATGATGGCGACCAGCAGCGTCGCGTTCACCGGCACCTGCCGCTTGGCGTGCACCTTGGCGAGGAAGCCGGGCAGCTGCCTGTCGCGCGCCATGGCGTACAGCAGCCGGGACGTCGCGGCCTGCGCGACCAGGGAGTTGGCGAACCCCCATGCGATCGCGGTGGCCGCTGCGGTGAGCTTGGCCAGCCAGACCCCGCCCGCGACATCGGCGGCGTCGTAGAAGGAGGTGCCCTCGGGGTCGCCGTCCGAGATCAGCTTGTCCGGGTTTTCCACGAGCAGCGACGCCACCCAGGTCTGGACGATGAACAGCACGCCGACCAGCAGCAGCGCGGCCACCATCGACCGTCCGATGGCGCGGGCGGACTCGCGGTTCTCCTCCGCCAGCGTCGAGATGCCGTCGAAGCCCAGGAAGCTCAATACCGCGATCGACACGGCGCCGAACACCAGGCTCCACGAGAACGTCTCGTCGTTGAAGATCGGCGTGAGGCTCCCGCCGTCGTGCCCCTTGCCCTGGGCCAGCGCCACGACGCCGACCACCAGGAAGATCGTCAGGACGATCAGCTCGGCGACCAGCATGATGCGGGTGATCCGCGCGGTCATCTCGATGCCGAAGAAGTTGACGGCCGTGTTGAGGATGACGAAGCCGACGAGCCAGAGCCACACCGGGACGTCCGGCACGAGCGAGTTCATCGCCACGCCCGCGATCAGGTACAGCAGCGCCGGGACCAGCACGTAGTCGAGAAAGATCATCCACCCGGCGAGGAACCCGACCGGCTGCGTGATGCCGCGTCCGGCGTAGGTGTAGACGGAGCCCGCCATCGGGAACGCCCGCGCCATCTGCCAGTACGACCCCGCGGTGAACAGCATGACCAGCATCCCGACCGCGTACGCGAGCGCGACCATGCCGCCCGAGCCCTGGAAGACGCTGCCGAAGATCCCGAACGGGGCGATCGGGACCATGAAGACCAGCCCGTAGACGACCAGGTCCTTGAACCCGAGCGACCGCCGCAGCTCCTGCTTGTACCCGTAGCGCTCGATGCTTTCAGGACCTTCTCGACCTTCCGGCCGCGCTTCCTCGACGGTCACGGTGTCCTCCTTCGCCGCGAGGAGTACCGGGAACCCCGCGGATCCAGCGCGCAGCCTAGAATCATTCTTTTCAAATGAAAAGCTTTTACTCGAAAAGACCTCAGAGCCGGGTGATCACGGTCAGGTCGAGGCCGTCCGCCCTGGCCAGAAACCCGCCCGTCCGCGGCGGCCCCAGCGGCGCGCACGCCCAGCTCCGCGGATCTCCCGCACCCGCGAGGAGCCGCTCGGACGCCGCCTTGGCCCGCCGCGCGCTCAGCACCCCCGTGGCCGCGAGCGCCACCAGCAGATGGACGCCGTCGTAACACCCCTCCGCATAGGCGTCGAGAACGGGACCGCTCGGCCCGAACACCGCCCGATGCCGCTCCGCCAGGGCGATCCGCCGCTCGTCCCCCTGCCCGGCGAACGACCGCATCGCCGAATACAGCTCCCCGCTGTCGTCGCCGCCCCCAGCCAGCAACACGTTCTCCTCCAGCGCCCCGGACAACCGCACCACCCGCCCTGCAAGCCGCGACGCGGAGAACACCCGATTGAAGACAGCAAGATCCCGCCCGACCAGGCTGAGAAGCACAGCCTCGGCACGGACCTGCCTTAGCTCCTCCACAAGCCGCTCAAAGCCCGCTTCCCCGTCCGCCCACGGAAACGGTACGAGCCGCTCGTACACCACGTCCGCCCCCAGCGCCCGAACCACCCGCGAGGCCGCCCGATGCACCGACCGCGGCCAGATGTAGTCGTTCCCGATCAGCGCCCACCGCCGCAGCCTCAGCCGCTCGCTCAACCACCGCACCGCCGGACCGAGCTGCCGCGCCGGCTCGTCGCCGAGCAGCACCACACCGTCTCCCCGCGGCCCCCCTTCATGCGGAGGCGTGAACACATAAGGCACCCGTTCGCGCAACGCCACGTCCAGCGCCCTGTGCACATCACTCGTGTGAAACCCGACGAACGCGTCCACCAGCCCCGCGTCCGCCAGCAGCCGCGCCTCCGCCGCCACCGCTCCCGGCGCCCGTCCGGCATCGACGGGCACAAGCTCAACCCCGAGCCCAGCCGCGTTGACCTCGGACGCAGCCAGATAGGCCGCACTCAACCCCGACGGCCCGGTCAACCCGAGCGGCCCAGACAACGGCAGCAGCAACACCAACCGCAGCACCGAGGCGTCCGGCCCGGAGACCAATAGCTCCGCGCTGTCCCGCAGTACCACCGAACCGTCCATGACCTGGCAAGTATGCTCTCGGCAGGGCGGCCGGGCGAGGGAGGGCACAGCGTGGCCGAGCGGCGACACGACACGACTCTGGACCGGACGGCGAACACCGAACTCGTCGACCTCCTCACCCGCACCCAACGCGCCCTCGCCCGCGACCTGGGCGCCTTCCTCGACGAGGAGAACACGTCCGTCGAGCAATGGCGCGTCCTGCGCACCCTGGCCCGAGCCGACGACATCTCAATGGGCGAACTAGCGGTCATAGTCGAAATCCCGCATCCGACCCTGACCCGCATAGTCGACTCGCTGGCCGACTCGGCCTACCTGTACCGCTCCCAGTCGTCCCGCGACCGCCGCCGAGTCTCCGTCCACGTCTCAGACCTGGGCCGCACCAAACTAGCCCGCCTGGAATCCCTAGCCCGCACCCACGAACAAACCCTCACCACCAAACACGGCCACGAAACAATCCGTGGCCTAACGACCCTCCTGACCCGTCTCCAGAACACCCCGCGCTTCCCCTGAAGCCGGTCCAGCCCGCGAACCGCGCAATTCTGCACACTGGCAAGCCGGCGAATCCCGTTTGCGGGCACATGCTTGATTGTGCGGTGATCGGTATTGGCCGCGAGGCAACGGTGGTCCTCCTCGTTTACGGCAACTCCTGACGTTCTGCTCGTCCCGGTGGTTTTCCCGAGACCAGAGACGGGTCAGAAACCCGTCCTGCAGGCATGGTCGGGACCCGGCTCCGCGCCCCGTTCCGCCCCGGCTCCGATCGGCTTCGGGCTTGATGCGAGCGCTATTCGAGGTCAGACGATGGGCAGCTATTAATTCTCTGTCCACAACCTCTATTTTGAAATGTCCCTTTTGTATATTGGTCTGATGAAGATGTTAGTATCTGATCACCCCCGCGACATGACCACAATTTCGTCTCACCTGTGCTGATGCGTTTAATTGGGGGTTGTTGTGAGGGGTTCTCGTCGGACGGCCGTTCCTCATGGGTAGGCGCGGTGGTCCGCGCGGACGGGGCGGTGCCAGAGGCGGCCGGGCGGCCCGTGGCGTGTTCGGGAAGATGGCCGGTGACTTCTTCCCGGCCCCCAAGCGGCGCGGACGCGGCCGTGGGGGAGCGCCGAGTCCGAACGGCCGTAGTCCCGGCAGCCGGGGTGGTCCCCGTGACGGCGGTCGCCGGAACGGCAGCCCGCAGTCGCAGGCGCGTCCCACCGAAAATACGCCCAAGGGCGGCGACCCGATCAGCATCGTCACCGGGGATGTGCTGTTGTCGCAGGTGGACGTGTCCTTACCGGGCGTCCTGCCGCTGCTTCTGGAGCGGACGCACATCTCCTCCTACCGAGCGGGCGGCTGGTTCGGTGTCTCCTGGGGCTCCACCCTCGACCAGGCCCTCGAACTCGACAGCGAGGGCGTGCATTTCCTCGGCGCGGACGCCACCGTCCGCACGTATCCGCAATATCTGGTGCCGAACGTCGCGTTCATGCCGAGCACCGGGCCTCGCCATCCGCTGACCCTCACCTCCGACGGCGGCTACACCCTCACCGACCCGTATTCGGGACGCACATTGCATTTCCCCGAACCGGGTGAGGAGATGGGCTGGTCCCGGCTGCCGCTGACCGCGGTCACCGACCGCAATGGCAATCGCATCGACCTGCTCTACGAGGACCAGATCCTGACCGAGATCCGTCATTCGGGCGGTTACCGCATCCTCATCGACACCGCTCCCACCGACACCGGCGACCGTTGCATCACCGCACTGCGGACCCTGGACGGGACCGGCCTGGTCCGGTTCGGTTACAGCGGCGTCGGCGACCTTACCGAGGTCTACGACTCCTCGAACGTCCCGCAGCGCTTCAGCTACGACGACGAGCACCGGCTGACCGGGTGGGTGGACCGCAACCAGCATTGGTACCGCTACACCTACGACGAACAAGGTCGCGCCGTACGCGGCGAAGGCTCCGAAGGCCGTCTGAACACGACGTTCACCTATGATCCGGACAATCGCCGCACTCTGGTCACCGACGCTCTGGGGCACACGACGACCCACCGCTACAACCAGTACGGCCAGGTCGTCGAGGAGACCGACCCGCTCGGCAATATCACTCGCTCCGAATGGGATGAGTACGACCGGCTGCTGTCACGTACCGACCCCCTCGGCCACACAACGCGGTACAGCCATGATGAGCGCGGCAACCTCACCGGCGTCGCCTACCCCGATGGAACATCCAGCCTGACCGAGTACAACGAGCTGAACCGGCCAGTCCAATGGATCTGGCCGGACGGGAACACATGGCGGTGGCAGTACGACGAGCGCGGCAACCTCGCCGCCGAGACCGACCCCACCGGGGCGGTCACCACCTTCGCGTACGACGAGCGCGGCGGGCTGGTCTCGGCGACCGATGCGCTCGGCCACACCACCCGCGCCGACCTCAACGAGGCCGGCCTGCCGATCACGATCACCGACGCATCCGGCGCCGCCTCCCACCGCACCTACGACGCGATGGGCCGCCTGACCGATTTCATCGACCCGACCGGCGCGCGCACCGCACTCACCTGGACCATCGAGGGACGACCCGCCTCGATGACCTTCCCGGACGGGACGATCGAGCGGTGGCGTTATGACGGTGAAGGCAACCGGGTCGAGCACATCGACCCCCTCGGCCAGACCACCCGTACCGAATACGGTCCCCTCGACCTGCCCACGGCGGTGATCCGCTCGGACGGATCGACCCTGACCTTCACCCACGACGCCGAACGGCGACTCGCGACCGTCACCAACGACGCTGGCCTGACCTGGCAATACACGTACGATTCGGCGGGACGCCTGACCGGCGAGACCGACTTCAACGGCCGCACGCTCAGCTACACACTCGACGCCGCAGGACGCGTCACCGCCCGCACCAACGGTGTCGGCCAGACCGTCACCTACACTCGCGATCCGCTCGGCAACCCGCTGGAGAAAACGTCCGGCGACCAGGTCACCACTTACGCCTACGACCCGATGGGCGGCCTCGTCCGTGCAACCGGTCCCGACACCGACCTGCGACTGGACCGCGATCCGCTCGGCCGCATCCTCACCGAGACCGTCAACGGCACCGCCACCTCCTACACCCGCGATCCGCTCGGCCGCGTCCGTACCCGCCGCACCCCGTCCGGCGCCGAGGAAGCCTGGACCTACACTCCCACCGGCATCCCCGCCCAGCTCACCACCGGCGGGCATGCGCTCACCTTCACCCATGATCCCGCGGGCCGCGAAACCGGCCGCCGCATAGGCGCCGGCACTGCCCTGGCCCAGCAATGGGACACTGCGGGCCGACTCACCACCCAAACCCTGTGGGGCGCCCCCGCCCCGGGCACCGACCAGGCTCGCCTACTGCAGCACCGCACCTACGCTTACCGTCCCGACGGCAATCTCACCGGCGTCACCGACCGGCTCACCGGCGACCGCACCTACACACTGGACCCTTTCGGCCGGATCACCACCGTCACCGTCCAAGAGTGGACCGAACGCTATGCATACGATTCCGCCGGCAACCTGAGCCGCGCCGACCAGGCCACCTCGGAAGACGCTGGCGAATCCGGCCCGCGTGAATACACCGGCACCCTGATCCGCCGCGCCGGACGCACCCGCTACGAACACGACGCGCAAGGCCGCATCGTCCTGCGTGAACGAGTCACTCTGTCCGGCAAACGCCGTACGTGGCGGTTCCACTGGGACGCCGACGACCGCCTCACCTCCGCCGAAACACCCGGTGGCTCACGCTGGCGCTATCAGTACGATCCCTTCGGCCGCCGCATCGCCAAGCACCAGTACGCGCCCGACGGCACCACGCTCCTGCAGACCTACACCTACGCCTGGGACGGCACCCGCCTCGCCGAGCAGGTCCACCACATCCACACCCAGAACCAAGCCCCGCGCACCACCACCTGGACCTACCGGCCGGGCACCCACGCACCGCTCACCCAAACCGAGCGCCTCCCCGCTGCTGCCGCGCCCCAAGAATGGATCGACCACCAGTTCCACGCCATCATCACCGACCTGGTCGGCGCCCCCACAGAACTCATCGATGCGAGCGGCACCGTCATCCCCATCGCTCTGAACACTTGGGGCGCGAGCAATGCGGACCGACCGCCGCCCTGTCCTCTGCGCTTGCCAGGCCAATATCACGACCCCGAAACGGGCCTCCACTACAATTACCGCCGCTATTACGACCCTTCCACAGCCGGATACAGCAGCCCTGATCCCCTCGGTCTGGCACCCCAACCCAACCCTCACGCCTACGTCCCCAACC
>NZ_SMKT01000102.1 GCF_004348735.1 Actinomadura sp. KC06
CGCCCGCCCCGGCCCCGAGCACCGCGACCCTCATACCCGGTACTTGTCGATCTTCGCGCGGTCGACCTCGATGCCGAGGCCGGGGCCGTCCGGCGTCATGACCTGCCCGTCGACGAAGCGGAACGGCTCGGTGATCAGGTCGTCGAGGTAGTAGATCCCGGCGATGTCGGGGCCGTCCGATCCGGCGGGCCTGGACACCGGGCAGACGCTCGGCAGCGTGGCGATGCGCAGCGCGGCGCCCAGCTGGAGGTTGGCGGCGTTGCCGATGCCGGTCTCGATGGAGCCGCCGATGTCGCAGTACATGCCGAGTTCCTCGGCGATCTCGGCCTGCCGCCGCGCCCGGTAGAGGCCGCCGGGCTTGGTGACGTAGCAGGAGAAGCAGGCCGCCGCGTCGAGGTCGTGCAGTTCCAGGATGTCGTGGACGGTCCAGGCCGACTCGTCCGCCATGACCGGGCTGTCGATCCGGGACGCCACCCGGGCCAGGTCCCGAGTGCCGGGCAACGGCTGCTCGCACAGCAGGATGCCGTGCTCCTCCTGCCGCCGGGTCACCTCGATCGCCTGGTGGACGGACGCGTACCCCTCGTTCCCGTCCACCCGGATCTTGACCTCGTCGCCGAGGCGGCGGCGGAGCTCGCGCACCAGCGTGACGTCGCGCTCGGGGTCCAGGCCGGTCTTGCACTTGATGGTCCGCGCGCCTTCGGCGACGGCCTGCTCGGCCTCGTCGTAGCAGCGGTCCAGGTCCATGATGCCGAGCGAGTGCGCGACCTCGATGCCGTCGCGGTGCCGTCCGCCGAGCAGGGTCGAGACGGGGACGCCGAGCGCCTTGCCCGCCGCGTCGTAGCAGGCGACGTCGATGGCGGCCTTGGCGTACGGGTGGCCCTTGACCACCTTGTCCATGCGGGCGTGCAGCGCGCCGATGTCGGCGGGGTCGAGGCCGGTGACCGCGTGCCGGAGATGGTCCAGGACGATGTGCCGGACGGTCTCCGGCGTCTCCCCGTAGTACCGCATGTGGGCGCCGCCCCAGGTGCCCCCGGCGGGCGCCTCGCCCCAGCCGGTGACGCCCTCGTCGGTGGACAGCTCGACGATGGCGTGGTGCCCGATGGGCGTGTTCATCTTCGAGGCCCAGTTGTGGTCGCGGCGGGCGGGCAGCCGCACCAGGTGGACCTGGATGTCGTTGATCTTCAAGGGGTCTCCCCGGGTCAGGGCGTGGACGGTTCGACTTCGACGAGCTCGATCTCATGGCCGTCGGGGTCGGCGACGTAGACGGTGTGTCCGTACGGGCCGGGCCCGGGGCCGCGCACGATGCGGTGTCCGGCGGCGCGGGCGCGTCCGGCGAGCCCGTCGACGTCGCGCGCGGAGAAGCACAGGTGCTGCAGCGTGCCGCCCGCTCCGGTGCCGCCCTCGGTGAGGCCGAGCCCCTGGTGGGTGACCACCAGGCGGCGCCCGTCGCGGAAGTCCTCCCGCTTGCGGACGGTGAAGCCCAGCACGTTCGTGTAGAAGTCGACGGATGCGTCCAGGTCGACCGCCTCCAGCAGCAGGTGGTGGACCTGCAGGGCGCGCGGCGTCGCGGCCCGCTCCAGCCAGGACGCCACCTCGTCGCTGGTGGCCAGGACACCGAGGTAGTGCGCCCAGACGGCCTCGGCGGTGGCCGTCCACTCGGGCCGGACGGCGGCGATCGCGTCGGTGACCGCGACGACGTCGTAGTCGCGCAGGTACGCCTCGCGCAGCGTCGTCTCCACGCAGGCGTTGGCGGTGACGCCCGCCACGAACAGGCCCCGCACGCCGAGCATGTCCAGCAGCGACTGCAGCCGGGTCTCGTAGAACGCGCCGAACCTGTGCTTGGTGACGACGTAGGTGGGGTCGTCGGCGAGGTCGGCCAGCTCCTCGACGAACGCGGCGTCCCAGGAGCCCGACAGCGCGGACACGCGCTTGCGCTTGCTGGTGTGGGACGGCAGCACCTTGCGCGCCCGCGCGTTATCAGCTTCGAGGTGGACCTGCTTCGTCCAGATCACCGGCAGCCCCGCGGCGCGGAACGCCTCCGCCAGCCGCCTGACCGGCTCGATCGTGGCCTGGGCGGGCTTGACGTCCACGCCGGAGACGCCCAGCGTGCCCTCGTCGTGGACGAAGGCGTTCTGCATGTCGATCAGGAGCAGCGCCGTGTTCTCCGGGATGAGCGCGTCCAGCGCGTTCTCGCCGCTCATGCGTCGGTCCTGTCAGTGCCGAGGACGCCCGCGCGGGCCCAGTTCTCCTTCGGGTACTCCTGGATGGCCACGTGCAGCCCGTCCGGGCGCGCCCCCGCGTGCTCGACCATGGCGTCGGTGATGGCCTTGGCCAGCGCGCGTTTCTGGTCGACGGTGCGCCCCTCCCACAGGTGCACGGTGACGAACGGCATCGGCGTTCTCCTTCGGATTTCGGTGGGTGCCAGAGGGTCGGGCGGTTACCAGAGGGTCGGGCTGGAATCGAAGTTCAGGTGCTTGGTCTCGGTGAATTCGGCGATGCCCTCGACGCCCTGCTGGCGGCCCAGCCCCGACCTCTTGAACCCGCCGACCTCGGCCTCGCCGTAGAAGTGGTGGTAGGTGTTGATCCACACGGTGCCCGCGCTGACCGCGCGCCCGACCCGCCAGGCGCGGTCGAGGTCGGTGGTCCAGATTCCGGCCGCGAGCCCGAACTCGGTGTCCTCGGCGAGCGTGATCGCCTCGTCCTCGTCCGCGAAGCCCTGGACGGTCAGCACCGGCCCGAAGATCTCCTCCTGGACGAGCCGCGAGTCGCGCGCCAGCCCGCCGACCAGCGTCGGCGCGACGAACGCGCCCTCGGGCAGGCCGCCGGGCAGCGCCGCCTCCGCCAGGATGCGGCCCTCCTTGCGGCCGAGCTCGATGTAGCCGTTCACCTCGCGCTGCTGGCCGCGCGACACCACCGGGCCGATCTGGGTGGACGGGTCCAGCGGGTCGCCGAGCCGCAGGGCGCGGGTCCGCTCGGCCAGCCGTCCGACGAACTCCTCGCGGACCGATTCCTCGACGAGCAACCGGCTGCCCGCGGTGCAGATCTGGCCGGTGGTGGTGAAGACCGCGTTGAGCGCGCCTTCGACGGCCTTGTCCATGCGGGCGTCGGCGAAGACGATGTTGGGCGACTTGCCGCCCAGCTCCAGCGACACCTTGCGCAGGTCGTCGGCCGCGCGCTTCATCACGCCCACGCCGGTGCCGGTCTCGCCGGTGAAGGCGATCATGTGCACGTCGGGATGGCCGACGAGCGCGTCGCCGGTGACGCCGCCCGAGCCGACCGCGCAGCCGAGGATCCCGTCCGGCAGGTCCGGGTCGGCCGCGAGCGGCGCCAGCGCCTCGACGGTGACGGCCGGGGTGAGGCTGGCGGGCTTCACGACGCAGGCGTTGCCGGCGGCCAGGGCCGGGGCGAGGGCCCGCACCAGCAGGACGAGCGGCCAGTTCCAGGGCGTGATGATCCCGACGACGCCGATCGGCTCGCGCAGCACCACGCCGTGGGCATGGTCGCCGAGCGCGATCGAGCGGCCGTAGAGGGTGCGGGCCATGCCCGCGTAGAACTCGACCATCTCGGCCGAGCTCAGCACCTCGCTCCGGGCCTCGCCGATCGTCTTGCCCTGCTCGCGGGTGAGCAGGACGGCGAGCCTCTCCACGTTCGCGCGCAGCGCCTCGGCGTAGCGGAACAGGACCCGGGCGCGGATCGCGCCGTCGTTGCGCCACCGGGCGGTGCGGAACGCGTGGCGGGCGCGTCCCACCAGCTCCTCGACGTCGGCGGGCGTGGACGTGGCCAGCACCGCGACCGTCTCGCCGGTCGTCGGGTCTGTGGTGACCAGTTCCGGGCCGCCGGCGCGGAAGAAGGAGTGGTCCGCGGCGGGGAGCCGAAGCGGTGTCCAGTCCGGGCGGTGAGGGGTTTCGGACATGGGCTGATCCCTTCCGGGCGGATTCAGGACCGTCCGTAACGGCTTTGTTAACGATGCCTTGGGGGGTTGCCAACGTGTGGTTGCTGACCTACACAATGCATATCACACATCAGGCCAGTGGTACATGTCCTACCAGTTGCGATGGAGACGTCCGATGTCTCCCCTGCACCCTGGCCGGAGAGAGGAAGCATGGCCTTCCCACGTCCCCGCAAGCCGTCGCCCGACCGGACCGCCCCGACCCGCACCGACTCGCCCCGCCCGGCACCGACCCGTACAGCACCGACCTGCCGGACGGTTCCGACCCGCCGGACCGTTTCGCTCCATCGGGCGGCGCCTCGCCGGAAGGTGACCGCCGCCGCCGTGCTGCTGGCGGTCCTGGCGCCGGTCGCCGCCGGCTGCGCACGCGAGGGGACGGGGTCAGGCCCGGTCACGATCCTCGCCAACTGGTTCCCCCAGGCCGAACTGGGCGGCTACTTCCACGCGGCGGAGCAGAAGCCCGGTGAGGGGTCCAAGGAGCGGCCGATCAAGGTACTGCCCGGCGGGCCGGGCATCCAGACGATCCCCCAGGTCGCCGCGGGCAAGGCGGTCTTCGGGGTCGCGACCGGCGCGGACGACCTGCTCGTCGCGCGCCGCGAGGGCCTGCCGATCGTGGCGGTGTTCGCCCCGTTCCGGGCCAACATCACCTGCCTGACCGCGCACGCGGAGTCGGGCGTCAAGGGCTTCGCCGACCTGGACGGACGGCGGGTGGCCAAAGTGCAGAGCCGCCCCTGGTGGGAGTACCTCAAACGGCACTACAAGCTGGACCGCGTCCAGGAGATCAACTACACGGGCTCGCTGGCGGCGTTCAAGAAGGACAAGGGGCTCGTCCAGCAGTGCTACGTGACGTCCGAGCCGTTCTACCTCAAGCGCGACGGCGTCCCGGTCACCACGCTGTCGATCTCCGACCAGGGCGGCTACGCCGCGTACAGCAACGTGCTGTTCACGACCGAGGAGACCATCAAGCGCGACCCGGACCTGGTCCGGTCGGTGGTGGCGCGGGTCGCGCGCGGCTGGAGCGCCTTCAGCGCCGACCCGGCGACCGGCAAGCAGGCGATCCTCGCCGCCAACAAGGACACCGATCCCGGCGTCGTCGACTTCGCCGCGCAGGTGATGCGGTCCGGGCGCTGGGTCTCCTCCCCTCCCGGCTCGATGTCCGAGGCGCAGTGGCTGCGGATCCGCGACCAGGTCGCCGAGGCGGGGCTCGTCCCGCGCTCCACCGACGTGAAGGGGGCCTTCACGACCCAGTTCCTGCCGACCAAGTGACCGATGTCCCACCCGTAACAGGAGATCAACTCCAGAAAGGCGGTGTACGGCTCATGGCCCATCAGGAGGCATCCCCGCCCCCGGCCGAGGTGTCCGCAGCCGCACGGCTCCGCGTGCGCGCGGTGGCCAAGACCTTCCCGAACGGGACCGAGGCGCTCGCCCCAGTCGATCTCGACATGGCCGAGGGCGAGTTCGTGAGCCTGCTCGGCCCGTCCGGCTGCGGGAAGTCGACCCTGCTGCGCATCATCGCCGGGCTGACCGAGCCCAGCGCGGGAACGGTCGAACTCCCCGACGAGCACCGCAGGGCGTTCGTGTTCCAGGACCCGACGCTGCTGCCGTGGCGGACCGTGGAACGCAACGCCCGGCTGCTCCTCGAACTGGAAGGCGTCCCGAAGGAGGAAAGGGTCGAACGCGCCGCGGCGGCGCTGAAGATGGTCGGCCTCGCCGGCTTCGAGAAGTCCTACCCGCGCAACCTGTCGGGCGGCATGCGGATGCGGCTGTCGCTGGCCAGGGCGCTCGCGCTGCGCCCGAAGTTCTTCCTGATGGACGAGCCGTTCTCGGCGCTCGATGAGATCACCCGCGAGACCCTCCAGGACGAGCTGCTGCGCATCTGGGGCGCCGAGGGGTTCACCTCGGTCTTCGTCACCCACAACCTGTACGAGGCGATCTACCTCTCGCACCGGGTGGTCGTGATGTCGCCGCGCCCCGGCCGGGTCGAGCGGATCTTCGAGATCCCCTTCGAGTACCCCCGCTCCCCCACCCTGCGCGAAACCCCGGAGTTCTCGGCGCTCGGCGCCGAGGTCGCCGCCTGCCTGAGGGAGGTCTCCCGTTGAACAGCAAGATCGTGCGCACCGCCGGCCCGCCGGCGCTGGTGTTCGTCCTGGTCGTCGGCGGCTGGTGGCTGCTGTCGGCGACCGTGTACGGCTCGACGAACTACCTGCTGCCGCGTCCGAACGCGGTGTACCAGGCCGCCGTCGACAACGCCGGGACGCTGCTGTCCGGCCTGCGGATCACCTTCGTGGAGGCGGCGGCCGGGTTCCTGCTCGCCATCGTCGTCGGGATGGTCGGCGCGATCGTGATGAGCCTGGCCAAGCCGCTGGAGCGCAGCTTCTACCCGTACGCGGTGCTGCTGCAGACCGTCCCGATCGTCGCGGTCGCGCCGGTGATCGTGCTGTGGTTCGGCTACAACCAGACCTCGGTGATCGTGATCTCGTTCATGATCTCGGTGTTCCCGATCCTCAGCAACACGCTGCTGGGGCTGCTGTCGGCCGACCGCAACCACCTCGACCTGTTCCGCATGCACACGGCGACCCGCCGGGTGCAGTTCCTCAAGCTGCGGCTGCCCGGCGCGCTGCCCAACATCTTCGCCGGGCTGCGCGTCTCGGCCGGGCTGTCGGTGATCGGCGCGATCGTCGGCGAATTCATCATCGGCTCCGGCGGCCAGGAGGGCGGCCTCGGCGTGAAGGTGATCTTCGCGCAGTCCCGGCTGGCGACCGCGCTGCTGTTCGCGGAAGTGCTGGCGGCGACGCTGCTGGGCTTCGCGTTCTTCCTCACCGTGTCCGTCCTCGGCAACCGGCTGCTGCGCTCCTGGCACGAGTCCGCCATGCGCGACGACGCCTGAGCCGACCACCGAAAGGGACTCCTCATGAAGAAGATGGGCATCAAGGCCGTCGCCGCGGTGGCGTTGCTCGCCGCGTCCGCCGGATGCGCCGGGCAGGCCGCGGGCGGCGCGGGGACGAAGGACCCCGTCATCCTGACCAACTGGTTCGCCCAGGCCGAGCAGGGCGGCTACTGGCAGGCCGCGGCCGAGCAGCCCGCCAAGGGCGACGGCGTCACCATCAACGTCAAGCAGGGCGGGCCGAGCATCCAGACGATCCCGCAGGTCACGTCCGGGCAGGCCACGTTCGGCGTGGGCAACGCCGACGAGGTGCTGGTCGCCCGCAAGAACGGGCTGCCCATCGTGGCCGTCGCCGCGGGCTTCGACACCAACCTGCAGTGCATGATGTTCCACAAGCCGGCGGGCATCAAGACGTTCAAGGACCTGAACGGCCACATGGTCGCCCGCACGCCCAGCCCCTACTGGGACTTCCTCAAGCACCGGTACGGCCTGAGCAAGGTGAAGGAGATCAACAACACCGGTTCGCTCGCCGACTACAAGCGGCAGCAGGGCTTCGTCCAGCAGTGCTTCGTCACGTCCGAGCCGTACACGGCGCGCAAGGAGGGCGTGACGGACTTCGCGATGCTCAGCGTGGCCAAGGACGGCGGCTACAACCCCTACGGCAACCTGCTCTTCACCACCGAACGCGTGATCAACGAGAATCCGGAGCTGGTGAAGCAGGTGGTCGCGGCGGTCGTGCAGGGCTGGAAGAACTTCAACTCCGACCCGAGCAAGGCCAAGGCGCTCATCCAGAAGACCAACCCGGACAGCGTCCCGGACGCGTTCGACTTCGCCGCCAAGACGATCAGGGAGGGCGGCTACCTGGGCGACAAGCCCGGCTCGATGACCGACGAGCGGTGGAAGACCCTGCGCGACCAGCTCGGGGAGGCCGGCGTCGTGCCGAAGGACTTCGACTACGGCAAGGCGTTCAGCACGAAGTACCTGCCCGAGGGATGAGCACCGGCGGCCCCGGCGTCCGAGCGGGGACGACCGGGGCCGCCGGACCACCCGGGGCCGCCGGGGCCATGCGCGTCAGAACGCGCCCATGTTGGCTCCGCCGTTGACCAGCAGGGTCTGGCCGGAGACGATCCGCGCGCCGGGCCCGCACAGGTAGCAGACGGCCTGGGCGATGTCCTCGCTGGTGATCGGCTCGGTCAGGCACTGGCCGCGGACGACGTCGTCCCAGCCGTCCGGGCCGAGCGCCGCCAGGACGTCCGGGGTCTGGACGGCGCCGGGCGCGACGGCGTTCACCGCGACCCCGGACGGCCCGAGCTCGCGGGCCAGCGCCCGCGTCATGCCCACGATCGCCGCCTTGGCGGTCACGTAGTGCAGGAAGTTCGCCATCCCGAACACGGCGGTGTCGGAGCTGAGGTTCACGATGCGCCCGCGCCGCGCGTCCCGCATCGGGGCCGCGACCGCCTTCGCGCACAGGAAGGCCGAACGGACGTTGCTCTCCACCACCCGGTCCCAGGTCGCCGCGCCGATCTCCCAGAACGGCACCCGGTCCACCCCGACGTGCAGGCCCGCGTTGTTCACCAGGACGTCGACGCGCCCGTACCGGGACAGCACCTCGCCGATCGTCCCGTCCACTTGCGCCTCGTCGCACAGGTCGGCGACCGCGCCGAACGCCGCCCCGGTCTCCTCGACCGCGGCGGACGGATCGGCCACGTCCAGCAGGGCCACGGTCGCGCCCAGCCCGGCCAGCCGCCGGGCCGTGCACCGGCCCAGCGCGCCCGCGCCGCCGGTGACCACCGCGACCTGTCCCTCGAAATCCGTCATGACCATTCCTTCCGAGTGATGTGGAGTATCCGCTGATGCACGCCCCTGCCGACCCCGGCTACGACCCGTTCGCGGGCGCCATGCTGGACGACCCCTACGGGTTCTTCGCGCTCGCCCGCGAGACGGCCCCGGTGTTCTATTCCGGGCTGATCGACCACTGGGTGGTGACCGGACGCGACGACATCCTGTCGATCTTCATGGCGCCCGATTCGTACTCCGCGGGCAACACGATCCAGCCGATCACCGAGCTGAGCGCGGGGGCCCGGCGCGTCCTGGACGAGGGCGGCTGGGGGCTCGTCCCCGCGCTCGGCAACAACGACCGGCCGGACCACACCCGGTTCCGCCGGAACGTCGGCAAGGCGTTCACGCCCCGCCGCGTGGCGCGGCTCGAACCGTTCATCGCCGCGAGCGCGCACGCCGCCCTCGACGGGCTCCGTCCGGGCGACGACCTCGTCGGCGCGCTCCTGGAGGACCTGCCGGCCCGGGTCATCCTGCACCTGCTCGGCATCCCCGAGGACGGCGTCGCGACCGTCCGGGAGGGGGCCCGCAACCGGGTGCGCTTCATCTGGGGACGCCTCACCGCCGCCGAGCAGGAGGAACTGGCCGCCGCGATGGTGCGGTTCTGGGACTACCTGCGGGCGTTCGTCGACGACCGCCTGGCCGAGCCGCGCGACGACCTGACCAGCGCCCTGCTCGCGGTCCGCGACGGCGACGACGGCGTGTTCACGCTGGACGAGATCTGCAGCGTGCTGTTCGCGTTCCTGACCGCCGGGCACGAGACCACCTCCAGCCTGCTGACGAACGGGGTGCGGCGGCTGCTGGAGCAGCCGGGGAGCTGGCGGGCGCTGCACGCCGACCCGGACCTGGTGGACGGCGCCGTGGAGGAGGTCCTGCGGTTCGACAGCTCGGTCGTCGCGTGGCGGCGGCGGGCGCTGCGGGACGTCGTGGTCGGCGGCGTCGAGATCCCGTCCGGGGCGCAGCTCCTGCTGCTCCTCGGCGCCGCCAACCACGACCCCGCGACGTTCGACGCCCCGGACACGTTCGACATCCGCCGGGAGAACGCCTCCGACCACCTCAGCTTCGGCCGCGGGATCCATTTCTGCCTGGGCGCGCCGCTGGCGCGGTTGGAGGCCCGGACGGTGCTGAGGGTCCTCACCGAGCGCCTTCCTGATGCGCGACTGGTCGATCCTCAACGGTTCGACTTCGTCCCGAACATCGCGTTCCGCGCGCCCCAAAGGCTGCTCATCGAATGGTGATCATGAGCTCCAGGAGAGCAGCTCGATCAGCCCGCCCCAGGGAGTGGTGACGAACGCGTTGGACATCCCTGGCGTCGGCCCCTCCTCGAAGGTGACGGGCCCTCCAATGACGCCGACACCGGGGACGGCGGCGAGCGCGGCCAGCGCGCCGGGCAGATCGTCCACCTCGATGCCGAGATGGGTGCCGCCCGGCAGGTCCGCGCGAGGGGGCGTTCCGGCGGCGTCCGGCGACCACCATTGGATCAGCTCGACTCTGGCGCCGCCGATGTCGAGCATGGCCAGCGCGAACGCGGCGTCGTCCGGTGCTCCGAGGCGTCCTGCGCCGCCGTCCACGCGCGGCAGCCGGAACACCTCCCGCGCCGCGAAATGGCCGGTGAAGAACGCCACGGCGGCGTCCAGGTCGGGGACGGACATGCCCACGTGGTCCAAGGTCTTGTCAGCCATCACCGATCTCCAGGTCGGCGGCCCAGGTCGGACGTCCTTCCAGGCCGTCCTTGACCGCGGTCAGGAACCGGGCGGCGTCGGCGCCGTCCACCAGCCGGTGGTCGTAGGTCAGGCACAGGTAGGCCATGTCGTGGATCTCCACGCGCTCGTCCGCCCCGGCGCCGACCGCGACGGGACGGCGCTCGACCTTGCCGACCGCGAGGATCCCGGTCTCGGGTGCGTTGAGGATCGGGGTGTCCAGCAGGGAGCCGCGCGATCCGGTGTTGGTGATGGTGAACGTCCCGCCCTGGACGTCGGACGGACGCAGCTTCCGGTCACGGGCGCGCCGGGCGACGTCGGCGATGCCGCGTGCCAGGCCCGCGACCGTCAGCAGATGGGCGTCCTTGACGTTGGGCACCATGAGCCCGGCGTCGGTGTCGACCGCGAAGCCGAGGTTGACGCGGCGGTGGTAGGCGGCGGTGCCCTCGTCCACGTCGATGGTCGCGTTCAGCATCCGGTGCCCGGGCAGGGCGCGGCACACGGCCGCGGCGACCACCGCGAGCGGGGACAGCGAGACTCCGTGCACGGCGCGGAACCGCTCCCCGTGCGCGGCGCGTGCGGCCATCACCGGCCCGAAGTCGACCTCGACGGCGCTGGTCAGCTGCGCGGACCCGGCCAGGCTCTGCTGCATCCGGGCGGCGATGACCTTGCGGACCCGGCTCAGCCTCTCGACGGCGACGTCCTCGGTGGTGGTCTCGGGCATCATGCCTCGATCCTGAAGAGTTCGTCGGTGTCGGTGACGTCCGACAGGAGGCGGCAGCCGTCGTCCTCGACGGCGACCATGTCCTTGATCTGCATGCCGAAGCCGTGGCCGCTGCGGTAGACCAGCGGCTCCATGCCGAGGACCATGCCCGCCCGCAGGGTCTCCTCCCCGTACGGGCCGAGGTAGGGGCGCTCGTGCAGGTTGACGCCGATGCCGTGCCCGACGAAGCCGATCGGCGGCATCCCGAGCTGCTCGAACTCGGCGAGGAACGTCGCGTACACGTCGCGGGCGACGGCGCCGGGACGGATCGACTCGCGGACGAGGTACTTGCACCTGACCAGGTTCCGGTAGATCCGCTCGGCCTCGGGCGGCGGATCGCCCACCACGGCGGTGCGGCAGACGCCCGCCTGGTAGCCGTCCAGGACGGAGAAGATCTCGACGCGGCACACGTCGCCGGGCTTGAGGACGCGCGCGGTCGGCCCGACGTTGGGCAGCTGGCTGCGCTCCCCGGTCGCCACGATCATCAGCTTGAACTGCTGCGCGCCCTGCTCGTAGACGGAGCGGGTGAGGGCGGCGGCGATGTCCATCTCGGTGTCGCCCGCGCGCACCGCGCGCAGCGAGTCGCCGATGGCCTGGTCGGAGATGCGCGACAGCCGGGTCAGCAGCTCCCGTTCCCTGGGCGTCTTGATCTGCCGGGCCTGGGCGATCAGGTCGTCGGCCGCCCGCAGCGCCGTGCCGGGCAGCGCGCGGGTGAGGGCGCCGTGGTCGGTCACCGACAGGTAGCCGAGCTCGATGCCGACCGTCCCGTCGGCGAGGCCGAGGTCGCGGAGCAGGCCGGCCAGCGCGCCCATCGGGTCGCCGGTGAACTCGGCCCAGACGCGCACCTCCAGGTCGGGCCGGGCGGCCCGGACCGTCGACTCCTCCATGTCGACGCAGACCATCGCCTCCCGGGCGTCGGCGGTGACGATGTGGGCGGCGTGCCGCCAGCGCATCAGCGGCTGGGACGGGACGACGAACCCGGCGGCGTAGGCGACGTTCTCCGGGGACAGGCAGACGACGGCGTCCAGCCCCGCCTCCGCCGCGCGCTCCGCGAGCCCGCGGGCGATCTCATCGGACGCGGCCGAACCGGCCATGTGCACCCTCCCTCTGGAGCAACTGGTATTACGACAGATATGATATGACTGAGGAGTTCCACGTCAAGAGCGCACGTCAAGGAGCCCGAGGAGCCCGGATGACCAAGCCCGACGCCGCGGCGGGACGCAGCACGCTGATCGAGCACCTGGATTTCGCATTGACCGTGGACGCCGGCGACCGCGTCCTGCACGACGCCGCCCTGCTGCTGGACGGCGACCGCATCGTGGACATCGGCCCCACAGACGACGTCCTGGCCCGGCTCGGAGACACCGCGGTCGGCGAGCGCATCGACGGACGCGGACGCGGCGTCATCCCGGGCCTGATCGACACCCACGTCCACCTGTCGGAGACGCTGAGCCGGGCGGTCTTCCCGGACGTGCTGTCCACCCGCGCCTGGGTGTTCCACTGGGCCAAGCCGTTCTACGCCCACGTGGACGACCAGGACGAGGCGGTCAGCGTGCGGCTCGGCGCGACCGAGATGCTCCGCTCGGGGACCACCTGCTTCCTGGACATGGGCGCCCAGAACGACGCGGGACTCACCGCGCGCGCCGCCGCCGAGATCGGCATCCGCGGGATCGTCGGCCGGCATGCCGCCGACCGCAAGCCCGAGGCGATCCCGCCCGGCTGGTCGCAGGAAATGGTCGACCACCACTTCTTCCCCGACCACAAGGTCGCCCTGGAGGCGTTGGAAGATTCGGTTCGGCAATGGAACGGACACGCGGATGGCCGCATCCGCTGCTGGGTCAACATCGAGGGCAAGGAGCCGTGCAGCCTGGAACTGCACGTCGGCGCCCGCGACCTGGCCGAACGGCTCGGGGTCGGGACGACGTACCACATCGCGTCCTCCATCGAGGAGTCGCGAGTGAGCGAGAAGAAGTACGGGCGCTGGCCGGTGACGCGGGTGGCCGAGGGCGGCGGGCTCGGCTCCAACCTCGTCCTCGCGCACGCGGTCGCGCTCACGGACGCGGAGGTCGCGCGGCTCGCCGAGCACGGCACGTCGGTGGCGTTCTGCCCGTCCACCTCGCTCAAGCTGGCCAAGGGCGCGACCGCCATCGGCAAGTACCCGGAGATGATCGAAGCCGGCGTCGCGGTGGGCCTCGGGACGGACGGCGTCTCGGCGGCGGGCAACCTCAACCTGCACCGCCAGGTCCACCTGGTCGCCGGGCTCTTCAAGGACGCCCGGCTCGACCCGACGCTCGTCGGAGCGCGCAAGGCGCTGCGCATGGCGACCGTCGAAGGCGCCAAGGCGCTCGGCTGGGACGACGAAATCGGCTCCCTGGAGCCCGGCAAGCAGGCCGACTTCGTCCTGTTCGACCTCGACCACCACGAGTGGACGCCCTACTCCGACCCGCTCCAGGCCCTGGTGTGGTCGGCCAGCGCGGCGAGCATCGCCGAGACCTGGGTGGCCGGACGGCGCCTCTACGACGGCACCCGCGTCACCACGGTTGACGAGCCCGCGCTGCGCGCCGAGGCCCGCGAACGCGCCGCCTCGATCGTCCGCAAGGCCGGCCTGAACGACGACGTCCCGGTCACCACCACCCTGTACGACTAACCCCCCGGACGTCCTCGGACGTCCCGCACACGTCAAAAGGGGCACCCCATCGGGGGTGCCCCTCCTGGTTATGCCGGGGGGCTGGTCAGGCTGGGGCGCGGAAGTCGGCGATCCAGCGGCGGACGCGGGCGACGTGTTCGTCGGAGCGACGGCCCGCTTCCGCGGGGTCGCCGGCGAGGATGGCGTCGACGATGGCCTGGTGCTCGGCCACCGAGCGGGACGCCTGACCCGGCCGGGCCAGGGTGATCAGCCGCGATTCGGTGAGCAGCCCGTGCAGGTCGGTCAGCAGGACGGTGAGCAGCCCGCCCGCCCCGGCCCGCGCCACCGAGACGTGGAACGCGACGTCCAGCTCGGCGATGCGGTCGAACTCGGGGCGGGGCTCGGCGGCCGCGTCCAGGAAGGCCCGGTGCGCCTCGACCATCCGCGCCACCCGCTCGGGCGGGCGACCAGCGGCGCCCTCCCGAGCGTCGGCGCCTTCCTGCGCGTCGGCGGCCTGCTGCGCGGCAGCGGCCTGTTGCGCTACGGCCGCCTGTTGTGCGGCGAGGCGGTCCAGTGCGCCGCGGACGGCGAGCAGTTCGACCAGCTGGCCGCGGTGCAGCTCCAGGTAGCGGCCGAACGAGTCCTCGTAGCGCGCGGCGGAGCCCTCCCGGACGAACGTCCCGCGCCCGTGCCGGACGCTGACCAGGCCCATCGCCTCCAGCCCGGCGATGGCCTCGCGGACGCTGACGCGGCTGACCCCGAACACCTCGCACAGCTCCCGCTCGGACGGCAGGGCCGAGCCCGGCGCGAGCTCGCCCTGCCGGATGCCGCGCAGCAGCTGCTCCCGGATCTGATGGGTGGCGCTCACCCACGTCCCGGCCCGGAAACCGGGCACGACCTGTGCCTTTCGCGGCCCTGTCACGAACCCGCGGCGAAGGACTCGTAGTCGGCCTGGTCGCCGGCGATCACCATCACCGGCGCGCCGACCGCGACCTCGTCGCCCGGGGCGGCGAGGGCCTTGGCGAAGACGCCGTCCACCGGGGCCTCCAGCTCGACCTCGATCTTGTCGGTCTCGACCACGGCCAGCACCTGGCCCTCGGTCACCGCCTGGCCGGGCTCGATCTGCCACTCGGAGATGACGCCCTCCTCCATCGACAGCCCCCACTTGGGCATCGGGTAGGTCTCGGCCATCAGCGGTCTCCTTCCTTGTCGAGTTCCTTGTCGAGCAGCCGGCGGACGGACGCGGCGATCCGGTCCGCGCCGGGCAGCGTGTGGTTCTCCAGCACCGGCGCGTACGGGACCGGGGTGTTGAGCGCGCCCACCCGGACGATCGGCGCGCGCAGCAGCTCGTGGCATTCGTCCGCCGCCCAGGCCGCGATCTCGGCACCGAAGCCGCCACGCGTCGGCGCTTCGTGCGCGATCACCAGCCGTCCGGTCTTGGCGATCGAGGCGCGCAGGCCCGCCCGGTCGAACGGGACGAGCGTGCGCGGGTCGAACACCTCGCAGGAGATGCCCTCCTCGGCCAGCGTCTCGGCGGCGGCGGACGCGTGCTCGCGCGTCTTGAGGTAGGACACGACCGTCACGTCGGTGCCCTCGCGGTGCACCTTGCCGGTCCCGAACGGGATCGGCTCGACCTCCACCACGTCCCCGGCCGGGCCGCCCCGGCCGCCGTACTGCTGCTTGTGCTCGAAGAAGATCACCGGGTCGGGGTCCCGGATGGCCTGCCTGAGCAGGCCCTTCGCGTCGTGCGGGGTGGACGGCGCCACGACCTTGAGCCCCGGCACGTTGACGAACCACGACTCCAGCGACTGCGAGTGCTGCGCGGCCGTCGACCCGGACGTGCCGGTGACCATCCGGACGACCATCGGCGCGGACAGCCGCCCGCCGGTCATGTAGTGCGTCTTCGCCGCCTGGTTGACGATCATGTCCATCGCCAGCGTGACGAAGTCGCCGAACATGATCTCGGCGATCGGGCGGGCGCCGACCAGCGCCGCGCCGACCGCGGCGCCGACGATGGCCTCCTCCGAGATCGGGGTGTCCCAGAGCCGGTCCGCGCCGAACTGGTCCCAGAGGCCCTTGGTGACGCCGAAGACGCCGCCGGGCTCGCCGACGTCCTCGCCGATGAGGAAGACGGACGGGTCGCGCTCCATCTCCTCGCCGATGGCCTGCCGGATCGCGTCCGCGTAGGTGAACTTGGTCATCGCAGGGCCGCCCCTCCGAGCGAGTCGACGTACACGTGGTCCAGGGCGTCCTCGGGCCGGGGATGCTCCTGCTCGGCGGCCCAGGCGATGGCCTCGTCCAGCCGCTTCTCGACGGCGTCGCGCACGGCCGTCACGTCCTCCTCGGGGAGCTTGGCGGCGAGGAGGTCGATGGGGTCGCGCGCCATCCAGTGCGCGACCTCGTCCTTGGGCCGGTAGCGGGCCATGTCTCCCTCGAAGTGGCCGCGGTGCCGGTAGGTCTTGGCCTCGATCAGGGTCGGGCCGTCCCCGGCGCGGGCGCGGGCGGCGGCCTCGGCGGTGGCGTCGCGGACGGCGTCGACGTCGTTGCCGTCCACCACGGTCCCGGGCATGCCGTAGGACGCGGCGCGGTCGGCCACGTCGGTGATCACCTGGTGGCGGTCCTGCCGGGTGAACTCGCCGTAGAGGTTGTTCTCGCAGACGAACAGCACCGGCAGCTTCCACAGGGCCGCCAGGTTCAGCGACTCGTGGAAGGCGCCCTCGTTGGACGCGCCGTCCCCGAAGAAGGTGACCGCGAGCCCGTCCGAGCCGCGCCGCTTGAGCTGCAGCGCCGCGCCGGTGGCGAGGGGGATGCCGCCCGCGACGATGCCGTTGGCGCCGAGGAAGCCCAGCTCCACGTCGATCATGTGCAGCGAGCCGCCCTTGCCGCGGTTGTAGCCGGCAGTGCGGCCGAACAGCTCGGCGTACATCCGGGCCGGGTCGGCGCCGCGGGCGAGCATGTGGCCGTGCCCGCGGTGGGTGGACGTCAGCACGTCCTCCGGGCCGAGGGCCGCGCAGACGCCGGCCGCCACCGCCTCCTGGCCGATGTAGGGGTGCAGGAAGCCGGGGATGAGGCCCCCCGCCCGCTGCCGCGCCGCCTTCTCCTCGAATCTGCGGATGAGGATCATGCGTTCGAGGAGGTCGAGGGCCCCCTCCCGGGTCGCTTGCGTCATGGCGTCCTTTCCGTCAGTCCGTCCGGCAACTGGTAATACATGTTATGACTGATATGAAGCGGTTGTCACGGAGTCGGGATCAGCTAGCCGAAAAGCCGCCGTCCGTCATCACCGCCGCGCCCAGCACGAAGGACGACTCGTCCGAGAGCAGGAACGCGACGACCGCCGCGATCTCCGCCGGGCCGGCGTAGCGGCCGATCGGATGCCCTTCCTTGAAGTGGTCGGGGCCGGTGCGCGCGGCGTCGATGGCCGCCAGCATCGGCGTCTCCACCCCGCCCGGGCAGACGCAGTTGGCGCGGATGCCGCGGTCCGCGTACTCGACCGCGACCGAGCGGGTGAGCTGGAGCACCGCCCCCTTGGCGGCGGCGTAGGCGGCCAGGCGCGGCGCCGCGCAGACCGACGCCGTCGAGCCGAACGTCACGATGCGGCCGCCGCCCTGGGCGAGCATCCCGGGCAGGACGGACTTCATCGCCAGGAAGGTGCCGACCGCGCTCACGTCCAGGACGTTGCGGAACGTGGCGAGGTCGAGCTCGTGCGTCGGGGCGGACGCCTGGATGCCCGCCATCGCGACCAGGCCGTCCAGGCCGCCGAGTTCGTCCGTCGCGAGCGCGGTGGCGCGCGCCATGTCCGCCTCATCGGTGACGTCGGCGGCGATCGCGCACGTCATTCCGTCCGAGTCCGGGTCCGGGGCCTTGAGGTCGACGCCCGCGACCCTGGCGCCCTCCTCGCCCAGCCGGCGCACCACGGCGCGGCCGATGGCGCCGCCCGCCCCGGTGACCAGGATCTTCGCTCCGCCGAGACCGCGCATTACTTGCCTCCACACATCAGTCCAGTTACTGTCAACATGTCATACATCTTGCCAGTTGGGCCAGGGATGATCGACCACGTGCTTCTGGAACGGGCCGCCATACGCGGGGGCGGGACGACCGACGTCCTGATCGCCGGCGGGCGCGTCGCCGCGCTCGGCGCGGACGCCGCCGCCGACCCCCGCGCGGCCACCGCCGACCGTCTCGACCTGGCCGGATACCTGCTGCTACCGGCCGCGGCCGAACCGCACGCCCATCTCGACAAGGCGCTGCTGGCCCGCCGCGCGCCCAACCCGTCCGGCGACCTGGACGGAGCGGTCACCGCGATCCGGTCGGCCTACGCGACGATGGACGAGGCAGACGTCCGCTCCCGCGCCACCGAGGCCCTGCACACCGCGCTGGCCCACGGATACACCGCCGTGCGCTCGCACGCCGACGTCGGCGAGGGCATCGGCGTCCGGTCCGTCCGCGCGCTGGCCGACCTGCGCGAGAACGCCGCCGGGCTGGTCGACCTCCAGATCGTCGCGCTGACCGCCGCGCCCGTCGCCGGAGCGGCCGGACGCCACAACCGGCGCCTGCTCGCCGAGGCCATCGAGCTGGGCGCCGACGTCGTCGGCGGAGCCCCGGCCCTGGACCCGAACCCCCACGCCGCCGTCCGCACCCTGGCCGAGGCCGCGGACGAGGCCGGACTGCCCCTCGACCTGCACCTCGACGAGACCACCGACCCGGACATGCTCACCCTGCGAAGGTTCGCCGACGAGGTCGCCCGCCGCGGCCTCCACGGACGCGCCACCGCTTCCCACTGTGTCAGCCTCGGCCAGCAGGACCCCGCGACCTGCCGCGAGGTGAGCCGCGCGCTGGCCGACGCGGGCATCGCCGTGGTGACGCTCCCCCAGACCAACCTCTACCTCCAGGGCCGCGCCGAGCCCACGCGCACACCGCGCGGCCTGACCGCCGTGGCGGCCCTGCGCGCGGCCGGAGTCGTCGTCGCGGGCGGCGGGGACAACTGGCGCGACCCGTTCAACCCGCTCGGCCGCATCGACCCGTTCGAGACGGCGTCGCTCCTGGTCGCCGCCGCGCACCTGCCCGTCGCCGACGCGTGGGAGTCGGTCACCGCGCACGCCCGCGCCGCCCTCGGGCTTCCGCCCGTCGCGCCGGCCGTCGGCAGCCCCGCCGACCTCCTCGCGATCCGGGCGGCGGACCTGGACGAGGCCGTCGCCGCCGCGAGCGAGGACCGGATCGTCCTGCGCGGCGGCAGGGTCGTGGCTCGCACGCGCGTCATCCGCGACATCGTCCCCGCACTGGAAGGGCAGCTCACGTGACCACCGGACGCAGGCCACTGCGCATCGAGGCGCGCAACGCCGAGGTCCCGATCGAGCGCAAGCCGGAGTGGCTGCGCGTCCGCGCCCACGCGGGCCCGCGGTACCGGGAGCTGGACCTGCTGGTGACCTCCGCGGGGCTGCACACCGTGTGCCAGGAGGCCGCCTGCCCCAACATCTCCGAATGCTGGGAGGACAGGGAGGCCACGTTCCTCATCGGCGGCGACCAGTGCACCCGGCGCTGCGACTTCTGCCAGATCGACACCGGCAGGCCCGCCCCGCTGGACCGGGACGAGCCGCGCCGCGTGGCCGAGTCGGTCGCGACGATGGGCCTGCGGTACGCGACCGTGACCGGCGTGGCCCGCGATGACCTGCCGGACGGCGGGGCGTGGCTGTACGCGGAGACCGTCCGGCGGATCCATGCCGCCGTTCCCGGCTGCGGCGTCGAACTGCTGATCCCGGACTTCAACGCCGACCGCGAGCGGCTCGCCGAGGTGTTCTCGGCCCGGCCGGAGGTCCTGGCGCACAATGTGGAGACGGTGCCGCGGATCTTCAAGCGGATCCGTCCGGCGTTCCGCTACGAGCGGTCCCTGGACGTCATCACCGCCGCCCGCGCCGACGGCCTGGTCACCAAGTCCAACCTGATCCTGGGCATGGGCGAGACCCGCGCCGAGGTGTCGCAGGCCCTACGGGATCTGCGCCGGGCGGGATGCGATCTGATCACCATCACCCAGTACCTGCGCCCCAGCCCCCGGCATCACCCTGTGGAGCGCTGGGTGAAGCCCGAGGAGTTCGTAGAACTGTCGGCCGAGGCCAAGGAGATCGGCTTCGATGGCGTGATGTCGGGGCCGTTGGTGCGTTCCAGCTACCGCGCCGGCCACCTCTACAAGCAGGCCGTGGAGAACAGGTCGCCCCAGACGCGGGTCAGGTAGAGGCGGACATGGCGGGGTAGATGTCGAGACGGCGGGATCGGCTCCGACCTTCTCGTGACGGCACCGCAGGGGTGCCGATGGCTCGAAGGAGGACTCCGATGTCCGACGTCCGCGTTCACAACTTCTCGATCTCGCTCGACGGCTTCGCCACCGGCGAGGGCCAGACCCAGGACGCCCCGTTCGGTCACGCGGGCCACCGCCTGCACGAGTGGATGTTCGCCACCCGGTTCTGGTACGAGATGGGCGGCGGCCAGGGCGGCAGCGCCGGCGCCGACGACGCGTTCGCCGCGATGCACGGTCACGGCATCGGCGCGGAGATCATGGGCGCCGGCAAGTTCGGCCCGCCCGGCTGGCAGGACGACCCCGACTACAAGGGCCCGTGGGGCGCGAACCCGCCGTTCCACACGCCGGTCTTCGTGCTCACCCACCGGCCGCGGCCGTCCATCGAGATGGAAGGCGGCACCACCTTCCACTTCCTGGACGCCTCGCCCGCCGAGGCGCTCCAGACGGCCCGCGAGGCCGCCGGCGGCCTGGACGTCCGCCTGGGCGGCGGCCCCTCGGTCGTGCGCGACTTCATCACCGAGGGGCTGGTCGATCACATGCACCTCGTCCAGGTCCCGATCGTGCTCGGCCGCGGCGTCCGCCTCTGGGACGGCCTGGAGTCGCTGGAGGAGGCGTACGACATCGAGGCGGTCTCCACACCGAGCGGCGTCACCCACCTGACCTTCACCGCCAAGCGCCGCTGACCGCCCGATGGGCCGAACTCACCTGGAATCGGCTTTCGCGGGTGCTCCCTTCGTCTCGTAGGCGCAGAGAAGGTGAAGGGCGGTGATCTTGCCCGGAAGGGACGGGAAGAGGAGATCGCCGGACGGGTGGGGACGTACCGGGAGGTCGGCGTCCAGGACCCCGTGGAAGAGGCAGGGCCAGTCGGCGCTCGTCACGCAGTCGACCGGGATGCCGGAGCAGGTGCACGGTTCGTCCGGCCCGTGGGCGTGGTCGGGGAAGAACAGGGCGGGCAGGACGGACGTGCAGCCGGGGTCGTCCAGTTCGATGAACAGCTCGACCCGCGTGACGCCGAGGTCGCAGCCGCCGGGGACGTACGGGAACAGCTCGCGGGTCAGGCGCAGCGGCCAGCGGCGGTCCGGGGTCTGGAGGCGGTACCAGTCGTCCGGGAGGTCCCGCCGGACGTCGATGAGCCGCAGCCCAGAGCCGGGGAGCCGGTGCGCGGCGGCGGCACGGGCGGCGGCGCGCAGGACGTCGCCGCCCTCCCGCGCGGTGTAGTTGACGAGCATGACCACGTCGCTGAGGCTGCCGAGCGGGAAGCGGTTGTCCTCGGGCGGCAGTTCGAGCCGCCAGCGGCTGACCGCGCCGCGGAACTCGAACGGCAGGTAGCGCTCGTCGCGGAAGTTCAGCTCGAACATGCCGGAGTCGTTCTGGCCGCTGGACGTGGCGATGGCCTCGGTCGCGTCGTAGGCGCGGACGATGCGGGGGTCGTCCGGGCCGGGGTCGTAACCGGCGACCGGATCGCAGGCCGACCCGCAGCTCGCGCAGTCGCCGGTCGCGCAGGGGCAGGTGCGGAGCGTCCCGCCGGCCGGGCAGCGGCAGGGGCCGGGCGCGGCCGGGACGGACGGAGCGTCGCAGCAGCGGGCGGGTGCGTCGCGCAGGGACGGGTCGACGCGCGTCTGGCTGCTCAGCAGCGTCAGGCGGCAGTTGATGCTGGTGAAGGGGCCCACCACGCACGGGATCGTCAGCGTGACGTTCTTGATCCGCCGCATGTAGTGGCCGGGATGGTCGAGGTCGAGCAGCCATTCCGGGATCTCGATCTCGCAGTAGCCGGTCTGCTGGAGCTGCAGGAACGCCATCGGGAAGTCGGCGCGCAGGGACAGGTGCCGGGCCAGCTCGTACTCGCGGCAGTTCTCCTCGATGTAGGCGGTCTCGATGCGGCGCAGCGCCAGGTGCAGGCGTTCCCCCGCGAGGAGGCCGTCGCGCAGCGAGTCCCAGGCGGGCGAGGGCAGGGCGGGGGCCGGGGCGCCGGGACCGAGTTCGTGGACGAGGGCGCGCCGCGCCCGGCGCGCGACCCGGAGCGCGAGGTCGTACATCTGGCGGTGCAGCGCGGCCGTCTCGCGTTGCAGGTGCAGGTACAGCTCGGCGCTGGAGAACCGGTCGCGCAGGTAGTCCTGGACCTCGCGGGCGTTCTCGATCTGCCGCTGGTGGACGTTCAGGTCGCGCAGCGCCGCGTCCCGGTGCCGTTCGGCGGCGAGGATCTGCCGTTCGATCTGCTGCAGCTCGACGCCGATCACCTGGACCTGGTGCCGCCACTCGTCGTCGCGGCGCTGCCAGCCGCCCTCGGTGAGGCTGAGGCCACCGGTCGTGCCCGCGTTCTCCGCGACCGAGCTCAGGATCCGGGCGGCCGTGCTGAAGCCCGCCGCGAGCTTGTTGCCCAGCGGGAACTGGTTGAACTGGAGCGGGGTGCCCGCGAAGCCCGCGACGCCCAGCCAGAAGTCGGGCGACAGGCCGATGCCCTGGGCGATGCCTTCGGACACGTTGCCCGCGATCCGGGAGGCGGTCGACACCACGGTCATGGCCTCGTACCCGAGCTCGCCCGCGTTGTTGCCCGCGCGGAGGAGCGCCTGGTGGTACGCCAGCCTGGTCAGCGCCCCCTGCTTGGTCTTCTGCAGCGCCTGCACCTGCCAGTCGGCCTCCCGCCACTGGAACTGCCGCGTCCGCAGGCCCAGCTCGGTGAGCTGCCGCTCGTGCGTCGCGCGCAGTGAGGCGAGGGCCTCGGCGTCGCCCTTCTCGTAGGCGGCCAGCAGGCCCGCGCCGAGCGCGCGGACCTCTCCGGCCAGTTCCAGCGCCTTCTCGACGAGGAAGGTGAACCGGTACGGGCCGACCGGACCGTGGCAGGACGTGCCGTCGCAGCCGTCCGCGCAGACGTCCCCCGCGTCGGCGGGCACGTCGGGGCCACGGTGCAGCCGGTGGGCGTCGATGTCGTGCCGGACGAGCGCCAGCCGGTCGCCCGCCCGGTCGTAGAGGGCGAGGAGCCGCGGGTTGAGAGGGGCGGGGCGGGCGAAGAAGTCCGCGAGTTCGGCGGGGTCGTCGTCGGGCTCGGCGGCGATCCGCCTCGGCGGGCGGCCGAGCAGGCGGGACAGGACGTCGAGCAGGACGCGGGCCTGCCGTGCACCCTCCAGGTCGCCCCGACCGAACGCGGCGTCCGCGGCCTGGGCGATGGTTTCGGCATAGGACAGGACGACGTCCTGACGCCGCGCCACTTCGGTGCCGAACGAGGACGTCCGCCAGGTGTTGTCGGACTCCAGCGGCCGGTACGCGAGGCCGTACCAGGCCAGCGCCGCCTCATGGCGGCAGTGGGCGCGCAGCGCGCCCGCGACCGCCGACGCGACCGGGAACGGCGACAGGGGCAGGAGCGGTGCGCCCGGCGGCCGCATCGTGAAGTACGGGTAGGCCGCCATCGCGCCGGGGTACGTGACGTCCGGCGGGTCGGGGGCCGTGACCAGGGGCAGGACGACCGCGTCGTCCGGCGGCATGTCGTAGCGGAATCCCGGCGTGGTGGGGTCGGAGTGACCGGTCGGCGGTTGCGCGTCCGGGACGGTGAAGCGGAGCGAGTCGCCCGTCCGGCCCTCGAACACCAGCCGCAGCGCGCCGTGGCCTGGACGCAGGCGCACCGCTTCGGCGCTCCGGCGCGGCGGCTCGAACCGTCCGTTGCGGACGCGGCACCAGTACAGGTGCGCGCCGTCGTCCGGGGGCCAGGCGAGGAGGCCGGGCAGCTTGTCGGGACGATGCCAGTCGGACGTCTGGTCGGCGGGGCCCTCCGGGGTCGAGACCACGACACCGGCGTCGGCGTCCTGGGCCGCGTCGGCGTCGTCGTACTGCGCGGCGCCCGCCAACCAGAAGTAGTACTCGTCGATGCCGTCCTCGGGACGGTCTTCGCCGCAGTCCCGGCAGCAGTCGGCGGCGTGCCCGAACGGGGCGAGATGCGCCGACGCGGGCGGGATGCCCGCCGCCGCGATCCGGAGGAACGGGACACCGAGCGAGATCGCCGCCGTCAGCCACAGCGGCAGCGCCCGCCCCTGCATGTCCGCCGTTTCGAGTTCGCGGGAGGTCAGTTTCGCCAGGGATTGGGGCGCGTGGAGATCGACTGCCCCATCGCCCTCGCCGTTTCCGTTCCCGTTGTCGCCGTTCCCGTTCCCATTGCCATTCCCGTTGCCGTTGTGGCCGTTTCCGTTGGTTGCTGCGGGGAGGGCGATCGGGGCCAGCCAGGACGGTTGCGCGGGCGGGGCCGGGGTGCCGAGCAGCCCGAGACCCTCCGGCGCGGGAGACAGCAGCCGCTCAACCGCGAGCGTCCCGTCCTGGAGCAGGGTGAGGGCTGGGTGCTCAGGCGGACGGGCTCCGCGCCACCAGGCCAGGCCGCCGGGAACCGGGACGGTGAGCGAGTCTTCGCGGAGCCGCGCGTCCAGCGTGCGGAACGCCTCCGACCGGCGCGCTTCAAGCAGGTCGTCCCACTCGATCCAGTTCTCCGGGTACGCCTCGCGCTGCGCGCACGCACGCCATTGCGCGAAGGTGGCGAAACGGTTCCGCCACAGTTTGCGCAGCGCGTAAGGAATGGGCAGCGACGGCTCGGCGCCGAGCAACGCGCGCTGCACGAGCGCCTGGACGGCCGCGACGCCGTCCTCGATCCGGGTCACCCGCTGGACGAGGCCCGCCTGGACATCCTGGAGCAGCAGGTCCGACAGGTCTCCGGGCGCGGCGGCGAACCGTCCCGGGCCGCTCAGGTAGGCCAGCAAGGCCCGCCGGGCCCGCTCGCGCAGGCCGTCGTTCAGTTGCCGCAGGTCGGTGTAGCGGCGCGGCTGCCCGTTCTCGATGTAGGCGTCCTCGACGAACCGGATGAGGTCGGCGGTGCCCGAGAGCGGCGGCGTCCCGACCGGGGCGCCGGGGTCGTCGGCCGCCCACAGGTAGGGCCGGGCGGCGCCGATGTCGCGCGGGACGAGGCGGGCGGTCACCCGGTGCAGCAGCCGCGAGCCGAGCCAGGCGCGGATCGCCCAGCGCTCGTCCTCCAGGTCGTGCGGGCCCAGCCGGTACGGGTCGGGCGGGACGTCGAAGTAGGCGCTGACGAGAGGCGCGTGCCGGGCGTCCACGCCGAGGTGCCGCAGGAGGTTGACCGGGTCGTCCGGCTGCTGCTCGGACACTTCGGCGAACAGCAGCCAGGCCGGGCGCTCGCGCGCCGCCCGCGTGTCGTGCCGCAGGTCGCGGTAGTCGTAGAGGCGCTCCCAGACGTCGAAGAGCGCGGCCTGGCGGGGACGCCCAGGGTCGCTGCGCTGGTCGTCCACGACGTTGGTCAGGTACGGGTCGCCGACGGGCAGCAGGTCGGGCGAGAGCCAGGCGCGGTGGGTGCCGAAGGTCGCGGCCCCGGTGCGGAGATGGGACGTCCCCGCGAACGTCTCGCCATGCGCGAGCAGGTATCCCAGCTCGGACTGCCGGTAGCCGGGCACCGGCTGCGCGGACAGCCCGAACCGGTGCGCCACGAGCAGCGCCTTGAAGGCCCGCTGGTAGGTGCGCCGGATGTCGCGCAGGCTGCTGATGTAGAGGCCGTTCAGCCAGGCGGCGGCGTTCTCCCCCGGCCGGATCACGGACAACGCCGCGGCCTGCCCCGCCGCGCCCGCGACCGTGCTTCCGGCCGCCGTCGCGTCCGAGGCGGCGTCCGTGTCCAGGGTCGGGTTACGGACGACGCCGTCGCCGAGCGTTATGGCCTTCGCCGGACGGAACAGCCGGTCGAACGGGAGGGCGGTGACGGCGTCGCCGGTGTCGGGCCCGGCGTAGCCGAACCGGAATCCGGTGCGGGCGGGCTCGGTGTCGGCGCGTCCGGTGAACGTCGGCTCGACCTGCCGGGCCTCGATCGTGATCTCGTACGCGCCGCGCCGCAGCCGCAGCGGTCCGGACACGTGGCCCGGCGCCTCGTCGCCCGGCATCCCGTGGTTGAGGACGGCCCAGGTGCGCTGCCCCCGGCGCAGGACGACCCGCCAGCGCCGCCCCTCGCACCAATCCCCATGCTCATCGTGGTCGTCGGCGTGGTGCCCGGGCGTCTGGCCTGCGTTGAAGCGGTAGACGCCTTCGTGCTCCACCAGCAGGACGCCGTGCCAGCGCACCGCGAACGGCTCGGCCCCGCCGAGCGGCTCGCCCGTCGCGTCCAGGAGTGCGAGACCGTTCCGGACGCTGACGTACCGCTCCTGCTCCTCCGTCAGCTCCAAGTCCATCGCCGGGAGGACGGTCGGCACGGGCGCGTTCAACGCGTTCCGGACGTCCCCGAACGCGCTCAGCGGCCCGCGGACTTCCCGCCACCGCAGAGCGCCGCGCGGAACGTCCGGACGGTACGTGCCGACGATGCCGGTTCCGCGCAGGCCGAGCAGCGCGGCGAAGGCGCCCGCGCCCGGACGCCAGGGCCAGGTGACGTCCGGCGGGGCTCCGGAGTCGTCCTCCCACGGGGTCAGCCCGAAGTTCTCGTCCGCCCAGAGCCCGCGCAGGATCAGCCACGCGGCGTCCGCCGTCGGCCCGGGGTCGCCCGGCTCGGCGCCGGTCGCGGCGAGCACGTGCCGGGCGAGGTGCTCCGCGATGACCCGGCAGCGCCGTACGAACAGCGCGTACGCCTGCTGGAACAGGGCGAAGCGGGAGTCGTCGTCGCCCTCCTGGACGAGCGATTCGATGGCCTGCACCGGGTTCTCGAACAGCGCGGCGAACGGCGCCCACGCGGCCCGGGGCGCGAAGTACAGGTCGCGGACGGCGCGGCGCTCGACCGGATTGAGCGGACGCAACCGCAGCAATCGGCCGAGGACGTCGGTGTCCCGCAACGGCAGAAGGCAGTACAGCTCCTCGGTGGCGCGGTCGTAGGCGAAGCCGCCTTCCGGCGGGCCGCCCGCCCACATGTCCGGGGAGGTGTCGGCGGCGGGCAGCGGCACCGCGAACCGCGTCTCGGCCGCGCTCACGGGGATCCCCCGGCGGCGCAGCTCGGCGGCGAAGAAGCGGCGGCCGAGCAGGTCAAAGGGGTCGGGAGCGCCGGTGGGCGCGGTGTATCCGAAGTCGGCGCGGAGCGAGGCGGCGATCCGCGTCCAGGTCCAGGAGGCGGCCTCCTCGCCGGGCACCTCGACGTCGCCGAGCGCGGCGCGCAGCGTCCACAGCGAGTGCGGGCCCTGGCCGTCGAACGGCTCGGTGTCACCCAGTCCTAGCGGGTCGTCGGCGGCCTCGTTGCGGTCCTGCAGCGGGAACGGGTCGTCGCCGCCGAGATGGCCGTCCGTGGTGAACAGGAACAGCAGCTCGCCGACCGTGAACGGGGACAGGTAGATCTTCAGCAGCGCCTCGGCGAACCGCAGCGTGGCGGCGGGCCGGGAATGCCAGGTGTCGGACGGCGTGTCCGGGTCGAAGCCGCACAGCACCGACAGCGGGTTCAGGTTCGCGCCGATGATCTTGATGAGTTCGGGGGTCGTCTCCAGGTCGGGGTTCGTCCGTCCGGCGGTCTCTTCGACGCCGTCCAGGAGGAGGCCGACCGCGTGCGTCCATTCGGCGTGGGTGGCGCTGTCCACCCACAGGGCGAGGAGCGGGATCCGGCCCAGCGGGCCCGCCTCGTCGCCGCCGCCGAGGGGCAGCCGGAGATCGTCGCAGAGCATGAGCAGCGCGGCGAGCTGGCGCGGGAAGTCCGGGTTCACCGCTCCCTCTGCCGTGAACATGGACAGGACGGCGTCGATGTCGGCGAGCGTCCGGAACGACAACCCTCCACTGCACCGCCCGCGCAGGGCGCGCCACAAGCGCACGACCAGCGCGAGCCGGACGAGCGCGGCGGAGCGGTCGGCGTCGTCGCGCTCGCCGAGGAAGCGCACCCGGTACCCCTCCGGATGGCACGGCGGGCAGTCCGGCATCCGCCCGTCTCCGTCGTCGTCGCCACCGCGCCCGCGCCGCTGCCGGGGGATCTCCACGAGGTCGAACGGGACGATCTCGCTCCGCTGCAGCTCGGCCAGGTCGCAGTACTCCAGGCCGGTCCGCGCGAGCAGTTCCGGGAGCAGCACGGCGGTCTTCGACCAGTGCGTCCTGCCGACGCGGGGCCCCGTGAACCCGTACAGCCGCCACGCCGCCGGCACGCCTTCGGTCGGCTCTTCCCCGGGCGTCCGGGTGAAGAACATCGCGTACTCGTGCGCGCTCAGGCACAGGTATTCCAGCGCCGTCTCCAACCGGACGGGGTACCGCCACCGGTACGCCGCGAACCCGTCCGGCTCGTGGGCCGGGTCGAGCGCGAACTCGGTGATCCGCTTGCGGAACCGGCGCATGATCTCGTATCGGCTGGTGCCCGCCGCCCGGAGGTAGGAGCGGACGGTGTCGAGCGCCTGGTCGTAGGGCAGCAGCGGCGACCCGGCGTCATCGCGCAGCGCGGCGTAGGCGGCGGGCAGCGGCGCGGACGGCGCGGAGTGCTCCGGAATGGCCGCGAGCAGCGTGCCGGGGTCGTGCGCGTCGGGGCCGGTGAGGGGGTGCCCGCCGACCTCGTCCGATGCCGTGTCGAAGACGGCGCCGGACGGCGTCCCACCACTGGCCACCGCGGCGGCGAGATGCTCCAGACTCTCGTTGACGAGGTCGACGGACGGGACCGGCGTCGCGAGGTTCGCCTCCGTGGCGTGCAGGTCGCCGAGCGGTCCGCGGCGCTCCTCCAGCAGCCCGCCGAGCGTTTCCTCCTCCGCCGGGAACGGCTCCGCGCAGGTGCTCGCCGCCGACAGCCGCAGCAGCTCGCTCAGATACGCCACCAGCCCGAACGGGGACAGGTGCTCGGGCGGCAGGCAGTCGGTGAGCGTCCCGGGGTTGACCGGCGCGAACCCCTCGCCCTCTCCCGTCGGCTCGGACCCGGACCCGCCCCCCGCCTCCTGGATCTCCGCCGCGAACGGGTACGCGACCGTGCCCTCCAACGCCTGCGCGAAGGCGTCCGGGCTGAGCGCGGTCACCGCCTCGACCGTCGTGAACCCCCGCGCGTACAGGGCCTCCATCAGCGAGAACCGCAGCTCGGCGGCCGGCTCGCCGGGCGCCGCGAACGCGGTCAGGACGTGCAGCGCGTCGATCGCGTCGAGCGCCGCGAGCAGCCACGTCCGGGCCTGCGGGTCGCCGGGGAACACGTCCAGGACGGCCGATCGCGTCGCGTCGGGGTCGCGCGGGGCGCCCGGCGTGTACGTGCCGCCGCCGTGCGCCGCGTACCGCGCCTCGAACGCGGCGAAGATGTCGGGGGTCGGCCGCTCCAGCGTGGACGGGGCCCCCGCCGCCGGTGTCGTCGCCGACGCCGGGGAGAACGGGACGGTGAAGAACTGCCGCAGATGCCGGAGGAACGCGTCGACCCTGTCCTCGGGGGTGCTGGCCGTTCCGACCTCGGTGAACGGCGGCAGCAGGTCGAGGCGCGGCGGCGCGCCCGGCGGCAGGAACAGCGCGCGCCACCGCTCGTCGGTGACCGCCCGCAGCCCGGCCGCCGTGGTCACCCCGAGCTCGGCGGTGATCGCGGTGATGAGGGGCGCGAAGCCGCCGGTGACGGCGTGCAGCAGCAGGCTGAGGTACGCGGCGGCGCCGGGCCCGGACGCGGTCGCCGGCTCCCAGAAGTCGGCGTCGATGGTGGGGGTCGGCCCGGCGTGCGCCAGCCAGGCGTCGACGAGCGGCCGGACGGACGCGTTCAGCGCGACGGGCGGCGCCGGCGCCGCGGCCTGCCCGATGGCGCGCAGCCGCCGCGCCGCCTGCGCCGGGACGAGCGCGGCCGTGGACCCGGCCGTCGCGGCGGGCGCCTCGGAGGCCCCGACCGTGCCCGCCTCGATCGCGGTCTCGATCGTCACCAGCACCTTGGCCTCGGTGTCGGCGCTCGCCATCGCGAACCGCTGCGACACGTCCACCTGCGGCGGGAGCTGCGCGCCGAGCGCATAGAAGTACGCGGCCGGGACGATGAACGGCGGATTGAGCACGGTGCCCGCCGGGTCGCCGGTGAGCAGCACGGACGCGTGCTTGAGCGTCGTCCCGTCGCCGGTGCCGGACGCCAGCGGGAACGTCAGCAGGGCTTGGCGCGCCCCGTCCACCGGCCCCTGCGCCGGGCCGGGACCGGTGAGGTTCTCCCCCGCGCTGAGCCGCTCGCACATCATCGCGGCCCAGGCCGCGTAGATGTACCCGGTCAGCCGCAGCGCGTTCCCGTCGTGCGTCGCGTAGTAGCCCTCGATCTCGGCCTCGAAGCGGCGCCGGTCGTTGTCGGCGTCCTCGGGCTTGACCAGCGGGTCGGGCTGCGGGGTGGTGTACATCTCGGCGAGCGAGCGGGGCTCGGGCGGCGGCGGGTAGATCGTCCGGTCCCATTCGATCTCCGCGGCGACGTGCCGTGCCTGCGCCGCGCTGAGCGTGGTGCGCTGCGCGATCGTCCGGCCGTCCGCGGGGTCGAGCGCGAGGACCGCGTCGACGGCGTCGACCAGGGACGCGAAGTCGGGCGGCGCGCCGTCCGGCGGCAGCTCCAGGTGCGTGCCCGCGCCGGACGCGACGGCGGGCAGCACCGCGTACGCGCTCGGCGCGAGCTCCACCACGTCCGTCAGCAGGGTCGGCAGCGTT
Organism: Actinomadura sp. KC06; assembly: GCF_004348735.1. Classification (GTDB taxonomy): domain Bacteria; phylum Actinomycetota; class Actinomycetes; order Streptosporangiales; family Streptosporangiaceae; genus Spirillospora. The sequence goes on from NZ_SMKT01000102.1 coordinate 30,590, forward strand.
CCGACGGTGACGACGGACGCGTTGAAGTCGATCCGCCGGTCGGCGATCTGCTTGCCGCTCCGGGTGAGCTTCAGCCGCAGGTCGAAGGCGGTCCCCGCCGGGTATTCGGGGTGGCCGGCGGGCGGGTTGGCGACGATCACCGCGGTGGCCGCCGCCGCGGGCTCGCGCGTCGTCGGCGGGCTCGGCGGGATGCCGATGTCCACGAAATGCTGGACGATCGCCGTGGTGGTGAGGTCGACGGTGAGATCCGCGATCGACGTCGAGGTGAACACCCCGCTCGCCTTGCCGAGGGGGACGCCGTCGACGGTCGAGCCGAAGCCGAGGTCGAACGCCTCGACGGTCAGTCCCGCCAGCGCCGCGGTGAAGCCCGCGCCGTCGACCGGCCGGGTGGGGCGCAGCCTCACGATGATGAGAGTGGGCATGGGCCTCGTCCTTTCCCCTACTTCCAGTACGACTTGATGAATCCGCCCACGGCGCCCGCGGTGGCCCCCACGGCCGCGCCGACGGCGGTGCCCACGCCGGGCACGATGGACCCGACGACCGCGCCGATCGCGGCGCCCGTCGCGGCGCCCGCGAGGGTGCCGGCGGCGACGCCCGCCTCGCGGCTGCCGGTGGCCTCGGTGACGGCGCCCTCGACCTTCCCGCCGACATAGCCGCCGGCGACGAGACCGCCCGCGGCGATGCCGGTGACCGGGTTCGCGGACAGCCCCAGCACGGCGCTGCTCACGCCCACCGACGCGTCGGCCTTCTCGGCGGTCGTCTGCGCGGTCGCGATCTGGTGCACGCTCGCCGCCACGGCCAGCGGCCCGGCGACCTTGCCCACCACGCGCAGCGCAGGCGCGGCCGCGCGCAGCACCCGGCCGCCCTTGCTGACCGCCGAGGCGACCTCGCCGACCTCCTCCGCGGCGGGGGCGGCGGTCTTGGCCGCCTCGACCACTGAGTCCGCCACCCTGACCTTGGTCCCGGCCTGGCTCGCGGCCAGGGCCGACTCGACCTCCGTCGCCACGCGGGCCCCGCCGGCCTCCGCCGCCTCGAACGAGAGCGACAGCTGCGCGCTCGACTCGGCCAGCGCCCCGGCCTGGGCGGCCGCCGCGCCGCCCGTCTCGGCGGCGGCCGTCGCGGCCGTCCCGGCCGCGCCCGGCTTCCACGACTTGAGGAAGGCCTTGAACGCGGCGTCGTCCCGCCAGGCGGCGCGGACGGCCCGGCCGAAGCGCTTCCCGGCGGACACGCCCTCGTCGACGCCCTCGGCGTTGCGGGCGAACTTCCCGGCGAGCCGCGCGGCGCCCGCCCGGACCCGTTCGAGGACGCCGAGCGACCGGTTCTCCGCGAACGGCTGCGCGGCGACGAGCCCGCGCTCGCCCGCGCGCAGCTCCCACTGCGCCTTCCCGACGTGCCCGGCGTCGACCTTGCCGTGCCCGCCCCACCATTCCCACATGGCCTGGAGGTCGCGGCGCAGGGCCTGGCTGATGCCGCGTCCGGTCCGGGTCGCGACGACCTCCTGCTTGAGCGTCTCGGCCAGGTTGAGCTGGCGCGGCTCGACGCCCTCGTGGCCGGACGGGTCGGTGAGGCGGACGGGGTTGGCGGCGACGTACACGTACGGGGACGGCGAATCCTTCGTCCCGGCCGGGTCGGGGCTGGTCCAGCGGGCGAGCCACGGGGCGTAGAACCGGGCGCCGTGGTACTGGAGCCCGCTTTCCTTGTCGCGTTCCCGTCCGGTGAACCGGTACCGCTTCGGCGCGGCCCGCGCGCCCTTGGACACGGTCTCGTACGCCGTGCTGCCGTACGGGTGGAACTCCTCCTGGGTGAGGACGCGCCCCTGCTGATCGAGTTCCAGCGTCGGTGAGCCGAGGTGGTCGTCGAGCTGGTGCCGGACGAGCAGTTCCGGCCCCTTGTCGTCGCCGCGGGTGCGCTTCTCGATGAGCGCGACGCGGCGGTCTTCGTCCAGGACGTGCAGGGTCGTCCGCTCCAGCGTCACCTCGCCGTCCGGCGCGTACTCGCGGAACACCTCGAACGGGCCGAGGTAGAGGCGCTCGCGGACGCGGATCCGCTCGCCGTCAGGGCCGGGACGGTCGGTGACCTTCCGCACCCGCGTTCCGGCGGAGTCGTAGGACGACCAGGTGGCCTCGGGCGGCGTTTCGCCGCTTGGCGGGCGGTGGGCCGTGACGTGCAGGCGGTCTTCGGCGTCCCAGCTCAGGAAGGCGAGGCCGGGCAGCGCGGTGGCGTTGCCCTGCGGGTCGTGGTCGAGTCGCACGCCGTCGACGGCGCCGAGGCGGTTGCCCATGACGCCGGGTTCGAGGAGGCTCTCCTGGTCGTAGCGGTAGGTCCGCGTCCAGCCGGGGGTGGCGGAGTCGGCGACCGCGTGCACGATCTGAAGGAGGTTCCCGACCGGGTCGTACTCGTACCGTTCGGTGTAGCGGCTCATCGCGCCGCCGTCGTGGGGGTGCAGCGGCGGCGGGCCGTTCCGGTGGGGGC
>NZ_SMKT01000103.1 GCF_004348735.1 Actinomadura sp. KC06
GGACGAAACTCGTTGACGGAAGCCGCCGCGAATTCCGGGGGAAAGCCCATGGGCAAAGTGACCTTGTCGCCGAAAATCCTGGACGTCCTCGACTTCGGCACTCCGTCGGCCGAGCGGGACATCTCCCGGGGACTGGAGAAGTACTTCGTCGAGTCCGACGCCTACCAGCGGGTCCGGTCGGGAGCGAAGACGATCCTGATGGGGAACCGCGGGGCCGGGAAGAGCGCGATCTTCCAGGTGCTGGCCAAGCGGGAGCGGGCGGCGGGCAGCCATGTCATCGAGCTGAGCCCGGAGGACTACTCCTACGAGCTGCTCAGCTCGACGATGGAGGCCGAGCACGCGGGGTCGTGGGCGAAGCAGGGCGCCTACGCCGCCGCCTGGAAATACCTGATCTACGTGCTGGTGATGAAAGCGCTGGCGCGGAAGGGGATGCGGCTGACCAAGGGCGGCGGCCGCGAGATCTACAACTACATCCGCGACAATCACGGCGCCCATCAGCTCGGGCCGCTGTCGCTGCTGGTGTCGTATTTGAAGCGGCTCGAGGCCATCAAGCTCGGGCCGATCGAGGCGGGCCTGCGGACGCGCGAGCTGGACCGGCTCTACAAACTCGAGGAGATCCACAATCTGCTGCCCGCGCTGAAGAAGGTGCTGGACGGCCAGCGGGTGATCGTGCTCGTCGACGAGCTCGACCGCGGATGGGATTCGTCCGAGGACGCCAAGGCGTTCGTCTCGGGCCTGTTCCAGGCATGCGTGTCGATCAACGGGCTGCACAAGAACCTGCGGGTGTACGTGTCGCTGCGGCAGGAGCTGTACGACGACATCCCGGCCCTGTACGACGACGCGCAGAAGCACCGGGACCTGCTGGAGAAGATCTACTGGTCGGAGGAGTCGCTACTGGAGCTCATCGCCAAGCGGATCCGGTACTCCGCGCACGAGAAGGGCTTCGACGTTGAGGCGCTGGAACGCGCCGGTGACCGCGCCTGCTGGTCGGCGGTGTTCGCCTCGCCACCGGGCCAGGGACGGGACGCGGCGTTCCGCTACATGGTCGATCGGACTCTGTACCGGCCGAGGGAGATCATCCAGTTCTGCTCGGAGGCCCTGGCGCAGGGCAGGAGGCGCGCCTCCAAGCTGCCGGTGCCGTATTCCGCGATCGAACGGTGCGAGTACGGCTATTCAGCCGAGCGGACCAGGGACATCGCCGCCGAATACCGCTCCCAGTACCCGGGGCTCCTGAGCGTTTTCGAGGTTTTCCGAAGCCGTCCGCACACGTTCGACCGCGAAGAGCTCGAACTGCTCTGCCTGGAGCTGGCCGTCGGAGAGATCCCCACACACGGGACGGAGTCGTGGCTGCCGCACTGCTACCCGAACGACCTCATCGAGGTCCTGTGGCGGGCGGGGCTGCTCACCGCCCAGGCCAACGGGGACGGCGCCTTCCTGGGGAGCCATCAGGTCCAGCACCTCAACGTCGCGGCAGTCAAGCGCTTCCGGATCCATGAGATGTTCCGCTCGTCCCTGGGCATCGCCGCCCCGGAAGGGTGAATACGCGCTGGGTATCAGTCGTCTGCGAGGAGCAGGCCGGTCGGTGTCGACGTCACGCGCGTGAGGTGGTGGATGATTCGGTCCGCCCCGGTCAGCACCGCCGGGTCGTGGCTGGTGGTCACCGCCAGGACGGTCGCACCCGCCGCACGTCCCGCGGCTATTCCCGCAGGGGCGTCCTCGATGACGATGCAGTCTGACGGGTCCACGCCCAGGCTCCGGGCAGCCTTGAGGTAGCCGGACGGGTCTGGTTTTCCGGTCGGGACGTCCTCGGCCGTCACCACCACCTGCGGGATGGGCACGCCGGCCACCTGCGTGCGGAGTTTCAGCTGAGCCCTGTCCATCGAGGTGACGAACGCGCAGGGCAGGCCGTTCATGTTCGCCAGGAGGTCGACGGCGCCTGGAAGGGCGGTGATGCCGTCGGTGCGGACGGCCTCCAGCGCGTCCAGGCGTGCCGTGGCGTCGTGGACCTCCTCGGGCGGGAGGAAGTCGGCGACGCGGTCGACGGTGCGGCGGCCGTGGGCGTCGGAGAGGAACTCGTCCGGGTCGATGCCGTACTCGGCGGCCCATTCGCGGGCGGCCCGTTCCACGAGCGGTGTGGAGTCGACGAGGGTGCCGTCCACGTCGAACAGGACGGCGGCGCAGGGCAGGATCACCAGTTCGCCTTCGCCGTCGCTTCTTCGGCCTGGCCGCGGAGCCTGCGGACGGCCTCGGCGGGGTCGTCCGCCCCGTAGACGGCGCTGCCCGCGACGAACACGTCCGCCCCGGCCTCCGCGCAGCGCTCGATGGTCTCCGCGCTGACACCGCCGTCCACCTGGAGCCAGACGGGAAGGTCGCGGCCCTTGATGAGCTCGCGGGCGCGGCGGACCTTCGGCAGGACGACGTCCAGGAACTTCTGGCCGCCGAAGCCGGGCTCGACGGTCATCAAGAGGAGCATGTCGATTTCGCCGAGGAGGTCTTCGAAACCGTCCACGGGGGTGGCCGGATTGACGCCGAGCCCCGCCCGCGCGCCCGCGGCGCGGATGGCGCGCAGGGTGCGGATCGGCGCCTTGGCGGCCTCGGCGTGGATGGTGACGCTCTTCGCGCCGGCCTCGGCGTACTCCGGGGCCCACCGGTCGGGGTCCTCGATCATCAGGTGGCAGTCGAGCGGCAGCGCGCTGTGCTCGAGCAGTGCCTGGACGACGGGCAGTCCCAGGGTGAGGTTCGGGACGAAGTGGTTGTCCATGACGTCGACGTGGACCCAGTCGGCGGCGTCGGCGATGCGCGCGACGTCCTCGGCCAGGTGGGCGAAGTCGGCGGACAGGATGCTGGGTGCGATCTGAGGAGCCATGATGCCGCGAGTCTATTGGCGCAGTTCCGTCCGATCGTCACCCGGCCGGGTGACGGAGGGCGCGGGGCGTCCGGCCAGGCGGAGGCGGACGAACGCCTCCGGCGCGCCTGCGGTGACCCAGAGGCCGAGCACCGTCTGGACGGCGAACGTCTGGACCAGGTTCGATCCGTCCAGCAGGTAGACGGCGAAGCCTCCGGCGATGCCCACAGGGAGGCGCGCCAGGCGCTGCCAGAGCGTCCCGCCCGCATCGAACCAGCCGCGTGCTGCGAGCAGGGACAGACCGGCCAGGACTCCGCAGAATCCGCCTGTGGCCCTAGCCGATTCGATGAGCGTGATGGGTTCGGTCTGTCCTCCCGCTGCTTGGACTGCCCGGGCCCAGGCGCCCGGCCACTGCCAGTTTTCGAGCGGCTGCACCGCGCCCCAGGCGGCCGCCAGCAGCAGCAGAGACAGGACGAGAGCGAGGGTCAGCTGCACGGCCAGATGGCGGCGGGTCCACCACGGGACGATGACGGGTTCCAGCCCAAGAGCCGCTACCAGGAGGGCCACGCCGATGGCCCAGCCGCCCAGAACCTGCCCGATCGAGTGGACGCCGAGATAGACGCGGGACACCCCGATCAGAGCGACGATGACGGCCGCGCCCGCCCACAGCGGCCACCGCCTGGTCTGGGCGGCGAAAAACCCCCAGGCGACCGGGGCGTTCTGGGCGTGCCCGGACGGCATGCCGAACGACGTGTGGGACGCCTTGCCCTCGACGGTGGGGTCCGTCCAGTAGGGGCGGGGGTCGTGGAAGACCAGCTTGAGGAGCGTGTTGAGGAACGCGCTGAAAAGCAGGATGACCGTGGCCCGTGCAACCAGACGCGGAGCAGCGCACCAGAACAGGACCACGAGCAGAGGGACGTAGAACGCCGCGCTCCCCAGGAACGACACGACATGCATGAAGTCGGTCATCACGGGTCTCCCAGGTCAAGTGCGGCGCAGGAGGGCCAGGAACATCGCGTCCGTGCCGTGGCGGTGCGGCCAGAACTGTGCGTAGGGCCCGTCGCCAAGGCCGGTGAGATCGGGAGCGACGGACGCCAGGACGGCGGGGGCGTCGAGCCGTTCCACGTCGTCGCGTCCGCGCAGGACGTCGTCCACGACGACCCGCGTCTCGGCGAGGTGCGGGGAGCACGTGACGTAGGCGACCACACCGCCGGGCCGGACGGACTCCAGTGCCGCGGCGAGCAGTTTCCGCTGCAGGGCGCCCAGCTCCGCGACCGATTCGGGGCCGCGTCGCCAGCGCGCCTCTGGACGGCGGCGGAGCGCGCCCAGGCCGGTGCACGGGGCGTCCACCATGACCCGGTCGAAGGACGCGGGCCGCCATGCGGGTGCGGTGCCGTCGGCGGCGATCACGCCGGCGTGGTCGTCGACCGCGTCCCGGACGAGGCCGGCCCGGTGAGGCTGCACGTCGGCGGCCAAGAGGCGCGCATCCCGCTGGGCTGCGAGGGCGGAGAGAAGACCCGCCTTGCCTCCAGGGCCTGCGCAGAGATCCGCCCAGCGCGAGTCACGGCCGTCCAAGGGCGCCTCGATCAGGGCCAGGGCGACCATCTGGCTCGCCTCGTCCTGGACGGCGGCGCGTCCATCGCGGACGGCCGCGATCCCCGCCGGGTCACCCTCTTGCAGAAGGGCACCGTAGGGCGAGTACGGAGTAGGTTCTGCGCCCGCGTCGTACAGCTCCTGCACGGTGGCCCGGCCGGGACGGGCGACCAGGGCGACGCGGGGACGGGCGTTGTCCGCGGCGAGCAGTTCCTCGATCTCGCCGTTGCCGACGGCGTCCCGCAGCGCGGACACGATCCACTTGGGGTGGCTGTGGCGGACGGAGAGACGCGTCGTGGTGTCGGTGTCGGCGGGCGCAACGATTTCCAGCCAGGCGTCCATGTCGCGGGTGGCGACCTTGCGGAGCACCGCGTTGGCGAACTTGGCCTGTCCAGGGCCGGAGACGGAGCGCGCCAGCTCGACCGTGGTCCCCACGGCGGCGTGCGGCGGGATCCGCGTGGCGAGGATCTGGTGGGCGCCGAGGCGCAGGACGTCCAGGAGCGGCGCGTCGACGCGCCGCAGTTCGCGGTCGCTGCACAGCGCGAGCACCGCGTCGTAGGTGCCGCGGCCGCGGAGCGTGCCGTAGGTGAGCTCGGTGGCGAGGGCGGCGTCGCGGCCGGTGAGGCCCCGGTCGCGCAGGCGGCTGGGCAGCAGGAGGTTGGCGTAGGCGTCGCGCGTCTCGACGGCGCGGATCACGTCGAACGCGGTGCGCCGGACGAGGTCCTGGGGGCGGCCCGTCTTGCGCGGCCCGCCCGGCCTGCGGTTCTCGGTGCGTCGGCGGTTGCGGGCGGGAGGCATCAGTGCAGCGCGTCCTTGCCGATGGGGTTGACGCCGCGGGCCCAGTCGGCCGCGGCCATGGTGCGCTTGCCCTGCGGTTGGACTTCGCCTAGGGCGACCGGGTGCGTGGCCGTCCCGACCAGCACTTCGTTCTTTCCGGCATGCAGCTCGCCGGGCGACAGTTGGTCGGCTTCCGGAACCGGACGGACCGGCCCCAGTTTGACGCGCGTATCGCGGAAGTTCGTCCACGCGCCGGGGGCGGGCGTACAGGCGCGCACGAGGCGGTCGACGTGCTGGGCCGGGGACTTCCAGTCGACGTGACCGTCCTCGGGCGTCAGCTTGGCCGCGTGGGACACGCCCTCCGTGGACTGCGGGCGCGGCTCCAGGACGCCCGCCTCGATGCCGTTCATCGTGTCCAGCAGCAGGCTCGCACCGGCGACGGCCAGGCGGCCCAGCAGGTCGCCCGTGGTGTCGGTCGGCAGGATCGGCTCGGTGAGGACGCCGTAGACCGGGCCCGTGTCCAGCCCCTCCTCGATCTCGAACGTCGCCGCGCCGGTCACGTCGTCGCCGTGCAGGATCGCGCGCTGCACGGGCGCGGCGCCGCGCCAGGCGGGCAGCAGCGAGAAGTGCAGGTTCACCCAGCCGTGCCTGGGGATGTCGAGGGCCTCCCGTGGAAGCAGCGCCCCGTAGGCGACGACGGGGCAGCAGTCGGGCGCGATCTCGCGGAGCCGGTCGAGGAACTCGGGGTCGCGGGCCTTGGCGGGCTTGAGCACCTCGACGCCCGCCTCCGCGGCCAGCGACGCCACCGGGCTGGCGCTGAGACGCCTCCCACGGCCCGAACGCCCGTCCGGGCGGGTCACGACCGCGGCCACCTCGTGCGAGGACCCCAGAAGCGCCGTGAGGGCCGGGAGCGCGGTCTCGGGCGTCCCGGCGAAGACCAGCCGCATCTAGATCGCCTTCCCGAGGGTGCGGTGCGGCGACTCCTTGACGACCGGGGCCGGGTCGCCGAACCACTCGGCCTCCCTGATCGCCTTCATCGCGGCCTTGCGCTGCTCGGGGTCCATCCGGTCGATGAAGATCACGCCGTCGAGGTGGTCGGTCTCGTGCTGGACGCAGCGGGCCAGCAGATGCGTGCCCTCCAGCGTGATCGGCTCGCCGTGCATGTTGAAGCCCTTCGCCACGGCGCGGACGGCGCGCGGCGTAGGGAACGCCAGGCCGGGCAGGGACAGGCAGCCCTCGTCGTCGGTCTCCTGCTCGTCCGACAGGTCCAGGGTCGGGTTGACCACGTGCCCCAGCCGGTCGTCGACGTAGTAGGTGAACACCCGCAGCCCCACGCCGAGCTGCGGCGCGGCCAGGCCGGCCCCAGGAGCGTCGATCATCGTGTCGGTGAGGTCCTTGACGAGCTGGCGCAGCTCCTTGTCGAAGTCCTTCACCGGCTCCGCCGGGGTGCGCAGCACGGGGTCGCCGAAGAGGCGGATGGGCTTGACGGCCAACGAGGACTCCGTTTCGTGCGGGGCGGGGTTGCTCCGTCCAGTCTACGGAGCAACGCACGGACGTTTCACACGCTGCGGTGCGCGCCCTGGTGCGCGGAACGCGCCTTGTAGGCGGCGGTCCGGGCGGCCTTGGCGGTCGCCTTGTCGGGGTGGTGCGCGCCCAGGGCCTCCAGGACGGCGGCCACGCCGGGATGGTCGGTGCGCCACAGGTCGTCGATCATCGCCGCCATCTCCGCTCCAGGCGGCGCGTCGATGAGGGCCGCCTCGACCGCCTCCTCGGGTTCGGCGGTCTCCAGCATCCCGGCGACGGTGTCGACGAACACCCAGAGGTACTCCTCGCGCGCCAGTTCCCGTCCGGACGGGTCTCCCGCGGCGTTCAGCCAGAGCGCGGCGTAGGGCGAGACCAGCGGATGCTCCTGCGCGGCGCGGACGACGGCAGCCGCCTCGGGGCCGATGCGGTGCAGGACAGCCGCGGCGAGGTTGCGCGCGCCGGGGCCCCCCGTACGCATGACGTCCAGGAGGTCGGCGGCGGCGTCCTTGGGATCGTGGCGGGCCAGCCAGCCGTCGATCTCCTCGTCGGCCGCGTCGGGCCGGTACCAGGTGAGCCCGTCGATGAGCTCGGACGCGCGGGCCCCGGCCAGGTCTCCGACGACGGGCGCGCTGAACCCGTCCGCCAGCAGCAGCTCCCGGACGGCCCACACGCCCAGCGGCGTCAGCTCGCGTCCCTTGCCCGACTTCTCGACGACGCCCCATTCGGCGAAGGTGGCCAGTTCGAGGAAGAACGCGTCCGATACGAGCGTGGACATGGTCTCGGCGTCGGTGAGGTCGTAGGACTCTTCCACGTGATCGAGCAGTGCGCCGAGAAGCGTCTCGGGCTCGGTGGGCTCCTCCTGCTCGTACAGGTGGATGAGGACGCCCGTCATCTCGTTCTGGACGAGTTCCACCGCGTCGAGACCGTCCGCGTAGTCGTGCCCTGGGACGACCATCGCCTCGAACAGCGGGAGCCAGGCGGCGAGCAGTGTCGAGTCATCGCTGGACTGGAGACCGTCCAGGGAGGGGCCTAGTTTGGCCGTGCCGTCCTCGGCGGTGATGACCTTCGCCTCTACGGCGGCCCACCAGAGGCGTTCCAGTTCGCCCGCGTCCTCCATCTGCCCGTGGCTGCGCGGGTCCTCCAGGCCGAGCGCGACGGCTGCGGCCTCCGCGTCGGGCTCGGTGAGGGTGTCGTGCTCGGTGAGGGCGCGTTCGCCCGTCCAGCGGGCCAGGGCGAGAACGTTCTCGGTCAGGCGGGAGCGGCGCGCGGCGTCCGCCACGTCCTCCACGGGAGCGAGCCGCACAGGCGGGACGACCAGGTCCTCGACCTGCTGCAGATAGCCCTCGGTGCGCGCGTAGCGCTCCTCCTCCGGCAGCGCCTCGAAGTCGCGGATCCACGCCTCGACGGCCTCCTGGTCGTCCAGGGAGACCCCGTCGGCCTGCATCAGCCCGCCGATGACCTCCGCGGCCGCCTGCCGCTCCTCGGTGTCCATCTCGGCGACGAGGTCGGCGAACGCGGGGCCGGTGCGGTCGATCTCCGCGTCGAGGTCGGCGGCGACGGGCGCGGGCACCGCGCCGGTGTCGCGCAGGTAGGCGACGATGCGGCGGAGCGCGTCCAGGACGGTGGGAACGTCGTCGCCGCCCGCGACCACGGACTCCGGGAACACGCTCAGGAGCAGCTCGCGGAGCGCCTCGGGGGTCAGCGCCGCCGGGCCCGCCAGGCCCATCTCCTCCCGCAGGAGTTCGAGCAGGATGCGCGCGCCCTGCTCGTCCAGCGCCTCGCCGCGCTCGTCCGCCCACCGCCGCAGGTCGCCGGCGGTGGTCTCCACCCAGTTCTCAGCCACCCGAGAACCCTATTGGTCAGATCAGCTCCAGTGGGTCGATCTGGACCCGCACTGTCTCCGCCGTCTTGCGCGCGCTGCGCACGCCCTGAGCCTCCTTCAACGCGCGCGCCAGGGCGTGCCCCGCGGCCCTGGGCACCCGTATCAGCGCACGCTCTTTCTCCTGCACATCGGCCCCCGGAACGGGCGCGGAAGGGACGGGCACAGGACCGAGCACCTCGGCCCCATCGGGCAGCCTTGCATCGGCCAAGAGTTCGCGTATGGCGGCGGGTGTCGCGGTCAGCGACGCCATCCGTGCGGCAGGCGGGAAACCCACCTCCTTGCGTTCCGCCAGTTCCCGCTCCGCATAGGTGACCGGGTCCCACCGGACGAGCGCCTGGACGGGCGGCAGCGACCCCTCCGCGGCCACCACGACGGGACCCTGCGGCCGGACGAGCGACGCCGCGTTCATCCAGCGCCGCAGCGTCTCCTCTCCGGCACGCAGATCGGGGCGTCCGAGCAGCACCCAGCCGTCCAGCAGCAGCGCGGCGCTGTATCCGCCTTCCGCGGGCGGCTCGGCCCCCGGCGTGGACACCACGAGAGCGCGTTCCGGGCCGAGCCGTTCGAGAATCGAATCCCGTCCGGAGGTGCGGACGGGCACGCCGGGGAACGCTCTGCCCAATTCCTCCGCCGTCCGCTTTGCACCGACCACCACGGCACGCACATGGACGAACCCGCACTCTGGGCACCGCCAGTCACCCGCGATGCGCCCGCACCAGCGGCAGTAGGGCGCCGCGTGGGACGACGACAGCGACAGTGGGCCCTGGCACGCCGCGCACTGGGCGGGTGTACGGCACCGCCCGCACGCGATGGCCGGGACGTACCCCCGCCTGGGAACCTGCACCAGGACGGGCCCCTCCCCCAGGGCCTGCCGCGCGGCCTCGAACGCTACGTTCGGCAGGCGCGCGCTACGGGCGGCGGCGTCGCGGGCGAGCTGCGCGTCCTCTCCCACGTACCGGACGCGGGGCATCGCCGTCCGGACACGTTCCCGGTCGGCCGTGAGCGAGTGCGCCCAGCCGGACTCAACGAGCTGGGTGGCGTCGGTGGTCCTGGTGAACCCTCCGATGAGCGCTCCGGCGTTCGCCCTATGCGCGCGCAGGGCGAGGACGTCGCGCGCATGCGGGTACGGGGCGTGCGGCTCTGCGTGGACGTCGTCGCCGTCGTCCCACAGCACGGCCAGGCCGAGGTCGGCGACGGGAGCGAACATGGCGGCGCGCGTGCCGACGACCGCCCGTGCGGTACCGCGCAGGACGGCCAGCCATCTCCGGTAGCGCTCCGCAGGGCCCAATTCCGCCGTCAGCGCGACGTGGACGCCCTCCCCCAGCTCGGCCTTGAGCGCGGTGTCCATCCGGGCCACGTCGCGGCCGTCGGCCACGACGACCAACGCGCCGCGCCCACTGCGGTGGGTCACCGCGACGGCCTGCGCTACGGCCGCCGTCCAGTCAAGGCCGGGCAGCGCCGTCCAGACGGCCCGCGGCGCCCTGCCATCGGCCAACGCACTGAGGAAAGACGGCCCGGCCGGATAGTCGCTCCAAGCACCGGAGCCCCCCGTACCGGACGGTTCGCCCCCAGCGTCGCCGGACGCCACCACAGGTTCCGCTTCCACACGCGCATGCCGTGGCGGGACGGCCAGCCGCAGCACATCGGCGAACGTACCGGCGTAACGGTCGGCCACCTCCCGGATCAGCGCGGCGACCTCCGGGGTGAGGACCGCCTCGGACGACGTGACCCGCTCCAGAAAGAGCAGCTTCCCCTCGTGCTCGCTCTCGGCGACCCGTTCCAGAACGAACCCGTCGACGAGCTGGCCCGCGAACCGCACCCTCACCCGGCACCCGGGCACCGTCTTGGCGTCCAGCTCGGCCGGCACCAGGTAGTCGAACGGACGATCCAGATGCGGCAGGGACATGTCGACCGCGATCCGCGCGACGGGCAGCGCCTCGGCCGGACGGCGCGCCCCCTTCTTCCGCGCCTTGCCCGGCTTACCCCCCTTGCCCGGCTTCTCCGCCTTCCCCGGGGACGTTGGCGGCAGCTCGTCCAGCCCCGGGATCAGGTCAGTTCCGCCGCCGTCCTTGGTCACGCCCCCGTCCTACCAGATCAACCCGACAGCCGATCGCGCACGCTAGGGTTGACCCATTCGTACGGGGCGCGCATCCGTTGGCCCATTGCCCGATCCCTTCTGCGCCCTCGCCGTCCGACGAGCCCGTGCAGGCGATGACCACAGCGCATACTCAAGAACGGGCGGACGCCCAGGCCCGGCATGGGTCGTCGCGCCGTTCCCCAGGCCCCTCGTCCCCCGCCTCCTGGAAGAAGTGGGCCCGCCATCCGGTGGTGGCCGCCACGGTCGCGGCGGCCGTCCTCCACCTGGTGTGGGCTCTGTTCCTGGCGACCGAGGGCGGCGACCTCGCCGCCCAGGCCGCCTGGACCGACTTCGCCTGGAAGCACCCGACCGCGGCTTACAGCTTCGCCTGGTACGGCGGAATGCACCCCGCCTCCTACAGCGTCATGTCGCCGTACCTCATGGCGCTGTTCGGCATACGCACGGTCGCCGTGGTGTCCGGCACGCTCTCCGCCGCCCTCACGGCGTACCTGCTGCGGCGCTTCAAGGCGCCCGTGGCCCTGCCCGCGTCCCTCTGGGCCGCGTTCGCCCTCTCCTGCAACGCGGCGTCGGGACGGGTCACGTTCGGCCTCGGCCTTACGTTCGCGCTCATGGCGACGATCGTGGCGTTCACCCCGCGCGGCACACCCGCCCTGCGCGCAGCGGGGATGGTGGGCCTCGGCCTGCTGTCCACGCTCGCGAGCCCCGTCGCGGGCCTGTTCCTCATGGTGCTGGCCGCCGCGCTGTTCCTCACCGGACGCCGCCGCGCCGGGATCTGCCTCGCCGCCGGCCCTCCCGTCGTGGTCGGGACGACCAGCCTGCTGTTCCCGTTCAGCGGTGAACAGCCGATCTCGCTCGGCGCCATCGTCCTGCCCACCGTGGCCGGCGTCATCGCCATGCTGACCTGCGCGCCGCGCGGCTGGAGGCTCGTCCGCGTCGCCGCCGGCGTGTACCTGGCCGGGATCCTGCTGACCTGGCTGGTCCCGTCACCGGTCGGCAGCAACGTCGAACGCCTCTCGCTCCTGTTCGGCGGGATGTTCCTGCTGTCCGCCGTGGCACGCGCGCACGGGCGCGTCCGCATCGCCGTGCTGTCCGCCGCGTTCATCGTCACCGCGTCCTGGCAGGTCATCAAGCCCGTCGACGACCTGATCCACACCGAGCCCGCGGCGCGGGCCGCCGGGAACGCCAGCGGCCTCATCGCCGAGCTGAAGGCCGTCGGGGCGGACGACGCGCGCATCGAGGTCGTCCCGCTGCGGTCCCACTGGGAGTCGTCCGGGCTGAGCCGCCATTTCGTCCTGGCGCGGGGCTGGAACCGCCAGGTCGACGCGGAACGCCACGAGCTGTTCTACGAGGACGGCGCGTTGACGGCCGATTCCTACCGCGACTGGCTGCACGAGTGGGCGGTGCAGTACGTCGTCCTGCCCGAGCAGGAGACGGACTGGTCCGCCAGGGACGAGGCCGCCCTCGTCGAAGGCGGCCAGCCCTACCTGACGGAGATCTGGCGCGACGAGCACTGGCGCCTGTTCCGCGTCCTCCGCTCGACGCCTCTGGTCGACCGGCCCGCGTCCGTCGGCAAGCTGGACGCCGGTCAGCTCGTCATCGACATGCCGTCCAGCGGATCCGTCCTGGTCCGCGTCTCCTGGTCGCCGTGGCTCAGGGTGTCGGGCGGGAGCGCCTGCCTGGCGCGCGCGGGCGATTTCGTCCGGCTGACGGCGGACAGGCCCGGCCGCTACACCATCGCGGCCCGCTACAACCTCAGCCGCGGCGAACCCTGCGACTCCTGACCGTCACAGCGAGACGCAGACGAACGCACACAGAAAAGCCCTGGGGACGAACAGTCCCCAGGGCCTTCTGTCGTTCTGGACGGTTACAGACCGGCGGCGGAAGCGAGGTCCTTGGCGCGGTCGGTCGACTCCCAGGAGAAGTCGGGCAGCTCCCGGCCGAAGTGCCCGTAGGCGGCCGTCTGCTGGTAGATCGGGCGGAGCAGGTCGAGATCGCGGACGATCGCGGCAGGACGCAGGTCGAACACGTCCGCGATCGCCTTCTCGATCGCCTCGGGGGCGACCTTCTCGGTGCCGAACGTCTCCACGAACACGCCGACCGGGTGCGCCTTGCCGATCGCGTAGGCGACCTGGACCTCGGCGCGGTCGGCGAGCTGCGCCGCGACGATGTTCTTGGCGACCCACCGCATCGCGTACGCGGCGGACCGGTCGACCTTGGACGGGTCCTTGCCGGAGAACGCGCCGCCGCCGTGCCGGGCCATGCCGCCGTAGGTGTCCACGATGATCTTGCGGCCGGTGAGGCCGGCGTCGCCCATCGGGCCGCCGATCTCGAAGCGGCCGGTGGGGTTGACCAGCAGCCGGTACCCGTCGGTGTCGAGGTCGAAGCCGGCCAGCACCGGGTCGACGACGTGCTCCTTGACGTCCGGGGTCAGCAGCTCCTTGAGGTCGATGTCCGGGGCGTGCTGGCTGGACACGACGACGGTGTCGAGGCGGACGCCGCGGTCGCCGTCGTACTCGATCGTGACCTGCGTCTTGCCGTCGGGCCGCAGGTAGGGGACGTCGCCGTTCTTGCGGACCGCCGACAGCCGCTGCGCGAGCCGGTGCGCCAGCGTGATCGGCAGCGGCATCAGCTCGGGCGTCTCGTTGGTGGCGTAGCCGAACATCAGGCCCTGGTCGCCGGCGCCCTGCCGGTCCAGGTCGTCGCCCTGCTTGTCGCGGTCCTCGCCCTCGCGGGTCTCGTAGGCGTCGTCGACGCCCTGCGCGATGTCGGGCGACTGCGCGCCGATGGACACCGACACGCCGCAGGAGTGGCCGTCGAAGCCCTTCTTGGACGAGTCGTAGCCGATCTCCAGGATCTTCTCCCGGATGACGCCCGGGATGTCCACATAGGTCTCGGTGGTGACCTCACCGGCCACATGCACCTGACCGGTCGTGATCATCGTCTCGACGGCGACCCGGCTCTTCGGGTCGTCCTTCAGCATCGAGTCGAGGATCGCGTCGCTGATCTGGTCCGCGATCTTGTCCGGATGTCCTTCGGTGACGGACTCGGAGGTGAACAGGCGGCGAGACACGTACGTGCACTCCTTGCAGCGGCTGCTGACTGTCGTCGCAGAATGGATATGTGTTCGGGTTCGGCGGGGAAGGCCCCCTGCCCCACAGGTACTAATGCCGAAGTCTAGCGGGATCGTCGCGGAGCGGATCTCGAAACGTGCTCGTTAACGGCTAGATGTCCTGGTAGGGCGGAGCCGCACGCCCGGACGTGCGGCCCTGGCGGGGCGGGCGCCGTCAATCGGGCGACCGGGGTTCGAGGCGGGCCGCGACGAGATCCCAGACGATCTCGGCGAGCGCCTCCTTGGGGCCGCGGGGCACCTCGGTCGCGGAGCCGTCCGCGCCGAGGACGACGGCCGCGTTGTCGGGCCGTCCGAAGGTCATCTCCTCGCCGACCTGGTTGACGACGAGCAGATCGCTGCGCTTGCGGGCGAGCTTGGCGCGCCCGTTCGCGAGCACGTCGTCGGTCTCGGCGGCGAAACCGACGATCACCTGGCCGGGGCGGCGGGTCTCGCCGAGCTCGGCCAGGATGTCGGGGTTCTTGACGAGCCGGATCGGCTCGGGCTCCGCCCCCTCCGCCTTCTTGATCTTCGAGCCCTGGTAGCCGGCGGGGCGGAAGTCGGCGACGGCGGCGGCCATGACGACCGCGTCGGCGTCGCCTGCGGCGGACAGGACGGCCTTGCGCATCTCCTCGGTCGACCCGACGGCGACGATGCCGGCGCCCGCCGGGTCGGGCAGGGCGACGTTGGCGGCCACGAGCGTCACCCGCGCGCCGCGGGCCACGGCCGTCCTGGCGAGCGCGTAGCCCTGCAGCCCGGACGAGCGGTTCCCGATGAAGCGGACGGGGTCGATCGCCTCCCGGGTGCCGCCGGCGGAGACGAGGACGTGCCGTCCGGCCAGGTCGAGGCCGGCGGCGCCGCGGGCCAGGACGTGCCGGGCGACCTCGAACAGCTCGGCCGGGTCGGGCAGCCGGCCGGGACCGGTGTCCGTGCCGGTGAGCCGCCCGGACGCGGGCTCGATCACGACGGCGCCGCGGGCCCGCAGCGTCGCGACGTTCGCGCGGGTCGCCGGGTGGTCCCACATCTCGGTGTGCATCGCGGGCGCGAACACGACCGGGCATCGGGCGGTGAGCAGGGTGGTGGTGAGCAGGTCGTCCGCCAGCCCCTGCGCGGCACGGGCGAGCAGATCGGCGGTGGCGGGCGCGACGAACACCAGGTCGGCGCCCTGGCCGAGCCGGACGTGCGGCACGCCGGCGACGCCGTCCCACACGCTGGTCGAGACCGGGCGGCCGGACAGGGCGGCCCAGGTCGGCTCGCCGACGAAGCGGAGCGCGTCCTCGGTCGGGACGACGGTGACGTCGTGGCCCGACTCGGTGAGCCGCCGGAGCAGCTCGCACGCCTTGTAGGCGGCGATGCCGGCACTCACGCCCAGGACGACGCGCGGCTTTGGGGAGGTCATGCGGTCACTGTCGCATCAGGCGCCGGACGCGGACGCGCCGGGGGTCCGGGAACGCGGCCCCGGCGGGGCGCTCAGCCCTCGATGGGCTCGGCGTTCAGGAGGCCTTCGCGCGTCTCCCGCAGGGCGATCGACAGCGGCTTCTCCTGGACCTGCGTCTCGACGAGCGGGCCGACGTACTCCAGCAGGCCCTCGCCCAGCTGGGCGTAGTAGGCGTTGATCTGGCGTGCGCGCTTGGCCGCGATGCTCACGAGGCCGTACTTGGTGTCGACGACTTCGAGGAGCTCGTCGATCGACGGGTTGGTGATGCCCTCACTGCTGGGTGCCACTCGGTGGCCTTCCGATAGGTCGCGACTAGTGAACAGCCATCAAGGCTAGCAGCTCTTCGCACACGTCCTGGACGGACGTGTTGACGAGCGTGACGTCGAACTCCTTCTCGGCGGCGAGTTCGACGCGGGCGGCGTCGAGCCGCCGCTCGATCACCTCGGGGGGCTCGGTGCCGCGCCCGGTGAGGCGGCGGACGAGCTCCTCCCAGCCGGGCGGCGCGAGGAACACCAGGCGGGCCTCCGGCATGGACCGGCGGACCTGGCGGGCGCCCTGCAGGTCGATCTCCAGGAGCACCGGCTCGCCGCGGGCGAGCCGCTCCTCGACGGGCCGGCGCGGGGTGCCGTAGCGGTTCCCCGCGAACTCGGCCCATTCGAGGAGCTCCCCTTCGGCGACGAGCCGGTCGAAACCGGCGTCGTCGACGAAGAAGTACTGCACACCGTGGGTTTCACCCGGCCGGGGGGACCGGGTGGTCACCGAGACCGACAGCCACACCCGGGGGTGCGATCGCCGGATCTCGGCGACGACCGTGCTCTTGCCGACGCCCGACGGCCCGGAGAGGACCGTCAGCCGCCGCGCGAGCGGGTCATGCGATTCGGAGCCTTCCGGCGCTTGGTCGGCCATTCTCATCCGGCCTGTCCGCAGAGGCGTGGCCTGCGCGGGCCTGCCGGGGACGGGAAGCGGTCGACGGCTGCACCGGGGTCGGACGGGATGGAGCCGGATCCGGGTCGCCCCGGCCCGGCCGCGGCGGTCTGGCCGCCGCGCCCGCCCGTGAGTCGTGCGTCAGCGGTTCGCACTTCCGCCGAACTCACGCTCCAGGGACGCGCGCTGGTTCGCGCCGAGACCCCGCACACGGCGGGATTCGGCGATTCCCAGACGCTCCATGATCTGCTTCGCACGGACCTTGCCCACACCGGGCAGCGATTCCAAGAGGGCCGACACCTTCATCTTTCCGATGACGTCGTCGGACTGACCCTCTTTGAGAACCTCGGCGAGCGAGGTTCCCCCGTGCTTGAGCCGATTCTTAACCTCGGCCCGCTCTTTGCGCGCCTTGGCAGCCTTCTCCAAGGCTGCGGCGCGCTGTTCGGGGGTTAGGGGCGGAAGAGCCACGCCGGGTCACCTCAGGTTTCCACTCGACGGAGTCGGACGGGTTGGGAAACTAGCGAGTTCACCGCCCATTAGGCAACGTGAAGTGCCGTTTAGCCCGCCATAAATTCGCGAAAATCACTCATCGGAGTGTCCTGAATACAGAGTGTACACAACTCGGACCGCTCGGCGGCGCATCCCCCCGCCTTGCTGGGACTTTCGCATGATCGTGAAAATCCCCCCTTTCTGACCCCATATGCGGCATTCGGTACCGGTTTTCCGGGGCCGTCCGAGGCCCGCCGGGGTGCCCCCGGCGACGCCCCGCCGGGCGTCCAGCGGCCCGGCCGCGCGGGGCGCCGGCGGCTCCTGTGAGGTCCCCCACAAACCGTCCCGACCGAGTGACGCTCGTCACGCCGTGCCGTTCCGCACGTCGCGGCGGCCTCGCAACTGCCATCCTCGACAACGCGCCACCCGCCAAGATCGTCCTCTTCTCCCGGAGGCACACCGCCCGCAGCAGCTCCCCCGCCCACCGCCAGGGCACCCACACGGACGCGGAACCACCGCCGGTGGCACCGGAGGCGTCCCCGGGCGTGAATCGTCGCTCCGCGTGAACGAGTTCGATCGTTCAGTACGTTCGGCAATGCCGAATCGTCGGCCGCTCTGCATTGTTTATTGCAGTGGTCTCCTCCATCGGCCATGACGGGACGCGATCGCGACGGTTTTGGTTGTTGCGGGATGCGGCAGTGGCTGATGTTGTCGCGAACCGCGCTCACGCCATTTGTGGTCATTGTGGTCATACGCGCCTGGACGGCTTCCGGCTCATACGCGCCTTAGGGCGGCGGCTATGGCGGCGGCCGCGGCGCCGGGGTCGGGGGCGCCGGTGATGGGGCGGCCGATGACCAGGAGGTCGGCGCCGGCGGCCAGGGCGTCCTCGGGGGTGGCGACGCGGGCCTGGTCCTGGTTGGCGGCGCCGGCGGGGCGGACGCCGGGGGTGATGAGCGTGATGCCGGGGCCGACCTCGGCGCGGACGGCGGCCGCCTCCTGGGGCGAGCAGACCAGGGCCTGGGCGCCCGCCTCGACGGCCAGGACGGCCAGGCGGCGCACGGCGTCCGGGGCGGGTCCCGCGAGGCCGAGGGAGGTGAGATCGGCCTCAGAGAGCGACGTCAGGACCGTCACGGCGGCGATCTTGGCGGCGGGGGCGGCCTCGACGGCGGCGCGGATCATGGCGGGGCCGCCGGCGGCGTGCACGGTCAGGTAGGACGGCTTGAGGCGGGCGACGGCGCGGGCGGCGCCGCGGACGGTGGCCGGGATGTCGTGCAGCTTGAGGTCCAGGAAGACTTGGACGCGGCTGGCGCCCCGGACGCTGGCGACGACGTCCGGCCCGTACCGCAGGTAGAGCTCCAGGCCAACCTTGACGGTGGAGACGTGCGGGGTCACGAGCGTGGCCCAGCGCGCGGCCGTCTCCAGGTCGGGCGCGTCCAGCGCGACGGCGATGGGGGCGGTCACAGCGTCTCCTTCTCGGGCTCTTCCGGGCGCACCTGCGGCGGGACGTACCCGGCGGGCTTGTGCGCGAGGCCGACGGCGTCGGCGAGGCGGCCGATGCGGCGGGCCGCCAGGGCCTCCTCCAGCTCGCGCAGGACGCGCGGGGCGGCCGAGGGGTCGTGGAAGGCGGCGGTGCCGACGGCGACGGCGGAGGCGCCGGCGAGGATGAACTCCAGCGCGTCCAGGCCGGTGGCGACGCCGCCGACGCCGATGATCGGCGTGCCGGGCAGCGCGGCGTGCACCTGGTAGACGCAGCGGACCGCGACGGGCCGGACGGCGGGCCCGGACAGGCCGCCCGACACGCCGGTGAGGGCGGGCCGGAGCGTGCGCGGGTCGATCGCCATGGCCTCGATGGTGTTGATCAGGGTGAGGCCGTCGGCGCCCGCGTCGACGCAGGCCAGCGCTATGCCGACGATGTCGGTCACGTCGGGGGCGAGCTTGGCGAAGACGGGCGTGCCGGGCCGGCAGTGGCCGCGGACGGCGCGGACGACGGACGCCGCGGCGGACGGGTGCCAGGCGAACATGCGGCCGCGGTCCTCGACGTTCGGGCAGGCGATGTTGACCTCGATCGCGGCGACGCCCGGGACGTCGCGGAGGCGGCGCGCCAGATCGCCGTATTCGTCGACGCTGTTGCCGGCGACGGACACGATCGTCCGGACGTCCTGCTCGATGAGCCACGGAAGCTCGTTTTCCAGGAAAGTCTCCACTCCGGGCCCCGGAAGGCCCATTGCGGTCAACAAACCGGAGGGGGTTTCGGTCACGCGAGGAGTGGGCCGTCCCGCGCGCGCTTGGGGCATCACGGAGGTCGTGACGAACGCTCCAAGGCGGGAGAGGTCGAAGAACTGGGCGAGCTCGCGTCCCGTCCCGCCGCACCCGGAAGCCGTCATGACGGGGTTGGGCAGTTCCAGGGGCCCGAGGGTGGTCCTGACGCGGTCGCTCACTGGGAGCCCCCCTCGGAGACGCTCAGGACGCGCGGCGCGCCGAGCGCGTCGAACGGGATCGTGCCGAGGTCGCCCCAGCGGACGAGGTCGCCGCGCAGGACGGGCCCGTCCGCGCATGCGCGGATCATCCGGGTCACGCCGTCCTCGCCGTGGACGGGGAGCATGCACGTCATGCACACGCCGATGCCGCACGCGCCCGTCCGCTGCAGGAACTCTTCGACGGACACCTGGGACGGGAGGCCGAAGTCGGTGGCGACCTGTGTTACCGAACGGAGCAGGGCGGTGGGGCCGCAGCCGTAGACGACGTCCGAGCCCGTCTCCTCGATCACGCGGGGCAGGACGTCACGGACGCTGCCCTTCTCCCCCATCGACCCGTCGTCGGTGGCGACGGTCGCGCTGTCGCCTATGCGCTGCGCCATGCGGGAGCCGAACACCTGCTTGGCGGACGGCCCGCCCAGCACGAAGTGCACCTGGCAGCCGCGCCGCAGCAGCGTGTCGGCGAGCGCGAACACGGCCGCGCCGCCGGGTCCGCCGCCGACGAGCAGGCAGCTGACGGGGTCGCGGGGCAGGCGGAACGGGCGGCCGAGCGGTCCGACGAGGTCGATCTGGTCGCGGGAGCGGCGTCCGGCGAGCCAGGCGGTGCCGGGCTCGGTGTCGGCGAAGACCAGCTCGACAGTGCCGCCGTAGTCGGACTTGACCTCGTGCACCCCGAAGCAGCGGCGGATCAGCCGGGACGTGTGCTCGCCGCCGACGGCTAGGGCCACGAACTGGCCGGGCCTGAACCGCTCGGCGATGGCGGGGGCCACCAGCGTCATCGCGTGGTAGTCCTGCACCTGGCGGACCGTCAGGACCGTCGCCGACGTCTGCACCGGCGTGTCGGACACCCGTCTCCCTCTCCTCGTCGCGTGCGGGCGGCGGACGGCGGGCGCTCCTGCGCGCCCGCCGTCCGGTCCGCCCGGTTCTGTCACCCGGCTCCCCGGTCTCCGTCCACAGCCCGCGCCCCCGTTCCCGGGCCTTCGCCCCCGCCTCCGTCACCGGCGCCTGTGCGCCCGTGGGCGCCGCTGAGCCGCTCGGCGTGCTCCTGCAGGGAGCGGACGCCGACCTGCCCCCCGGAGACGGCCTCGATGCCCTGCACGGCGGCGGCCAGCCCCTGGACGGTCGTCACGCACGGTACGCCCCGCAGCACGGCCGCGGTACGGATCTCGTAGCCGTCGAGCCGGGGCCCGGACTGGCCGGGGCTGCCGAAGGGAGTGTTGACGATGAGGTCGACCTCGCCGTCCAGGACGCGCCGCACGATCGTGGGCTCGCCGGACGGTCCCGGACCCGCGCTGTGCTTGCGCACGATCTTGGCACGCACGCCGTTGCGGCGCAGGATCTCCGCGGTCCCTTCCGTGGCAAGAATCTCAAAGCCCAGGTCAGCGAGGCGCTTGACGGGGAACACCATGTGCCGTTTGTCGCGGTTGGCCACGGACACGAACACGCGCCCCTTGGTCGGCAGCGAGCCGCCGTAGGCGGCCTGCTGCGACTTGGCGAACGCGGTGCCGAACACCTCGTCGATGCCCATGACCTCGCCGGTGGAGCGCATCTCGGGGCCGAGGACGATGTCGACTCCCTGGCCGCTCTCGTTGCGGAACCGGTCGAACGGCAGGACGGCCTCCTTCACCGCGATGGGCGCGTCCAGGGGCAGGCTGCCGCCGTCGCCCGCCTCGGGCAGCATCCCCTCGGCGCGCAGTTGCGCGATCGTGGCGCCCATCATGACGCGTGCGGCGGCCTTGGCGAGCGGCACCGCCGTCGCCTTGGACACGAACGGGACGGTGCGGGACGCACGCGGGTTGGCCTCCAGGACGTACAGGACGCCCGCGGACAGCGCGTACTGGACGTTCATCAGCCCGCGCACTCCGACGCCGCGTGCGAGCGCCTCCGTCGCCTCCCGGATGCGGCGGATGTCGTCGTGCCCCAGCGTGATGGGCGGCAGGGCGCACGCCGAGTCGCCGGAGTGGATGCCGGCCTCCTCGATGTGCTCCATGACCCCGCCGAGGTACAGCTCTTCACCGTCGAACAGGGCGTCGACGTCGATTTCGATGGCCTCGTCCAGGAAGCGGTCGACCAAGACGGGGTGTTCTGGGCTGGCCTCCGTGGCGCGGGCCATGTACGACTCCAACGTGACGTCGTCGTACACGATCTCCATGCCGCGTCCGCCGAGGACGTACGAGGGGCGCACGAGAACCGGGTATCCGATCTCGGCGGCTATCTCGAGGGCGTCCTCGTAGGACGTGGCCGTCCCGTGCTTGGGCGCGAGCAGCCCGGCCCGGTGCAGGACGCGTCCGAACGCGCCCCGCTCCTCTGCGAGATGGATGCTCTCCGGCGACGTGCCCACGATCGGGACACCGGCGTCCTTGAGTTTCTGCGCGAGGCCCAGGGGCGTCTGGCCGCCGAGCTGAACGATGACGCCCGCGACCTCACCGGACTGCTGTTCCGCGTAGACGACCTCTAGGACGTCCTCCAGCGTGAGCGGCTCGAAGTAGAGCCGGTCGGAGGTGTCGTAGTCGGTGGAGACCGTTTCGGGGTTGCAGTTGACCATCACGGTCTCGTAGCCCGCCTCGGCCAGCGTGAACGACGCGTGGACGCACGAGTAGTCGAACTCGACGCCCTGGCCGATGCGGTTGGGTCCGCTGCCGAGGATGAGCACCTTGGGCTTGGCGCCGGGCGGTACTTCGGTCTCCTCGTCGTAGGCCGAGTACAGGTACGGGGTCTGCGCCTCGAATTCGGCGGCGCAGGTGTCGACGGTCAGGTAGACGGGACGGACGCCGAGCGCGCGCCGCAGTTCCCTGACGACCTCCTCCGACAGGCCGCGCAGTTCGCCGATCTGCGCGTCCGAGAACCCGTGGCGCTTGGCGCGCAGCAGCTTCTCCTTGGTGAGCGCGTCGTCGGCGGTGCGGATCTCCTCGGCGACCTCGTTGATGGCGGCGATCTGGTCCAGGAACCAGGGATCGATGCCGGTCGCCTTGTACACCTCCTCGATGCCGGCCCCGGCCCAGAGCGCGCGCTGGACGGCCTTGAGCCGTCCGTCGTGCGGGCGCTTTGCCGCCTCGACCAGTTCGGCGGCGTCGGCCTCGCCCGTCCAGCTGAACGACGAGCCCTTCTGCTCCAGCGACCGGAGGGCCTTCTGCAGAGCCTCGGTGAAGCAGCGTCCGATGGCCATCGCCTCGCCCACCGACTTCATGTGCGTGGTGAGCGTGCCGTCCGCGCCGGGGAACTTCTCGAACGCGAACCGCGGCACCTTCACCACGACGTAGTCGAGCGTGGGCTCGAACGACGCGGGCGTCTCGCGGGTGATGTCGTTCGGGATCTCGTCCAGCGTGTAGCCGATCGCCAGCTTCGCCGCGATCTTCGCGATCGGGAAGCCGGTGGCCTTGGACGCCAGCGCCGACGACCGCGACACCCGCGGGTTCATCTCGATGACGATCATCCGGCCGGTGCCGGGGTGCACGGCGAACTGGATGTTGCAGCCGCCGGTGTCGACGCCGACCTCGCGGATCACGGCGATCGCGACGTCCCGCATGTTCTGGTACTCGCGGTCGGTCAGCGTCAGCGCGGGCGCGACGGTGATCGAGTCGCCGGTGTGCACGCCCATCGGGTCGAGGTTCTCGATCGAGCACACGATCACCACGTTGTCGTGGCGGTCGCGCATGACCTCCAGCTCGTACTCCTTCCAGCCGAGGATCGACTCCTCAAGGAGCACCTCGGTGGTCGGGGACGCGTCGAGCCCGGCCCCGGCGATGCGGCGCAGGTCGTCCTCGTCGTGCGCGAACCCGGAGCCGGCGCCGCCCATGGTGAACGACGGCCGCACGACGACCGGGTAGCCGAGGGTTCCGGCGGCGGCGAGGCAGTCGTCCATCGAGTGGCAGATGACCGACCGGGCGGACTCGGCGTTCAGGCCCCGCTCGCGTGCGACCTTCGCGACGACGTCCTTGAACTTCTCCCGGTTCTCCCCGGCCTGGATCGCGTCCACGTCGGCGCCGATCAGCTCGACCCCGTACTCGGCCAGGACCCCGGCCTCGTAGAGCGCTATGGACGTGTTCAGGGCCGTCTGGCCTCCGAGGGTGGGCAGCAGCGCGTCCGGCCGCTCCTTCGCGATGATCTTCTCGACGACCTCGGGGGTGATCGGCTCGACGTAGGTGGCGTCGGCGAACTCGGGGTCGGTCATGATCGTGGCGGGGTTGCTGTTGACGAGCGTCACCCGCAGCCCCTCTGCCTTGAGGACGCGGCACGCCTGCGTGCCGGAGTAGTCGAACTCGCAGGCCTGTCCGATGACGATCGGCCCAGAGCCGATGACCAGGACGGATTTCAGGTCTTCACGGCGCGGCATCAGCGCACCCCCTCCTTCTTCGACCCGTCCATCAGGTCGCAGAAGCGGTCGAACAGGCCGGACGCGTCGTGCGGGCCCGCCGCCGCCTCCGGGTGGTACTGGACGCTGAACGCGGGACGCTCCAGCAGCCTCAGCCCTTCCACGCACCCGTCGTTCAGGTTGACGTGGCTGACCTCGCCTGGGCCGTAGGGCGTGTCGAACGGGCCGTCCGTGGGGGCGTCCACGGCGAAGCCGTGGTTGTGGGCCGACACGTCGACCTTGCCCGTCGTCCGGTCCTGGACGGGCTGGTTGATGCCCCGGTGGCCGAACCTCAGCTTGTAGGTCCCGAGCCCGAGCGCACGGCCGAATATCTGGTTGCCGAAGCAGATCCCGAAGAACGGCGTGCCTGTGTCTAGGACGCCTTTCAACGCGTCCACGGCGTAGCCGGCCGCGGCGGGGTCGCCGGGGCCGTTGGAGAAGAAAACGCCGTCCGGGTTGAGGGCGAGGATGTCGTCAGTCGTGCTGGTCGCGGGCAGGACGTGCACCTCGCAGCCCCGCTCGGACATCCGGTAAGGCGTCATCGACTTGATACCCAGGTCGACGGCGGCGACGGTGAAGCGCTTTTCGCCCTTCGCCTGGACGACGTACGGCTCCTTGGTGGAAACGTCGCGTGCGAGGTCGGCGCCCTCCATCGAAGGGCTCTGCAGTACCCGTTCCAGCAGTGAGTTCTCGCCGGGGGCGACGGCGGCCGGTCCGCTGAAGATGCCGGCGCGCATCGCGCCCCTGTCGCGCAGGTGCCGCGTCAGCGCGCGCGTGCCGGTAATGGCGATTCCCACCACACCCTGGTCACGCAGCGCCGAACCCAGCGAACCGGTGGCCCGCCAGTTGGACGCCACACGCGCGGGCTCACGCACCACGTATCCGGCCACCTGGATGCGTTGCGATTCCGGGTCTTCGCCGTTCACGCCGGTGTTGCCAATGTGAGGGGACGTCATCGCCACGATCTGGCGCGCGTAGGACGGGTCGGTGAGGGTCTCCTGGTAGCCGGTCATCCCAGTGTTGAAGACCATCTCGCCGAACGTCTCCCCCTCGGCCCCGTACGCGACCCCGTGGAAGACCCTGCCGTCTTCCAGAACGAGCAGAGCAGGGTTCACTGGAGCTTCCCTTCCAGAACGGTCGGCGCGCCGCGCAGGAACGTGGCGACGACCTGTCCGGGCAGCTCCAGCCCCGCGAACGGGCTGTTGCGGCTCTTGGACGTCATGGCCGACGGGTCCACGGCGCGGCGCGGCGACGGGTCGTACAGCGTGATGTTGGCGGGCGAGCCCGCCTCCAGCGGACGACCCTGTCCGCTCAATCGGCCGATGCGCGCGGGACGGACGGCCATGCGGTCGGCGACCCCGGCCCAGTCGAGCAGCCCGGTCTCGACCATCGCCTCCTGCACGACGGGCAGCGCCGTCTCCAGGCCGATCATCCCCATCGCGGCGACGGCCCACTCGGTCTCCTTGGCCTCGACCGGATGGGGGGCGTGGTCGGTGGCGACGCAGTCGATCGTCCCGTCCGCGAGGGCGTGCCGCAGCGCGGCGACGTCGTCGGCGGTGCGCAGCGGCGGGTTGACCTTGAAGATCGGGTCGTAGCTCTCGGCCTTGGCGTCGTTCAGCAGCAGGTGGTGCGGGGTGACCTCGGCGGTCACCGGGCAGCCCTTGCTCTTCGCCCACCGGATGATCTCCACGGACCCGGCCGTGGACACGTGGCAGACGTGCAGCCGCGACCCGACGTGCTGGGCGAGCAGCACGTCCCGCGCGATGATCGCCTCCTCGGCGACGGCGGGCCAGCCGCGCAGGCCGAGCGCGGCCGACATCTCGCCCTCGTTCATCTGCGCGCCCTCGGTGAGCCGCGGCTCCTGCGCG
The DNA here is from genome assembly GCF_004348735.1 of Actinomadura sp. KC06. Lineage (GTDB taxonomy): Bacteria > Actinomycetota > Actinomycetes > Streptosporangiales > Streptosporangiaceae > Spirillospora. The sequence continues at coordinate 25,367 of NZ_SMKT01000103.1, forward strand.
TGCTGGGCGACGACGCCGTCGAACGCCTTCACGTACTCCAGCGCCCTGCGCATGATGACCGCGTCCGAGACGCAGTGCCCGTCGTCTGAGAAGACCCGTACCCGCGCGGCGGAATCGGCCATCGCGCCCAGTTCCGCGAGCTGTTCGCCGGCGATACTGCGCGTGACCGCCCCGACTGGCTGGACGTCGCAGTATCCGGCCTCGCGTCCAAGGCGCCATACCTGTTCGACCACGCCGGCCGTGTCCGCTACCGGGTCGGTGTTGGCCATCGCGTGGACGGCGGTGTATCCGCCCATCGCGGCGGCCTTCGTCCCGGACTCGACGGTCTCGGCGTCCTCGCGGCCCGGCTCGCGCAGGTGGGTGTGCAGGTCGACGAGCCCCGGCAGCGCTATGAGGCCGTCGGCGTCGACGGTTTGCGCGTCAGCGGCGTCGAGGCGGGAGCCCACCTCGGCGATGGCGCCGTCCCGGATCAGGATGTCGGCGGCCTCCCCACCGAGAATCCGCACGCCCTTGATAAGGAAACTCACTTGGACACCTCCTGGCCGATGGCGGACTCGGAGCCTCCGAGCAGCAGGTACAGGACGGCCATGCGGGCGCTGACGCCGTTGGCGACCTGCTCGACGATGGTGGAGCGGACCGAGTCGGCCACCTCCGCGGCGATCTCGACGCCGCGGTTCATCGGGCCGGGATGCATCACGATGGCGTGGTCGGGCAGCGCCGCCATGCGCTCGGCGTCCAGCCCGTAGCGGCGGCTGTACTCGCGGACGGTCGGGAAGTAGGCGGCGTTCATCCGCTCCTGCTGGACGCGCAGCATCATGATGACGTCGCTCTTCGGCAGCACGCCGTCCAGGTCGTAGGACACCGAGCACGGCCACGTGCCGATGGCGACCGGCAGCAGCGTCGGCGGCGCGACCACGGTCACGTCGGCGCCGAGCGTGTGGAGCAGCAGCACGTTGGATCGTGCCACGCGGCTGTGCAGGACGTCGCCGACGATCGTCACCTTGCGGCCGTCCAGGTCACCGAGCCGCTTACGCATGGTGAACGCGTCCAGGAGGGCCTGGGTCGGGTGCTCGTGCGTGCCGTCGCCGGCGTTGACGACGCTGCCCTGCACCCAGCCCGCCAGCCGGTGCGGCGCGCCGGACGCGCCGTGCCGAATGACGACGCCGTCCGCGCCCATCGCCTCCAGCGTGAGGGCGGTGTCCTTCAGGCTCTCGCCCTTCGACACGCTCGACCCCTTGGCGGAGAAGTTGATGACGTCGGCGGACAGCCGCTTGGCCGCGGCCTCGAACGAGATGCGGGTGCGGGTGGAGTCCTCGAAGAAGAGGTTGACGACCGTCCGGCCGCGCAGCGTCGGCAGCTTCTTGATGGACCGGCCCGCGATCTGCGCGAGCTCCTCGGCCGTGTCGAGGACGAGCAGGGCGTCGTCCCTGCTCAGATCGGCGGCCGAGATCAGATGGCGGTTCATTCGGCACCCCCCGTCGGGGTCGGCAGGGTCGGGCCTAGCAGGACGGCGTCGCGCCCGTCGTTCTCGTCCAGCAGGACCTTCACGGTCTCCCGCATGGAGGTCGGCAGGTTCTTGCCGACGTAGTCGGCGCGGATCGGCAGCTGCCGGTGCCCGCGGTCGACGAGCACGGCGAGCTGGACGGCGCGCGGCCGCCCGAGGTCGTTGAGCGCGTCGAGGGCGGCGCGGACCGTCCGGCCGGAGAACAGCACGTCGTCGACCAGGACGACGACCCGGTCGTCGACGCCCTCGGGGGGCAGCTCGGTGCGCCCGAGGGCGCGGGCGGGACGCATCCGCAGGTCGTCCCGGTACATGGTCACGTCGAGCGAGCCCCAGGGCACCGGGCGGCCCTCGACCTCGCGCAGCCCAGCGGCCAGCCGCTCGGCCAGTGTGACGCCGCGGGTCTGGATGCCGAGCAGGAGGACGTCGTGGCCGCCCTTGGTCCGCTCGAGGATCTCGTGTGCGATACGGGTCAGCGCGCGCCTGATGTCGGGACCCTCCAGAACGGCCTTGGGCCGGGGGTCACCGTCCGCCACACGCGCCGCCGCGGGCCGTTCCGGCCTGGAGGCAGCATTCACCACGGAAACTCCTTTCCCGCCTCACGGGACGGGCCTTAAAGGACGTCTTGCGTCCCCCACGGTAGCAGCCGCGCCGCACCGCGCCGCGCCCGGGCCGGTCCGCGTCTTCGCAGGTGAGAGGCGTCACACTCGGAGCCGCGGCGAGCCCGCCGGCGCCCGCGTTCCAGGGCCCGCACGCCATGCCCGAGGGGCCTTCGGACGATCCGGGCCGCCCGGATGGAGTCCTGCGGATTCGACCGCTTTTTTCCAATCAGCTTGACCTAGGGCCCTCCCCGTTTTACCGTCACTGTCCGTAACCATCCCCGGGGGCGGACTCCTGAGGCCCAATGGCCTCGCGAATCGGTCCCCCTCCGGCGAGAGCCGGAGTCCGACGACGATGAAAGTGAGCCTGGGGGGCCAGAATGCCGTCTGAATACGCAAAGGCTCTCGGCGCGCGCCTGCGCGCCATCCGCACCCAGCAGGGCCTGTCCCTGCACGGCGTGGAAGAGAAGTCACGTGGCCGCTGGAAGGCCGTCGTCGTGGGTTCGTACGAGCGGGGCGACCGCGCCGTCACCGTTCAGAAGCTGGCCGAGCTCGCCGATTTCTATGGCGTGCCGGTATCCGAGTTGCTGCCCGGCGGAGCCGCGCCGAGCCCGCTCGGGCCTACACCAAAGCTCGTGATCGATCTAGAGCGGTTGCAGCAGCTTCCGAAAGACAAGGCCGGTCCTCTCGCCCGCTACGCCGCGACGATTCAAAGCCAGCGTGGCGACTACAACGGAAAGGTCCTGTCCATCCGCCAAGAAGACCTGCGTTCACTCGCGGTCATCTATGACAAGTCCCCGACCGAGCTGACCGAAGAGCTCATCGGCTGGGGCGTGCTCGACCCGGAGGCGCGCCGCGCCGTCGAGTCGTTCTGACAGTTCTGACAGATCAGCACCACCGCGATGGGGCCCGGCACCGCACCGGGCCCCGTTCCGGGCCGTTCCGGGCCCGTTCCGGGCGTCCGTCGTCACGGGTCCCCGATCAGCTTTCGGGCGCGCAATTCCTCGATCCGTTCCGGCGGCAGGGACAGGACGTCCCGGAGAACCTCGTCAGTGTGCCCGCCCAGGGTCGGGGCGGGGCTGGGTGGCAGGGACGCCTCACCGAGCCGTAGCGGGGAGCCCGGGGCCAGGTGAGGCCCTATGCCCGGTTGGTCCAGGAGGGCCATGAGGGGTTCTGTGGGCAGCTCTCGGGTGACTTCCGCTAGGCCGCGGTAGCGGGACCACAGGACGGACGTGCCCGTCAACCCGTCCTCGACCTGCTCGCACGTGCGGGACGCGAACCAGGGCGCGAGCACGCCGCCGAGCGCTTCCCGATAGGTGTAGCGGTCGCCGGCACGGCTGAAGTCGGCGTCCAGGGCGCGCTCCAGTGCGGCGGTCACCTCGCCTAGGTCGGTCGCGTCCACCAGGTCGCGCCAATGGCGGGCCGTGAGGGTGACGACCATGACGCGGCCGTCGGCCGTGGCGAAGTCGCGTCCGAAGTCCCCCAAGACGCTGTTGCCGATGCGTGGACGCGCCTCGCCTAGCTGCGCCTCAGCCAGAAGGCCCAGGTTCCCGGCCGTGGCCAAGGCGACGTCCTGCAGCGCGACACGAATCCTCTGGCCTTCGCCCGTGCGCATTCGGTGCCGTTCGGCGGCCAGCAGGCCGATGGCCAGGTAGAGACCGCAGGCGATGTCCCAGGCGGGAAGCACATGGTTCACCGGGGTCGCCTGGTCGGACGGGCCCGTGATGGACGGAAACCCCAAGGCGGCGTTCACCGTGTAGTCGACCGCGTTGCCTCCGTCCCGGCGGCCCTGTAGCTGGACGTGGATCAGGTCTGGACGCGCCTGCCGCAGGGCTTCGTAGGTGAGTCCTTCTCGTGGCGGCGCGTTGGTCAGGACCGCACCGGCCTCTGCGACGAGACCGGCGACCAGTTCCCGTCCCTCCGGCGAGCGGAGATCGACCGTGACCGACCGCTTGCCCTTGTTCAGCCCCGCCCAATACAGGCTGCGGCCGGAGGGCGCGAGCGGCCAGCGGTCGATGTCGGGGCCGCCGCCCACCGGGTCGACGCGGATCACGTCCGCGCCGAGCTGGGCGAGCGTCATCCCGCCCAGCGGCGCGGCGACGAAGCTGGACAGCTCGATCACGCGCAGCCCGGCGAGCGGCCCTTCTGTCACGGCGTGATCTCGATGAGGGAGCGCGCGCCCTGCCCGGCCCGCATCCGGTCGAACGCGGCGGCGACGCCGTCCAGCCCGATGCGGTGCGTGACCAGCGTCGCCAGGTCGAGCCGTCCGGCCTCGATCTCCGCGGCGAGCGGCGGGACGTCCCGGTCGGGGTCGGACGACCCGTACACCGAGCTGGTCAGCCGCCGGTTGAAGTGGAACAGCTCCAGCGCGTTGAACGTGACGGCGTCGTCGCGCGCCCCCACGCCGACGACGGTGCACTGCCCGCCGCGGCGCACCGACTGCCAGGCCGTCCGGATCAGGTCCGCCTTACCGACGCACTCGAAGGCGTGGTCGGCGCCGCGCCCGTCCGTCAGGGCGCGGACCTGCTTGGCCAGCTTGGGATCGCCTTCCAGGTAGTGCGTCGCGCCCGCCGCCCTGGCGAGCACCTCCTTCTCCGTGCCGCGGTCGACGGCGATGACGGTCCCGGCTCCGGCCAGGCGCGCGCCCATGACGGCCGACAGCCCGATACCGCCGAGACCGATGACGAGCACCGATTGCCCTTCACGGACCCGCGCGGTGTTGCGGACGGCGCCGATACCCGTCAGCACGGCGCAACCCAGCAGCGCCCCCAGGTCGAGCGGAGCGGACGCGGGCAACGGCACCACGGAGCGCTCGGGCACTACCAGCGCTTCGGCGAAACCACCGACGCCCATACAGGCGTACACGTCCTCGCCGTCCAGCGTCGCGCCGGACGGAGGGCTCACGGCTCCTTCCACGGCGCTGCACAGCCACGGCTCGTCCTGGCCGCAGAACCAGCACTCGCCGCACGCCGCGGCCCAGTTCAGGACGACCCGGTCGCCGGGCCGCACCTTCGTCACGTCCGCGCCGGCCTCCGCGACCGTCCCCGCGGCCTCGTGGCCGAGGACGAGCGGGAACTTCGGCGCGAGCGTGCCGTTGATCATCGACAGGTCGGAGTGGCACACCCCGGCCGCGGCCACCCGGACCCGCACGTCCCCCGGGCCGACCGGCGGCAGTTCGATATCGCGGATCTGCAGCGGGGCGTCCGGCTCAGTGGCGACGACGGCCTTGACCATGTGGCTGTTCTCCCGGGTTCAGAGCTGGATGGACTTGGTCTCGAGGAACTCGTCGAGGCCGAACCGCCCCATCTCGCGGCCGAGCCCGGACTGCTTGTACCCGCCGAACGGCGCCATCGGGTTGTACGCGCCGCCGTTGACGTCGATGGACCCCGTCCTGACCCGGCGGGCGAACGCCAGCGCCCGGTCCTTCTCCGCCGCCCACACACCCCCCGCGAGGCCGTAGCGGGAGTTGTTCGCGATCTGGAGCGCCTCGTCCTCGTCCCGGAACGGGATGACCGACAGCACCGGCCCGAAGATCTCCTCCTGCGCGACGGTCGCGTCCTGGTCGACATCGGCCAGGACGGTCGCCGCGACGTAGTGCCCGCGGTCGAACCCGTCCGGTGTGCCGCTCCCACCGGTGACCACGCGCGCGCCTTCCGAAACGCCGGTGTCGATGAAGCCCCGCACCCGCTCCAGCTGCGCGCGGGACACCATCGGCCCCAGCTTCGTGGACGGCTCAAGGGGATCCCCAGGCGCGAACCCCTCCGCGAACCCCTTGGCCAGCTCCAGGGCCTGCTCGTACAGATCCTGGTGGACGAGCATGCGCGTCCAGGCCGTGCACGTCTGGCCACCGTTGAGGAACGCGTTGGAGACGCCGACCTTCACGGCGGTCTTCACGTCGGCGTCGTCCAGGATGACGTTGGCGGACTTGCCGCCCAGCTCCAGCGCGACCTTCTTGATCGTCCCGGCGGCGAGCTCGGCGACCCGCGACCCGGCCCGCACCGACCCCGTGAACGACACCATGTCGACCTCGGGATGCACGGCCAGCGCCTCCCCGACGACCGGCCCGTATCCGGGCACGAGGTTGACGACCCCGGCGGGCAGCCCGGCCTCGTGGACGGCGTCCAGCAGCAGGTAGGCGACCAGCGGCGCGACCTCGCTCGGCTTGATCACGATCGTGCAGCCGGCGGCGAGCGCGGGCGCGAGCTTGCAGGTGATCTGGTGGAGCGGGTAGTTCCACGGCGTGATCGCGCCGACGACGCCCGCGGGCTCCCGCACCACCAGCGAGTTCCCGACGCGCTCGTCCGGCACGCCCCCGGCGATCAGCTCGGCGTATCCGGCGACGACCGTCTGCGGCAGCTTCGCCTGGATGCGGGACGCGATCCGCATCGGCGTGCCGACCTCGCTCGCGATCGTCCGCGCGATCTCGTCCTCGCGGCTCGCGAGGGCGTCGTGCAGCCGCCCGAGATACTCCGAACGCTCCTTGTAGGACGTCGCCGACCAGGCCGGCAACGCGTCCCGCGCGGCCCTGACGGCGCGGTCGACGTCCTCCGCCGTCCCCTCCGGCACGGTCCCGAACGTCTCCTCGGTCGCGGGGTTCTCGACGGCGATGACCCCGCCGCCGCTCGGGCTCGTCCACTCTCCACCGATGTAGAGCACATCTCGGTCGTGCACGGCGACTCCTCACATGTCGGCAGGTTCTATGAATACGACACCCCGCCCCGCCGCGCGCCTGTC
>NZ_SMKT01000104.1 GCF_004348735.1 Actinomadura sp. KC06
TCGTCGACCATTTCGCCGCCCAGGGCCGCAAGACGACCCGCCTGCGGGTGTCGCACGCGTTCCATTCGCCGCTCATGGACCCGATGCTGGACGACTTCCGCAAGATCGCCGAAAGCCTGAACTACGAGGCCCCGGCCACCCCGATCGTGTCCACCCTCACCGGCAAGGCCGTCACGGCCGAGCAGATCGGCACGGCCGAGTACTGGGTGCGGCATGCGCGAGAGGCGGTCCGCTTCGCTGACGCCGTCGAGGCGCTGCACGCGGAAGGCGTACTCAGATTCCTTGAAGTGGGACCGGACGGTGTGTTGTCCGCGCTGGTCAGGTCGACGGTGGACGAGGCCACGGCCGTCCCCGCACTGCGCGCCGGGCAGGACGAGCCGACCGCGCTGCTCACCGCGATCGGACACCTCCACGCCGACGGCGCCGATGTCGACTGGCGCGCAGTGTTCGCCGGACGCGGCGGCCGCCGGGTCGAGCTGCCGACCTACGCCTTCCAGCGGAAGCGGTACTGGACGGAACCGGCGGCGAGCGTGCGGGCTCCGGCGCAGGCCCCCGCCGACGGCGTCGACTCCGCGTTCTGGGACGCGGTCGAGCGGGAGGACCTGCCCGCGCTGGCCGAGGGGCTCGACCTCGAAGCGTCCGCGCTGGGCGACGTCCTGCCCGCGCTGTCGTCCTGGCGGCGCCGTCACCTTGAGCGTTCCGCCGCCGATTCGTGGCGCTACCGGATCGTGTGGAAGCCGATCCCGGACCGGACGGAGAGCGCGCTGCCCGGGACCTGGCTGGTGGCCGTCCCGGAAGGGCACGGCGACCGGGAGCCGGTCACCTCGATCCTCGAAGGGCTCGCGGCGCAGGGCGCGCGGGTCGTCCCGATGGACGTGGCGGGAGACGAGGACCGGGCCGCGCTGTCCCTCCGGCTGGCCGGCCACGAGGATGCGGACGGCGTGCTGTCGCTGCTCGCGTTCGACGACCGCGTCCATCCGCGGCACCCGACGCTGACGCTCGGGACCGCCGGGACGATCACGCTGGCGCAGGCGCTGGGCGATGCCGGGAGCGGGGCGCGGCTGTGGTGCGTCACGTCCGGGGCCGTGGCCGTCGACCGGTCCGCGGAGCTGACCGATCCGGCGCAGGCGTCGCTGTGGGGGCTCGGGACGGTGCTCGGCCTGGAGAACCCCGCGACCTGGGGCGGCATGGTCGACCTGCCCGCCGTCGTGGACGGCCGTGCGGTGCGCCGCCTCTGCGGCGTCCTGTCGGGCGCGGACGGCGACCAGCTCGCGATCCGACCCGCCAAGGTCGCCGCGCGGCGGATGGTCCGCGCCTCCGCCGCGGCGCCGGACGGGACCATGAACGGGACGACAACGTGGCGGCCGCGCGGGACCGTGCTGGTCACCGGCGGGACGGGCGGCATCGGCGCGCATGTGGCGCGCTGGCTCGCGCGGGGCGGCGCCGGGCACATCGTGCTGACCAGCCGCCGCGGCCCGAGCGCCGAGGGCGCCGCGGAGCTGGAGGCGGAGCTGGCGGCGCTGGGCGCACGGGTGACGATCGCTGCCTGCGACGTCGCGGACCGCGACGCCGTCCGCGAGCTGCTCGACGCGCTTGACGCGCCCGCCGCACCCGCAGGAAATGATCATCCGCTGACCGCGGTCGTGCACGCGGCGGGCGTCCTCGGCGACGGCAAGGCGCTGGCGGACCTGCCGGTCGAGGAATTCGCCGAGATCGGCCGCGCGAAGATCGCCGGTGCGCGGCATCTCGACGAGCTGCTCGGCGACCGGCCGCTGGACGCGTTCGTGCTGTTCTCGTCCGGCGCCGCGGCCTGGGGCGGCGCGGGGCAGTCCGCGTACGGGGCCGCCAACGCCTACCTGGACGCGCTCGCGCACCGGCGGCGGGCGCGCGGCCTGACCGCCACCGCCGTCGCCTGGGGCGCCTGGGACGCCGGGATGGTCGACACGGAGGTCGGCGCCGCCAGCCGGCGGCTCGGGCTGGCGGCGATGGAGCCGGGGGCGGCGATCGGCGTGCTCCAGCGGGCGCTCGACCACGACGAGAGCCACCTCGTCGTCGCCGACATCGACTGGACCCGGTTCGCCGCCGCGTACACGCTCACGCGGCGCCGTCCGCTCCTGGACGACCTGCCCGAGGTGCGGCAGGCCCTCGACGGGGACGCGGAGGCGGCGCCGTCCGGGGCCGACGACCAGGCCGCGCGGCTCGCCGCGATGTCCGAGGCCGAACGCGGCCGTGCGCTGCGCGACCTCGTCCGCGCGCACGTCGCCGCCGTGCTCGGCCACGACGACGCCGCCGCGCTGGAACCGGGCCGGGCCTTCACCGACCTCGGGCTCGACTCCGTCGCCGCGGTGGAGCTGAGGTCCCGGCTGAGCGCGGCCACCGGCCGGCGGCTGCCCGCGACCCTGGCCTTCGACCACGCGTCCCCGGCGGCGCTCGCGGCGCACCTCACCGACCTGCTGCGGCCGGACGGCGGCGCGGGCGGCGACGCCCCCGGCGACCGTCCGATCGGCGCCGAGCTGGACCGGCTCGAAGAGGCGCTCGCGGCGCTCCCGGCGGAGGAGGCCGAACGCGGCAGGCTCGCCGCCCGCCTGCAGAGCATGGCGGCGCGGCTGACCGAGCCCGCCGGAGCGCGGGACGCGGCGGCGGTCGCGGACCGGCTGGAGCACGCGAGCGCCGACGACATCTTCGACTTCATCGACAAAGACCTCGGCATGGCCTGACCGGAAAGGCTGCAATGGCGAACGACGCGAAGCTCCTGGACTATCTCAAGCGGGTGACCGCCGAACTGCACCAGACCCGCGAGCGGCTGCGGGAGGCGGAGGCGGCCGAGCCCGAGCCGATCGCCATCGTCGCGATGAGCTGCCGGTACCCGGGCGGGGTCCGCTCGCCCGAGGACCTGTGGCGGCTCGTCGCGGACGGCGGCGACGCGATCTCCGCGTTCCCGTCCGACCGGGGCTGGGACACCGACGCGCTGTTCGACGCCGACCCCGACCGGCCGAACACCAGCTACGTCCGCGAGGGCGGCTTCGTCCACGACGCCGGCGACTTCGACGCCGGGTTCTTCGGCATCTCACCGCGCGAGGCGCTGACGATGGACCCGCAGCAGCGGATCGCGCTGGAGCTGTCGTGGGAGGCGTGCGAACGCGCCGGCATCGACCCGGAGTCCCTCCGGGAGGGACGGGTCGGCGTGTTCGTCGGGTCGGGCGGGCAGGACTACGCATACGTGCTCGACGCGATGCCCGAGACCGAGGAGGCGTACCTCAGCACCGCCAACGCCGCGTCGGTGATCTCCGGCCGGATCGCGTACACGCTGGGCCTGGAAGGGCCCGCGCTCACCGTCGACACCGCGTGCTCGTCCTCGCTGGTGGCGCTGCACCTCGCCGGGCAGGCGCTGCGGAACGGGGAATGCGACCTCGCGCTCGCCGGCGGCGTCCTCGTCATGTCGCTGCCGGTGCCGTTCATCGCGTTCAGCAGGCAGCGCGGGCTGGCGCCGGACGGGCGCTGCAAGGCGTTCTCGGCGAGCGCCGACGGCACCGGCTGGGCGGAGGGCGCCGGGATCCTCCTGCTGGAACGGCTGTCGGACGCCCGCCGCAACCGCCACCCCGTGCTGGCGGTGGTGCGCGGCTCGGCGATCAACCAGGACGGCGCGTCCAACGGGCTGACCGCGCCGAACGGCCCCGCGCAGCAGCGGCTGATCCGGCAGGCGCTGGCGGAGGCGCGGCTGCCCGCCGGGCACGTCGACGCCGTCGAGGGGCACGGCACCGGGACGACGCTCGGCGACCCGATCGAGGCGCAGGCGCTGCTCGCGACGTACGGGCGGGACCGCCCCGAGGGGCGTCCGCTGTGGCTCGGGTCGATCAAGTCGAACATCGGGCACGCGCAGGCCGCGGCGGGCGTGGGCGGCCTGGTCAAGATGGTGATGGCGATGCGGCACGGGACGCTCCCGAAGACGCTGCACGTGTCGGAGCCGTCGCCGCACGTCGACTGGGACGACGGCGCCGTCCGGCTGCTGACCGAGGCGGTGCCGTGGCCGGAGACCGGGCGGCCGCGCCGGGCGGCCGTGTCCTCGTTCGGCGTCAGCGGCACCAACGCGCACGTGATCATCGAGGAGGCGCCGGACGAGGAACCGGCCCTCGCCGAACCGGACCGGCGGCCCGGCATCGTCCCCGTGCCCTGGCCGGTGTCCGCCCGCACGCCCGCCGCGCTGCGCGCCCAGGCCGACCGGATCCGCGCGCACCTGGACGGCGACGCCGGCACGGCGCTCGACGTCGGATACTCGCTCGCGACCGGCCGCGCGGCGCTGGAGCACCGGGCGGTCGTCCTGGCCGGCGACGCGGAGTCCGGGCTGCGGGGCCTGGCGGCCGTCGCGTCCGGGGAGACGCGCGCGGACGTCCAGACCGGCACGGCCACCGACGGCGCGACGGCCTTCCTCTTCTCGGGCCAGGGCGCGCAGCGCCTCGGGATGGGCCGGGAGCTGCACGAGGCGTTCCCGGTGTTCGCCGACGCCTTCGACGCGGTCTGCGCGGAACTGGACCAGCACCTGGACCGCCCGCTGCGGGACGTGCTGTGGTCCGACGCCGAACTCCTGGACCAGACGATGTTCACCCAGGCCGGGCTGTTCGCGATCGAGGTCGCGCTGTTCCGCCTCCTCGAATCGTGGGGCGTCCGCCCCGATTTCCTGGCCGGGCATTCCATCGGTGAGCTGGCCGCCGCGCACGTCGCCGGGGTCTGGTCGCTGCCGGACGCGGCGAAGCTGGTGGCGGCGCGCGGACGCCTGATGCAGGCCCTTCCGGCGGGCGGCGCGATGGCGGCGGTGCAGGCGTCCGAGGACGAGGTCACCGCACTGCTGGGCGACGGGCCGGTCGCCGTCGCCGCCGTGAACGGCCCCGAATCGGTCGTGGTCTCCGGGGCCGAGGACGACGTCGTCCGTATCACCGGCCACTTCGCCGCACGGCACCGGAAGACGACCCGGCTGCGGGTGTCGCACGCGTTCCACTCGCCGCTCATGGACCCGATGCTCGACGAGTTCCGCGGCGTCGCCGAAAGCCTCTCCTACGCGGAGCCGTCCGTGCCGATCTGCTCGACCGTGACCGGACGGATCGCCGCCGCCGGAGAGCTGGGGACGCCCTGCTACTGGGTGCGGCACGCCCGCGAGGCCGTCCGCTTCCACGACGGCGTCCGCTCCCTGCGATCCGAGGGCGTGACACGCTTCGCCGAACTGGGGCCCGACGCCGTCCTCGCGGCCATGGCGCAGGCGTGCTTGGACGACGAGGACGCGGCCCGCGTCACCACGGTCCCGGTGCTCCGCGCCGACCAGCCGGAACCGGCGGCGCTGCTCGCCGCGATCGGGCGGCTTTTCGTCAGCGGCGCCCGCCCGGACTGGAACGCCGTGTTCGCCAGGACCGGCGCGCGGCGGGTGGACCTGCCGACCTACCCGTTCCAGCGGAGGCGGTACTGGCCCGACACGGCCGCGGGCCCCGTGGGCGATGTCGGCGCGGCCGGACTGGAACCGGCCGGGCATCCGCTGCTCGGCGCCGTGGTCGCGGCGCCCGAATCCGGCGGCGCCGTCCTCACCGGCCGCCTGTCGCCGGGCGCGCGGCCGTGGCTGGCCGGACATGACGTGCTCGGGTACGCCGTGCTGCCCGGCGCCGCGTTCGTGGAGCTTCTGGTGCGCGCCGGCGACGAGGTCGGTTGCGGCGTGATCGAGGAGCTGACCCTGCACGACCCGCTGGTGCTGCCCGCGGGCGGGGCGGTTGCCGTCCAGGTGGTAGCGGGGGAGGAGGACGCGTCCGGCGAGCGGCCGGTGAGCGTGTTCTCCCGTCCCGCCGACGCCCCGCCGGACCGGCCGTGGACCCGCAACGCCACCGGGACCCTCGCCCCCGGACCGGGGCCGGCCCCGGAGCCCGGCCCGGCCGAATGGCCACCGCCGGGCGCGGACGCCCTCGACGTCGACGGCGCCTACGAGCGGCTCCTCGCCCGCGGACACGCCTACGGGGAGGTGTTCCAGGGGCTGCGCGCGGCGTGGCGGCGCGGAGACGACCTTTTCGCCGAGGTCGCCCTTCCTGAGAGCGCCGCCGCCGAGGCGGGCGGCTTCGGCGTCCACCCGGCGCTGCTCGACGCGGCGGCCCACGTCCTCCTGCTCGACGGCGCGGACGGCGCCGAACCCGGCGAAGCCGTCCTGGCCGCCGATTGGCGACAGGTGCGCCTGCACGCGGCGGGCGCGTCGGCGGCGCGGGTCCGGATCTCGCCCGCCGGGGACGGCGCCTGGAGCGTGTCGCTGGACGACGAGTCCGGGAAGCCGGTGCTCACCTGCCGCGCCATGTCGACGCGCCCGCTCCCGGCCGCGCTGCTCGACGCCGCCGACGCCCGCCACGACGACCTCCTCGAAATCGGCTGGGCCCCGCTCGCCCTCGATGCCACCGCTCCGGCGAGCTGCGCAGTGCTGGGCGAGGACACGCTCGGGCTGGACGGGACCGTCCCGCGGTTCCCGGATCTGGCCGCGCTGACCGCCGCCGGATCCCCGCCGCCGGACACGGTGCTGTTCGCCCCCGCGCCCGCGTCCCCCGGGACCACCGCCGACATTCCCGGCACCGTGCACCGGGCCGCGCACGACGTGCTGCGGCTGATCCAGGACTGGCTCGCCGACGAGCGCCTGGCCGCGTCCCGGCTGGTCGTGGTGACCAGCGGCGCGGTGGCGGCGACCGACCGCGAGCATCCCGGCGACCTCGCCGGGGCCGCGCTGTGGGGCCTCGTCCGCGTCGCGCACGCCGAGAACCCGGACCGGTTCGCCCTCATCGACGTCGACGCCGACCCCGAATCGGCGCGTGTGCTCCCGGCCGCCGCCGGGCTCGCCGAACCCGAGCTGGCGCTGCGCGGCGGCGTGCCGCACCGGCCGCGCCTCGCCGCCGTCCCCTCCCGGTACCCGGCACCGCCCGAATGGGACCCGGACGGCACCGTCCTGATCACCGGCGGGACCGGCGGCCTCGGCACCCTGATCGCCCGGCACCTGGTGACGGCGCACGGCGTCCGCAGGCTGCTGCTGGCCGGCCGCCGCGGCATGGAAGCACCGGGCGCCGCGGAACTCCGCGAGGAGCTGGCGGCGCTCGGCGCGCACGCCGCGGTGGCCGCCTGCGACCTCGCCGACCGCGACGCCGCCGCCGCGCTGCTGGCGGCGGTCCCGGCCGGGCATCCGCTGACCGCCGTGATCCACGCGGCGGGCGTCCTCGACGACGGCGTGATCTCCGCGCTCACCCCGGAGCGGATGGACGCCGTCCTGCGCCCCAAGGTCGACGCCGCGTGGAACCTGCACGAGCTGACCAGGGAGAAGGACCTCGCCGCGTTCGTGCTGTTCTCCTCGGTGTCCGGGACGCTCGGCGCCGCCGGGCAGGGCAACTACGCGATGGCGAACGCCTTCCTGGACGGGCTCGCCGCCCACCGCCGCGGGCTGCGGCTTGCGGCGACGTCGCTGGCCTGGGGCCCGTGGGCGGAGGCCGGCGGGATGGCCGGCCGGCTCGGCGAGGACGAGCTGCGCCGCCACGAACGCTCAGGCGTCCCCGCGCTCTCCACGCAGGACGGTCTGGAGCTGTTCGACCGGACGCTCAGGACCGGCGCGCCGGTCCTCGCACCCGTCCGGCTGGACGTCGGCGTGCTGCGGTCCCACGCCGCGTCCGGGGGCGTCCCGGCGATGCTGCACGGCCTGGCCCGCGTCCCCGCCCGCCGGACCGCCGAGGCGGGCGGCGCGCCGTCGCTGGAGCGGCGGCTCGCCGGCCTGAACGCGCAGGAACGCGCCCGCTTCCTGTTGGATCTCGTGCGCGGCCACGTCGCCGCCGTCCTCGGGCACGACGACAAGGACGCCGTCGAACCCGAGCGGGCGTTCAGCGAGCTGGGCTTCACCTCGCTCACCGCGGTGCAGCTGCGGAACGCGCTGAACGCCGCCACCGGCCTGCGGCTCCCGGCCACGCTCGTGTTCGACCATCCGACGTCCGCCGCCATCGCCGGGCTGCTCCAGGAGGAGCTCGGCGCGGGCGTCGCGGCGGAACCGGCGCTGGACGCGGAACTGGCCAGGCTGGAGCGGGCGCTGGCCGCCGTCCGGCCGGACGAGGCCGAGCACGCCCGCGTCGCCGCCCGGCTCCGCGCGATGGCGGCCCGATGGGTCGAGACCCGCCGCGACGCGCCGGACGAGGCCGCGCCCGGCGACGACCTGGCGGCGGTGACGGCGGGAGAGCTGTTCGACATCCTCGACGGCGAGCTGGAGACACCGGCCTGACCCGGACCCGGCCGGCGCGGGGGTACGCCGGCCGTGGCCCGGGCCAGGGGGCCGGAAACCCGGACGGGGCGCCGCCCCGCCCGGGTCTCCGACGTTCTCTCAGCCGGCCGGGTGGTCCTGCGGCTCGGCGGCGGCCGCGGCGGTGGCGGGCGTGGCCTCCGGGACGGCCGCGGCCGACGCGGCCGGTGCGGCGGGCGCGGTCTGGTCGCGAAGCAGGACGAAGGCCGCGACAGCGGTGGCGGCCATCACCACGGCGCCGATCACGGCGTTGGCGGCCATGCCCTGGACGAACGCCTCCCGCGCCGCGTCCAGGAGCTCGGCCCGCGGCTGCTCCGGGAGCCTTCCGGCCACCTCGACGGCGCCGCTCAACGTCTCACCCGCCGTGGCGGCGGCCTCCGGCGGCGCGCCCGCCGGGACGGCCCCGTCGATGCCGTGCCGGTAGAAGGCGGCGCCGACGCTGCCCAGCATCGCCACGCCGAGCGCGCCGCCGAGCTGGTTGCCCGTCGCCGCGAGCGCCGAGACGGCGCCGGCCCGCTCCGGCGGGGCCGCGCCGAGGATCAGGTCGGCGGTCAGGGTGAGCCCGACGCCGAGGCCGGCGGCCACCGCGGTCGCGCCGACGACCACCAGCGCCAGCGGGGAGTCCACCGCCACCCGGGTCAGCAGCACGAACCCGGCGGCCGAGATCAGCAGCCCGCCGCCGATGATGCGGGCCGGGGGCAGCGTCCGGGCGAGCGCCGCCGCGACCGTGGTGGCGACGCCCACCGACAGCGGCGCGGGCAGCGACCACAGCGCCGCCTCCAGCGGCCCCATGCCGTGCACGAGCTGGAGCCACTGCGTCGTGAAGAGCGCGAACCCGACCATCGCGAACAGCGCGACCAGGTCGACGGCGATCGAGGTGCTGAACGCGCGGAGCCGGAACAGGCCGGTGTCGATCATCGCGTCCGGCCGCCGCCGCTGGTGGCGCAGGAACAGCACGCCCGCCGCCGCCCCGGCCGCGACGTACAGGACGGGGGCGGCGGCGACACCGTCCTGCGCCAGCTCTTTGATCCCGTAGATCACCGGCAGCACCGTCGCGAGCGACAGCACCGCGCCGAGCGCCCCGAAGCGTCCGGGCCGGGGCGCGCGGTACTCCGGGATCAGGAAGGGCGCCAGTACCAGCAGCAGCACCATCGGCGGCACGTTGATCAGGAAGACCGAGCCCCACCAGAAGTGGTCCAGCAGCACCCCGGACACCAGCGGGCCGATGGCGGCGCCGCCGGAGAACCCGGCCGTCCACGCCGCGATCGCGGTGCGGCGCTGGACGGGGTCGGTGAACATGGTGCGGATCAGCGCCAGCGTGGACGGGGCCAGCACCGCGCCCGCCACGCCGAGCGCCGCGCGGGCGCCGATCAGCATGCCCGCGCTGTCGGCGTACGCGGCGGCGACGGACGCGGCGCCGAACGCGGCGGCGCCGCACAGCAGCAGCCGCCGGCGGCCGAACCGGTCCCCGAGCGCCCCCATCGTGATCAGCAGCCCGGCCAGCAGGAACCCGTAGATGTCGAGGATCCACAGCTGCTGCGAGGCGGACGGGTCCAGGTCCGCGCTGATGAACGGGACGGCCAGGTAGAGCACCGAGACGTCCATGGAGATGAGCAGGTTGGCCAGCACGAGGACCGCGAGACCGGTCCATTCCCGCCGGCCGGCCCGCGAGTGAGTTTCGGTGGTGAACATGGTCCTCCGTCGTTGCGTGTCAGGGCGGGCCGGCGGCCGCGCCGGCGAGCCTGCCCCGGTCGATCTTCCGGTTGGCGTTCAGCGGGAAGTCCTCCACGTGCCTGAACAGCCGGGGCATCATGCCTTCGGGCAGGACCCGCCGCAGCTCGCGGGTGAGGGCGGCGGGGGACGCGGGCGTCCCGGTGTAGAACACGACGAGTTCGAGGCCGCCGTCCGCCGCGGGCCGGGTGACCGTCACCGCGTCCTCGACGCCGGTGCACGCCCGGACGGCCTCGTCCACCTCGGCGAGCTCGACCCGCCAGCCGTGGATCTGCACCTGCGAGTCCAGCCGCCCGAGGTAGACCAGCTCGCCGCCGGCCCGGCGGACCCGGTCCCCGGTCCGGTACCAGGTGCGGCCGCCGTGCTCCAGGAACCGGCCCGCGTCGTCCGCCGGGTCCAGGTAGCCCGCCGCCATCTGCGGGCCGGTGACGCACAGCTCGCCCTCGGTGTCGTGGACGCCGCCGTCCGGGCCGAGCAGCAGATGGTCGTGCCCCTCGTGCACCGTGCCGATCGGCACATGCCCGTTCACGCCCAGCTCCGGCGACACGTGAGGGGACCAGCGGTGCCCGGAGACGGTGATGGTCAACTCTGTCGGCCCGTAGAGGTTCTCCACCACCGAGCCGGGCGCGGCGGCCTGCCAGTCGGCCGCGTCGGCGCAGCGCAGCGCCTCCCCGGCGAAGAAGCTCCAGCGCAGCGACGGCATCGTGCCGGTCGGCGGCGGAGTGGCCGTGAGGCCGCCCATCCGGCGGGTGAGCGCGATGGCGCTCGGCGTGGAAAACCACACCGTCATCTCCCGCTCGGCGATGAACGCGGGCAGGTCCGTGTACGCGCGGACGGGAACGGTGTGCGCGCTCGCCCCGGCCCCCCAGGCGCAGAACAGGTCGAACATGGCGCAGTCGAAGTTCAGGCCGAAGGTCTGCGAGAACACGTCCCCGGCGTGGAAGTCGTACCGCTCGTCCATCAGCCGGAAGTAGTGGCGGGTGTTGCCGTGCGTGATCGGGACGCCCTTGGGCCGTCCCGTCGACCCGGACGTGAACAGCACACAGGCGACGTCCGACGCCCCGGCGGGACGGGGCGCGGCGAGCGCGTCGCGGCGCTCGCACGGCACCGCGGTGAAGCCGTGCCGCCGGACCGCGGCGGGATCGGCCGCGAGGACCGCGGCGTCCTGCTCCGCCGCCGCGAGCCCGGCCATGCCCGCCTCGTCGGCGATCAGCGTCCGCACGCCCGCCGCCCGCAGCATCCGCCGGGTGCGCTCGGCCGGGAAGTCCGGGCTCAGCGGGACGGCCGCCGCGCCCGCGTACAGCGCGGCGAGCAGCCCCGCGTAGGCGGTGCGGCCCTTGTCGGCCAGGACCCCGACCGTCGCGGGCGGTCCCGCCGGGCCGGCCAGCAGCGCGCCCGCCCAGGCCAGCGCCAGCTCGTGGAGCGCCTCGTAGGTGACGGTCTCGGTGTCGGCGCGGATCGCGGGACGGCCGGGCGAGACGGCCAGGCCGCGCAGGAACCGCGCGTGCAGAGCGTGCTCGGGAACGTCGTTCATTCCAAGTCCTGGGAGTGGGGTCGATAAGGGTTGTCCGCGGCGCGGGCGGCTGCTTAGCGTTGAGCGCGGCAACGGTCGTTGCCCGAGCGTCGACATCTTTCAGGAGCCACCATGTGGGACCCCCGGTTCGAGGAAATTCTGCGCGCCAGGCTGCCGTTCCTCCAGCCCGGCGAAAGCGTCGGCGAGAACCTCAGCCTGCGCGACTTCGGGCTGGATTCGATCGGCGCCGTCGAATTGCTCTCCTCGTTGGAGAAGACCTATTCGGTGCGGTTCGTCGACGACGCCCTCGACATGGCGAACTTCGAAACTCCCGCGGTGCTGTGGGAGACCCTCTCCACCATGATGGAGAAGACCGAAAAGGCTTCCTGAGCCGCCTGGGCCGGCCGCCGCGGCGCTCATGCGACCGGGTTCCGGCGGCGCGGCCGCAGGGCCGTTTCCGGTTTCAGCGGGACGACCTCGAAATTGTCGGTCGTGCAACTCACCCGGCCCCACAGGTCGTCCGGCCCCGACATGTGGACGGTGCGGACGCCCGCCTCGCGCAGCGTCCGGACGACCGCGGGCCAGCGCACCGGCCGGACGACCGCGTCCAGCAGCATCGTCCGCACCTCGGCGGCCGAGCGCAGCACCGTCCCGTCGTGGTCGCTCACGATCGGCAGCTCCGGGTCGGCGAACCGGACGCCGGCGAGCACCTCCCGCTCGATCGTGTCCCGCAGCGGCGCGAACGCGGCCGAGTGCATCGGCGGCCGCATCGTGTACAGGGGCAGGCCGCCCGCGGCGCGGAGCCGCTCCTTCAGCCAGTCGAGCCGGTGCTCGTGCACCGACAGCATGTGGAAGTCGTCGTCGACGTGGCAGGCGACGTCGTACCAGCCGCCCCGCTCGTCCAGGTCGAGCAGCACCTCGGCCAGCCTGTCCTCGGGGACCCGCGCGAACGACTGCGTGACGACGTCGCGGTGCTCGCGGGCGAAGTAGTCCGCCGTGCGGCGGCCCCACCCGGCGGTCGCCGCGACCGCGTCGGAGAAGTCGAGCGAGCCCGCGTACACCGCCGCGGGCGTCCCGCCGAAGCTCGGCCCGGCGCAGATCCGCGGCGCCATGCCGAGTTCCTCGCCGGCCCATTCCGCCAGCGCCAGGCAGGTCGTCATGAACGCGACGCGGGCCGCTTCGGAGTAATCCTCCGGGTCTTCCCGGAAACGGTCGATCAGCGAGTATCCCAGCGTCTCGTCGGCCCGCGCCACGAGGCGGCGAGCGGCCGGGTTCAGCAACAGGAACCTGGCCACGTCCGCGAAGTCGAACGGTTTGATCGCGGGAAAGACGATCGCGGTGTCCATATATCCATTCTCCTCGCCGGTCCAGCCGCCGAGAGACGGCGTGACGCCGCAAGTCTTGCCGGTCCGCGCACATCCACAAAACCCCCTAGGGCCCCCTAGGGAGCGGCGTGCGGGTCGCAGAACCTTGGCCGGCCTGATTTTCTCGTGATAGGCGTGTTCGCATCCGCCGAACCCCGCAGTCCTGGCCCGCGGCCCGCGATATCAAAGGTGACTCTAATGAGCGTGAACACAGCACCGGCTCGCGTACGGAGTTCGGTCGACAACCTTTATGGGTTCATGATGGAGGGCGCGGACGCCGACCCCGGCGCGCCCGCGGTCGTCGAGGCCGGCGCCCCCGGGGGCGAGCCGGGCGTCGTCACCTACGGCGAGCTCCGCGAGCGCGTCGAGGAGTACGCCGGCGTGCTCGGCGGGCTCGGGCTCGACGTCGGCGACCGGGTGATCCTGGAGTCCGACACCTCGTCGTCCGCCATCGCGGCCTACCTCGCCTGCTGCCTGCTCGGGCTGCCGTTCGTCCCGGTGAGCCCGGAGACGCCCGCCAAGCGGCTGCTGGCGATCATCGAGTCGGCCAGGCCCGCCCTGTTCCTGCAGGCCGAAGCCGGCGTGCGGGACGGGATCCCGCCGGACGTCGGCACCGCCAGGTTCGGCCCGGACGGGCTGCGCGCCGAGCGCCCGCCCGTCCCGCGGCCCCGGCGCCGCCGCGAGGTCGTCGCCACCGACCCCGCCTACATCATCTTCACGTCCGGCACGACCGGCCGGCCCAAGGGCGTCGTGATGAGCCACCGCGCCATCACCGCGTTCTTCCGCGCCGTGCGGCGGCTCGGGCTCGTCCGGCCCGGCGACCGCGTCGCGACCACCTCGCCGCTCCAGTTCGACTTCGCCCTGTTCGACATCGGCATCGCGCTCGGCAGCGGCGCCACCGTCGTGCCGGTGCCGCGCGCCCGGCTCCGCTGGCCCCGCCGGTTCCTCGGCGTCCTGCGCGACACGGGCGCGACCCACGTCCACGGCGTCCCGTCGATCTGGCGGCCGGCGCTGCGCAACGAGCCGGAGCTGCTCGGCTCGCTCGGGCTGCGCGGCGTCCTGTTCTGCGGCGAGCACTTCCCGATGCACGAGCTGCGCCTCCTCCAGGCGCTGTCGCCGGGCACGCGCCTGGTCAACTGCTACGGGGCGACCGAGTCGATGGCGTGCTCGTTCACCGACGTGCCCGCGCCCATCCCCGACGACCTGGAGCTGCTGTCCATCGGGTTCGCGCACCCCGGCGCCGAGATGATGATCGCCGACGAGCGCGGCCGCCCGATCGAGGCGACCGGCGTCCCCGGCGAGATCTACCTGCGCAGCCCCGCGCTGTTCAGCGGCTACTGGGACGACCCGGAGGCCACCGCCGCCGCGCTCGTCCCCGACCCGCTGAACCCGCTGTCGGGGCAGGTCGTGTTCCGCACCGGCGACCTCGCGCACCGGGGGCCGGACGGCGAGCTGTACTTCCGCGCGCGCGCCGACTCGCAGGTGCAGATCCGCGGCAACCGGGTCGAGGTGGCCGAGGTGGAGCGCCGGCTCGCGGAGTTCCCCGGCGTCGGCGCGGCCTGCGCGATGGTGCTGCCCGGGGACGGCGCCGGCGCCGATCCCGTCCTCTGCGCGTTCGTCGCCGCCCCGCCCGGCCTGGACCGCATGGCCGCGCGCTCCTTCTGCGCCGAGGCGCTGCCCGACTATATGGTCCCGCAGGAACTCCATATCGTCGTCGGTGACCTTCCGCTCACCGAGAACGGAAAGGTCGACCGGACCCGGCTCGCCGCAATGCGCTAGGGGGCCATAAGGGTTGGTGCGCCCCAGGGGGGCCAGTAGCGTCCTGAACAGACTCCGCGCCATTCCCATGCATGGCCCGGCTAAAGCGTCCGCATTCAACCGGGATGCGAGTACGAGCACACGGAGGAAAGCGATGAAGGTATTCGTCACCGCCGGCACCGGGACCATCGGGACGGCGCTGGTCGGCGAGCTGCGCAACCGCGGCGCCGAGGTGTCGGTGCTGACCCGGAGCGAGGACAACGCCGCCGCGCTGCCGGACGGCGTCCGCGGCGTCGTCGGCGACCTGCTCGACCTCAAGCTGCTGGGCGAGGAGTTCGCCGCCGCCGACGCGGTGTTCCTCAACTGCCCCATCGGCGAGGCCGAGACCTACCAGGGGATGCTGGCCGTGGACGCCGCCAAGCGCGCCGGCGTCGGCCACCTGGTGTACGTGTCCACCCACGACCCGGAGGAGCTGTTCACGCCGCCGCACTGCGCGGTGAAGCTGGTCGTCGAGAAGGCGATCAAGGCGTCCGGCGTCCCGTACACGATCCTGCGGCTCAACGAGTTCATGCAGAACGACATCCTGGCCAAGGAGATGCTCCTCGCCGGGATCAACGGGATCCCGCTCGGCACCGTCGGCGTCTCCCGGGTGGACGTGCGCGATGTCGCGGAGGCCGCGGCGATCGTCCTGACCACGCCGGGGCACCACGGCGAGACCTACGTCGTCAGCGGCCCCGAGGCCCTCACCGGGCAGGCCGTGACCGACATCTGGAGCCGCGCCCTCGGCGTGGAGATCGCCTACGTCGGCGACGACCTGGCCTCCTGCTCGATGATCCTCAACGAGATGATGCCGCAGCACCTCGCCCGCGACATCTGGCTGACCTACGAGCACTACGACCGGCACGGCCAGGCCGCCTCCGCCGACGACGTCGAGCGGCTGACCAAGCTCCTCGGCCACGCGCCGCGCTCGTTCGCCGAGTTCGCCGCGGAGATGGCCGGGGTCTGGAAGTCCTGACGCGCCGCGCCGGCCGGGGGAGGAAAGAATGGTGGGAGTGCGCGCATGACTGAGCTCGGCACGCCGGAACGGCCGCTCGACACGGTGATCTCCCAGACGCTCGCCGTGCTGCGGAAAATGGACCCGTCCGGCCGGCACATCGTCACCGACGACCGCCCTTTCCTGGAAATAGGTCTGGATTCCCTGGGCCTGGTGGAATTGCATGCGAGGCTGACGGCCGCCACCGGCCTGCAATTGCCGGTGACGATCGGATTCGACTATCCGACGCCGGGCGCGCTCGCCGACTTCCTGCTCGCCGAGTCGGGCGGCGGCCCCGCGCCGTCGCCCCGCGCGGTGCGGCGGCCGGCGTCCCCGGGCGAGGACGACGACCCGGTCGCGATCGTCGGCATCGGCTGCCGCTTCCCCGGCGGGGTCGCCTCCCCGGAGGACCTGTGGCGGCTGGTCGACGGCGGCGTCCACGTCATCTCCGGCTTCCCGGACGACCGCGGCTGGGACCTCGGCGCGCTCTTCGACCCGGATCCGGACACGCCCCGCACCAGCTACGTCGACCAGGGCGGCTTCCTGGACGGCGCGGCCGACTTCGACGCCGCCTTCTTCGGGATCAGCCCGAAGGAGGCGCTCGCCATGGACCCCCAGCAGCGGCTGCTGCTGGAGGCCTGCTGGGAGGCGCTCGAACGGGCCGGGATCGACCCCGCCCGGCTGCGCGGCACCGAGTCCGGCGTGTTCGTCGGCGTGGAGCCGCACGAGTACGGCCCGCGCGTCCACGAGGCGCCGGACGGGCTCGACGGCCACCTGATGCTCGGCACCCTGCCGAGCGTCGTGTCCGGCCGCGTCGCCTACACGCTCGGGCTCGAAGGGCCCGCGCTGACCGTCGACACGGCCTGCTCGGGGTCGCTGACCGCGCTGCACCTCGCGGTGCGGTCGCTGCGGCGCGGCGAGTGCGGCCTCGCGCTGGCGGGCGGCGTCACGGTGATGTCGAGCCCCGGCACGTTCACCACGTTCAGCCGCCAGCGCGGCCTGGCGCCGGACGGCCGGTGCAAGGCGTTCGCCGCGGCGGCCGACGGCACCGGCTTCGCCGAGGGCGTGGGCGTGTTCGTCCTGACCCGGCTCTCGGCCGCGCGCCGGGCCGGGCACCGCGTGCTCGCGATCGTCCGGGGCACGGCGATCAACCAGGACGGCGCGAGCAACGGGCTCACCGCGCCGAACGGCCCGTCCCAGCAGCGCGTCATCCGCGCGGCGCTCGCGGACGCCGGGCTCACCGCCGCGCAGGTCGACGCGGTCGAAGCGCACGGCACCGGGACCCGGCTCGGCGACCCCATCGAGGCGGGCGCGCTGATCGCCGCCTACGGGCGGGAGCGCGCGCCGGACCGGCCGCTGTGGCTCGGGTCGGTCAAGACGAACATCGGCCACACCGGCGCCGCCGCGGGCGCCGCCGGGCTGATCAAGATGATCATGGCGATGCGGCACGGGATGCTGCCCGCGACCCTGCACGTGGACGAGCCGACCCCGCACGTCGACTGGTCGGCCGGGACCGTCCGGCTGCTGACCGAACCGCGCCCCTGGCACCCGGTCGAGGCACAGGCGGACGCCCCGCGGCGCGCAGGGATCTCCTCGTTCGGCGCCAGCGGCACGAACGCGCACGTCATCATCGAGGAGGCCTCGCACGACGCCGCCCCAGCGGCGCCGGCCGAGCCGCCGCCGTCCGCCGAGGGCCGGATCACCCCGCTGCCGCTGTCCGCGAAGAGCGAGCCGGCGCTGCGCGCCCAGGCGGCGCGGCTGCGGTCGCTGCTGTCTGACCCCGACTCTTCCGAGGCCCCGTCCTGGACCGACGCGGCGTTCTCGGCGGCCACGACCCGCGCGTCCTTCGAGCACCGCGCCGTCATCGTCGCCGCCGACAGGGACGAGGCGCTGCGCGGCCTGGACGCGCTCGCCGCCGGCGAGGCGGCCGCCGGTGTGGTGCGAGGCTCTGTCCCGCCTACGCGCGGCGGGACGGCTTTCCTCTTCACCGGGCAGGGCAGCCAGCGCCTCGGTATGGGAGGCGGCCTGTACGACGCGTATCCGGTGTTCGCGGGGGCCCTGGACGAGGCCGCCGGGCACCTGGACGTCCAGCTCGACGTGCCGCTGCTGGAGGTGCTGTTCGGAACCGTCCCGGACGCCGCCGCACTGCTCGACCAGACCGCCTACGCGCAGCCCGCGCTGTTCGCCGTCGAGGTGGCGCTGTTCCGGCTGCTGGAATCGTGGGGCGTGGCCCCCGGGCACGTGGCGGGCCACTCGGTCGGCGAGCTGGCCGCGGCGCACGTCGCGGGCGTCCTGTCCCTGGCGGACGCGGCGATGCTGGTGGCCGCGCGCGGCAGGCTGATGCAGGAGCTTCCGCCTGGCGGCGCGATGATCGCGGTGGAGGCCGCCGAGGACGAGGTCGCCCCCTACCTGGACGACCGGGTCGGCATCGCGGCCGTCAACGGACCGGCGTCCGTCGTCCTGTCCGGCGACGAGGACGCGGTCACCCGCCTCGCGGACCGGCTGCGCGACGGAGGCGACGCAGGCGCCGGGCGCGGGCCGCGCCGGACCCGGCGGCTCCGCGTGTCGCACGCGTTCCACTCGCCGCTCATGGAGCCGATGCTGGCCGAGTTCCGGCGGATCGCCCAGGTGATGGCGTACTCGCCGCCGCGCGTCCCGCTCGTGTCGAACGTGACGGGACGCCCGGTCGCGCCCGACGCCGAGTACTGGGTCCGGCACGTCCGCGAGGCCGTCCGGTTCCACGACGGCGTCCGCTGGCTGCGCTCGCAGGGCGTCACCGCGTTCGTGGAGATCGGGCCCGACGCCGTCCTGTCGGCGATGGGCCCCGCCTGCCTCGACCCCGGTACCGGAGACGACGCGGACGCGGTCTTCGTGCCGGTGATGCGCGAAGGACGCGACGAGGAACGCGAACTCGTGTCGGCCGTGGGGCTCGTCCATGCGCAGGGCGGCCACGTGGACTGGGACGGCGTGTTCGCCGGCCGTGCCGCCCGCCGCGTCGACCTGCCGACCTACCCGTTCGAGCGGCGGCGCTACTGGCTGGACGCCGGACCCGCCGGAACCGGACGCGACCCGAACGGGCATCCCCTGCTCGGCACGGTCATCGCCTTGGCCGAGACCGGTGGCGTCGTCCTGGAGGGACGGCTGTCGACGCGCGCCCAGCCGTGGCTCGCCGACCACGTCATCGCCGGGACGGTGCTGCTGCCGGGAACCGCGTTCGTCGACATGGCGCTCCGCGCCGCCGACGAGGCCGGCTGCGCGGCCGTTGAAGAACTGACCCTGGAGTCGCCGCTGGCACTGCCGCCCGGCGGCGAGGTGGCCGTGCAGGTCGTGGTCGGCCCGGCCGCCGAACCGGGACGCCGACCGGTGGAGATCTTCTCCCGGCCGGGCGACGCCGACGCGGACGAGCCCTGGACCCGTCACGCCACGGGCATGCTGGCCACAACGGCCCCTGCGGAGCCGTCCGCCATGACGGTCTGGCCACCAGAAGGCGCCGAGCCGGTCGACCTGGCCGACCTCGACACGGCGGGCCTCGATTTCGGGCCCATGTTCCAGAACCTGCGCGCCGCCTGGCGCGGGAACGGCGAGATCTTCGCCGAAGCCGCGCTGCCCGAGGAGGCGCGGCACGACGCCGGACGGTTCGGTCTGCACCCGGCGCTCCTCGACTCGGCGCTGCGCCCCGCCGACCTCGCCGGGGACCCGGCCGGGGACGGCGGCGAGATCCGGCTGCCCTTCGCCTGGTCTGGCGTGACCCTGCACGCCGCGGGCGCATCGTCCGTGCGGGTGCGGATCGCGCCCGCGGGCCCGGACGCCGTGTCCGTGGACGTCGCCGACACGGCGGGCGCCCCCGTGGCCTCGATCGCCTCGATCGTGCAGCGCCCCGTCCCGGCCGACCGCCTCGACGGGCTCGGCCAGGCCCGGACCGCGCCGCTGCACCGCGTCCGGTGGGAGCCCGTCGCTTCGCCGCCCGCGGCGAAGGGCGCCTGGGCCGTCCTCGGCGGCGGAGAGCTTGGCTTGACGGGCGCACCTGTCTACGCGGGCCTCGATGAGCTGCGGACGGCGATCGCGTCCGGCGCGGCGGTGCCCGAGGTCGTCGTGGCGCCAATCCCGCCGGACGAGGCGTCCGGCAAGCCCTCGGTTGCGGCGCGGGCTTCCACCGTCCGGCTGCTCGACCTGCTCCAGGAATGGCTGGCCGACGACGGGCTCGCCTCGACCCGGCTGGCCGTGGTCACGCGCGGTGCCGTCGCCGCCACCAGCGGGGAGACACCCGACCTCGGCACCGCCCCGGTGTGGGGCCTGGCGCGCTCCGCCCAGGCGGAGCACCCCGGACGCGTCGTCCTCATCGACCTGGACGCGGACGGCGGCCACGACGCGTCCCGCTCCCTCCGCACGGCCCTCGCCACCGGCGAACCGCAGATCGCGGTCCGCGCGGGCACGCCGCACAGCCCCCGGCTGACGCGGGCGTCCGCCACCGCCCCGAAGCCATCGCAGGACAAGCCGCTGTGGGACGAGGCGGGCACCGTCCTCATCACCGGAGGCACCGGCGGGCTCGGCGGGCTCGTCGCCCGGCACCTGGCCGCCGAGCACGGCGTCCGGCATCTGATCCTCACGTCCCGGCGCGGCCCGGACGCGCCGGGCGCCGCCGAACTCGACGCGGAGCTGACCCGTCTCGGCGCCACCGTCACCATCACCGCCTGCGATGTCGCGGACCGCGCGGCGCTGGCCGCGCTGCTCGCCGCGATCCCGCCCGGGCATCCGCTGACCGGCGTGGTGCACACGGCGGGCGTGGTCGACGACGGCCTGGTCGGTTCCCTCACGCATGAGCAGGTGGACGCCGTCCTGCGTCCCAAGGCGGACGCGGCGTGGCATCTCCACGAGCTGACCCGCGAACTGGACCTCCGGGCGTTCGTGCTGTTCTCCTCGGCCGCCGGCGTGCTGGACGCGCCCGGACAGGGCAACTACGCGGCGGCGAACGTCTTCCTCGACGCGCTGGCCCGGCGCCGCGCGTCGGCGGGGCTGCCCGCGACGTCCCTGGCGTGGGGCCTGTGGGCGGGCGGCGACGGCATGGGCGGCCGCCTGGACGACCTCACCCTGCGCCGCGCCGAGCGGTCCGGCCTGGCCGCGCTGTCCGCGGACGAGAACCTCGCGCTGTTCGACCTGGCGCTCGGCTCCGGCGATCCCGACCTCGTCCCGGTGCGGGTCGACCAGGCGGCGCTGCGCGCCCGGGACGAGGGCGTCCCGGCGATGCTCCGCGGCCTGGTCCGCGGCCCGTCCCGGAACCGGCCCGCCCCGGCGGCCGCCGCCGGCACGACCGGGACTCCGCTCGCGGCGCGGCTCGCGGACCTGCCCGGCGCCGAGCGGGACCGTGTCGTGCTGGACCTGGTCCGCGCCCGCGTGGCCGCCGTCCTCGGACACGACGGCGCCGACGCGATCGACCCGGCCCGCGCCTTCAACGAGATCGGGTTCGACTCGCTCGCCGCGGTCGAGCTGCGCAACGGGCTCAACGCGGCGACCGGGCTGCGGCTGTCCTCGACCCTGGTCTTCGACCATCCGACGCCCCGCGCCCTCGCGGCCCACATCCTGGCGAAGGCGCTGCCCGCCGCCCCTGCCGCCGTGACCGCACGTCCGGCGGACAAGGCCGGGACGGCGGACGAGCCGATCGCGATCGTGGGTATGGCGTGCCGCTATCCCGGCGGCGTCGCCTCCCCGGAGGACCTGTGGCGGCTCGTCGCGGGCGGGCGGGACGGCGTCACGCCGTTCCCCGAGGATCGTGGCTGGAACGTCGCGGAGCTGTACGACCCGGAGCCCGGCCTGCCGGGCAAGAGCTACATCCGCGAGGGCGGCTTCCTGCACGACGCGGCCGACTTCGACGCCGACCTGTTCGGGATCAGCCCGCGCGAGGCGCTGGCGATGGACCCGCAGCAGCGGCTGCTGCTGGAGACCTGCTGGGAGGCGCTGGAACGGGCGGGCGTCGATCCGCTGTCGGTACGCGGCGCGCCGGTGGGCGTGTTCGCCGGCGTCATGTACCACGACTGGGCCACCCGCCTCGGTGACGTGCCGGAGGACCTGGCCGGATATCTCGGCAACGGCAGCGCGGGCAGCATCGCCTCGGGCCGCGTCGCCTACGCGCTCGGCCTGGAGGGCCCGGCCGTGACGGTCGACACGGCGTGCTCGTCGTCGCTGGTCGCGCTGCACTGGGCGATGCAGGCCCTGCGCCACGGCGAGTGCTCGCTGGCCCTCGCGGGCGGCGTGACGGTGATGGCGACGCCGGACACCTTCATCGACTTCAGCCTGCAGCGCGGCCTGGCGCGGGACGGCCGGGCCAAGTCGTTCGCCGCCGCCGCCGACGGGACCGGCTGGGGCGAGGGCGCCGGGATGCTGCTGGTCGAGCGGCTCTCGGACGCCCGGCGCAACGGGCACCGGGTGCTGGCGGTGGTGCGCGGCTCGGCGATCAACCAGGACGGCGCGTCCAACGGGCTGACCGCGCCGAACGGCCCGTCGCAGCAGCGCGTGATCGCCCAGGCCCTGCACGACGCCGGTCTCGGCGCGGGAGACGTCGACGCGGTCGAGGGCCACGGCACCGGGACGACGCTCGGCGACCCGATCGAGGCCCAAGCGCTCCTCGCCACCTACGGCCAGGATCGTCCCGAGGGGCGGCCACTGTGGCTGGGGTCGATCAAGTCGAACATCGGGCACGCGCAGGCGGCTGCCGGGGTCGCGGGGATCATCAAGATGGTCGAGGCGATGCGCCACGGCGTCCTGCCCAAGACGTTGCACGTGGACGAGCCGACCCCCCAGGTGGACTGGTCCGAAGGCGACGTGGAACTGCTGACCGAGGCCCGGGAATGGCCGGTGGACGGGCGTCCGCGCCGCGCCGGGATCTCCTCCTTCGGGATCAGCGGCACCAACGCGCACGTGATCATCGAGCAGGGCCCGGAGCCCGGCGACACCGAGCAGGCCGACCCCCCCGAGGGCGGGACGAGGGTCGTGCCGTGGGTCGTCGCGGGCAAGACCGCCCAGGCGCTGCGCGGCCAGGCCGAGCGCCTCCGCGCCCATCTGGAGCGGCAGGACGGCGGCGACCCGGCGGCGGTCGGCCGCGCCCTGGCCACGACCCGGGCCGCGCTGGAGCACCGCGCGGTGCTGGTCGGCACCGCCCACGACGAACTCGTCCGCGGCCTAGGCGCGCTGGCAGCCCGGGACGCACCGGCGCCGCCCATCGTCGCGCGCGGTCCGGTGCCCGGCGGCGGCCTCGCGTTCCTGTTCACCGGGCAGGGCGCGCAGCGCGCCGGGATGGGCCGCGAGCTGTACGAGACGTTCCCCGCGTACGCGGCGGCGTTCGACGCCGTGTGCGCCCGGCTGGACCCGCACCTGGAGCACCCGCTGCGCGAGGTGGTGTGGGACGGCCAGGACCGCCTGGACGAGACCGTCCACGCCCAGGCCGGGCTGTTCGCGGTCGAGGTCGCCCTGTTCCGGCTGCTGGAGTCGTGGGGCATGCGCCCCGACCACCTGGCCGGGCACTCGATCGGCGAGGTGGCCGCCGCGCACGCCGCCGGCGTCCTGTCGCTCGACGACGCCGCGACGCTGGTCGCCGCCCGGGGCCGCCTGATGCAGGCGCTCCCGCGCGGCGGCGCCATGGTCGCGGTGCGGGCGGCCGAGGACGAGGTCGCGCCGCTGCTGACGTCCGGACGTGTCGCGATCGCGGCGGTGAACGGGCCGTCCTCGGTCGTGCTCTCCGGCGACGAGGACGAGGTGCTCGCGCTGGCCGCCCGCCTGGACGGCGACGGACGCAGAACCCGGCGGCTGCGCGTCTCGCACGCCTTCCACTCGCCGCTCATGGAGCCGATGCTCGACGAGTTCCGCCAGGTCGTGGAGCGGCTGGAGTACCGGCCGCCGGAGATCCCGGTGGTGTCCAACCTGACCGGCGCGCTCGCCGACCAGGGATCGGGCGGCTACTGGGTGCGGCACGTCCGCGAGGCCGTGCGGTTCGCCGACGGCGTGCGCTTCCTGGAGCAAGCGGGCACGGCGACGTTCGTGGAGCTGGGCCCGGACGCGGTCCTGTCGGCGATGGGCCGGGACTGCGCGGGCGGGGACGCCGCGTTCGTCCCGCTGCTCCGCCGCGACCGTCCGGAGGAGGCCGAGCTGGTCGCGGGCGTGGGCACGGCCTTCGCCCGCGGAGCCGACGTCGACTGGGACGCCTTCTTCGCCACCATGCCGGGCGGTTCCGGCGCCGTCCGGACCGAGCTGCCGACGTACGCGTTCCAGCGCCGCCGCTACTGGCTCGACGCGGGCGCGCCCGCGGGCGACGTCGGCCACGCCGGGCTGGACCCGGTCCGGCACCCGATGCTGGGCGCCGCCGTCGACGCGCCCGGCTCGGACCAGCTGGTGCTGACCGGCCGCCTGTCCGCCGGGACCCAGCCGTGGCTGGCCGATCACGCCGTGCTCGGCTCGGTGCTGCTGCCCGCGACCGGCTTCGTGGAGATGGCGTTGCGGGCCGGGCAGCGGGTCGGCTGCGGCACGCTCGCGGAACTGACGCTGGAGACCCCGCTCGTCCTGGAGGGGCGGAACGGATATGCGGTGCGCGTCGTGGTCGGCGAACCTGACGGCGAGGGCGCCCGCACGGTCACGCTGTACTCCCGGCCGGACGGCGAGCCCGCCGGGCCCGGCTGGACGCGGCACGCCACCGGCGTCCTGGGACCGGACGACCGCGAACCGTCCTTCGACCTCGCCCAGTGGCCGCCACCCGGCGCGGCGCCGATGGGCGTGACCGACGCCTACGACCGCCTCTCCGGCATGGGCTACGGCTACGGCCCCGCCTTCCAGGGGCTCCGCGCCGCATGGCGCCGTGACGGCGACGTCTACGCCGAGGTCGCGCTGCCGGACGCCGTGCGCGGCGAGGCGTCGCGCTTCGGCCTGCATCCCGCGCTGCTCGACGCCGCGCTCCACGCCGACGCACTGAGCGAGGACAGTACCGACGAGAACGGCACGGCGAGCGCCCCGTTCGTGTGGGGCAACGTGACGCTGCACGCCGAGGGCGCCTCCGTCGTCCGCGTCCGCAGCCGCCGCGCGGACACCGGGGCCCTGACGGTGGAGCTTGCCGACGAGGCCGGACGTCCCGTGGCGACGGTGGAGTCCGTGGTCACGCGCCCGGTGTCCGCCGGCCAGCTCGCGGGGGGCCGCCGTCCGCCGCTGTACCGCGTCGACTGGGTCGCGCCGCCGCGACCGTCGACGCCCGCCGACACCGTGGCGACCGACCGGTGGGCGGTCCTCGGCGCCGACCGCCTCGGCCTGGACGACCGCGTCCCGCTGTTCGCCGACCTGGCCGCGCTGGCGGACGCGGTCGGCGAGGGCACGATGCCGACGCCCGACCTGGTCCTGTTCGGCCGCCCGCCCGTGACCGCCGACGACCCCGTGACGGACGCCCGGACCGCGACGGCCGCCGTCCTGGACGCCCTCAAGGCGTGGCTGGCCGACGACCGGTTCACCAAGTCGCGCCTGGCCGTCGTGACCCGGAACGCCACCGGCGCCGACGCCGATCCGGGGCAGGCGGCGGTGTGGGGCCTCGTCCGCGCGGCTCAGGCCGAGAACCCGGACCGGTTCGCGCTCCTCGACCTGGACGGCGCGGCCGCCTCCCTCCGCGCGCTGCCGTCCGCGCTCGCGTCCGGCCCGGACGAGCCCGAGCTGGCGCTGCGCGACGGCGAGCCGCGCGTCCCCCGACTGGCGGAGGCCCCGGCCCCGGCGGCGGGCGCGGCCCCGCCGTGGACGTCCGGCGGCACCGTCCTGATCACGGGCGGCACCGGCGGGCTCGGCGCCCTGGTCGCGCGGCACCTGGTGACCGCGCACGGCGTCCGCCGCCTGGTCCTGGCCGGACGGCGCGGCCCGGCCGCGACCGGCGCGGCGGACCTGCGCGCGGAACTGACCGGCCTCGGCGCCGACGTGGACATCGTCGCCTGCGACGTGGCGGACCGCGCCGCGCTCGCCGCGCTGCTGGCGCGGATCCCCGCCGACCGGCCGCTGACGGGCGTGGTGCACCTCGCCGGAGTCCTGGACGACGGCGTGATCGGCTCCCTGACGCCCGCCCGGATGGACGCCGCGCTGCTCCCCAAAGCGGGCGCCGCCTGGCACCTGCACGAACTCACCCGCGACCTGGACCTGTCGGCGTTCGTGCTGTTCTCGTCCGCGAGCGGCGTGCTGATGGGCGCGGGCCAGGGCAACTACGCGGCGGCGAACGCGTTCCTCGACGCGCTCGCCGCGCACCGCCGGGCGCTCGGCCTTCCCGCGACGTCCCTCGCCTGGGGCCTGTGGGCGGAGCGGAGCGGGATGGGCGGCAGGCTCGGCGACGCCGACCTGCGCCGCGCCGGCGACGCCGGGATGCCCGCGCTGTCCCCGGACGAGGGCCTGGCGATGCTCGACGCCGCGCTGGCCGCCGGAGCGCCCGCGCTGGTGCCCGTCCGGCTCGACACCGCCGCGCTGCGCGCCCGGTACGACGAGCTGCCTGCGATGCTGCGCGACATCGTCCGGCCCCCGGCCCGGAAGGCGGCGGCGCGTCCCGCGAACGCGCCGGGCCAGTCGCTCGGCGAACGGCTGACAGCCCTTGACCCGGACGAGCGGGAGCGGGCCGTCCTGGACGTGGTCCGGGCCGAGGTCGCCGCCGTGCGCCACGACGACCCCGCCGCGATCGAGCCCGGCGCGCGGTTCGGCGACCTCGGCCTCGACTCGCTCGCGGCCGTGGAGCTGCGGAACCGGCTGGGCGCCGCGTCGGGCGTCCGGCTCCCGGCGACGCTGGTCTTCGACCACCCGACGCCCGCGCTGCTCGCGCGGTTCCTGCTGGCCGAGCTGCTCCCGGAGCCGGAGACCCCGCGAACACCCGACAGCGACCTCGACGACGCCCATGCCGGGGACGCGATCGAGGCGATCAGGGACATGGGCGTCGACGACCTGCTCCGGGCGGCCCGCCGCGCGGGCCCGGGCTGACCGGCCCGCGGCCCCGACACCTGCGACCTTTGAGATGGAGAGAGGCGGACATGGCGGAAGTGATGGACCGGCCGGGCCGGGTGACGGACCCGGTCCGCCACGCCAACGACCCGGAGCTGCTCACCCGGGTGCTGCGGCCCTACCGGGCGAAGAACTGCGAGTACCTGACCTCGGCGGAGATCACCGTGGCGGGCGACCCCGCCGAGCAGGGGCGCCTCGGCGCCGCCTGCACCTTCGAGATCCCCGAGTCCTGCTACATCGACGACACCGGGCACTTCAACGCCGTCGAGTTCAACATCTGCTTCAACCAGATGTTCTACTACCTGGTCGCGAAGTCGGTGAAGGAGCGGCTGACGGCGCCGTTCTCCCGGTGGAGCATGGACGACTTCTGGACGCGCCAGCTCGGCGAGATCCTCATCACCGACTTCCGCAGCGCGTTCCGCACGCAGATGCGCGGGCGGCACTTCCACGGCGAGATCGACCTCGTCGACGTGGCCGAATGGGACGGCAGCGACATCAGGGACGCGCTCGTGGTCATCCGCACCACCTGCCGGTACTGGGACGAGCACGGCGGCGACAGCCACGGCGAGGTCACCGCCGCGATCCTGAACCCGCCGCCGTCCGGCGGCTGATCCGGAGGCAGCAGTGAACGAGACGGCAGCGGACACGACGGCAGCGGACGGGACGGCGATGGATGCATGGCCGCCGCCGGGGGCCGTCCCGGTGGACACCGCGGACTTCTACTCCCGGCTCGCCGACCGCGGCTTCCGCTACGGGCCCGCGTTCCGCGGGCTGCGCGCCGCGTGGAGCCGGGGCGAGGAGATCTTCGCCGAGGTCGCGCTGGACGGCGCCCTCGGTGGCGCCGCGGCCTCCTACCTCCTCCACCCGGCGCTCTTCGATGGAGCGTTGCACACCACCCTGCTGCCGTCCCGCGACGGGCAGGACGCGCCGCGCCTGCCGTTCGTCTGGCGCGGCGTGCGGCTCCAGAACTCCGGGGCGCGCCGCCTGCGCGTCCGCATGGCGCCGGACGGCGACAACGCCGTGTCGCTGACCGTCACCGACGACGAGGGGCGGGAGGTCGCCTCGGTCGCCTCGCTCGCGCTGCGCCCGCTCGGCGGCGGCCAGGCGGACGGCGCCGCGCTGCTGCGCCTCGCCTGGAACGCCGTGCCGCGCACACAAGCCGCCGCGGGCGACACGCGCCCGCTCGCCTTCCTCGGCACCGACCACCTCGGCGTCACCGGCGCGCTGAAGGCGGCGAGCCGGCGGGTCGACGTCCATCCGTCGCTGCGGTCCCTCGACGAGGGGCTGCGCGCGGGCGGCGACGCCGTCCCCGGCGCCGTGCTGGTCTCCTGCACCGACGAGGCCGCCGAGGTGCGCGCCGCGACCCAGCGGGCGCTCGTGCTGATCCAGGAATGGCTGGCCGACGCCAGGCTGGCCGACGTCCGGCTCGTCTTCGTCACGCGGGGCGCGGTGGCCGTCCGGGACGGGCACGACGTCCCCGACCTCGCCGGCGCGGCCGTCTGGGGGATGGTGCGCGCCGCGCAGGCCGAGCACCCCGGGCGGTTCGCGCTGGTGGACCTCGACGACGCCGGGTCGGCCGGGCCCGCGCTCGTGTCCGCCGTGTCCGCCGGGGAGCCGCAGCTCGCCGTCCGCGACGGCGGCCTGCTCCGCCCGCGCCTGGTCCGCTGCCCGCCCGCCGCGTCCGGCGCCGCGTCGCGCTGGGACCCGGACGGCACCGTCCTGATCACCGGCGGCCTCGGCGCGCTCGGCGCGCACGTCGCCCGGCACCTCGTCCGGAGCGGGCGGACACGGCGGCTCGTGCTGCTCGGCCGCCGCGGCGCGGACACCGCCGGCGCCGCCGAGCTGGCCGAGGAGATCGCCGCGCTCGGCGGGCACGCGGAGATCGCCGCCTGCGACGCGGCCGACCGCGCCGCCCTCGCACGGGTGATCGCCGCGATCCCGGACCGGCACCCGCTCACCGCCGTCGTGCACGCCGCCGGAGCCGTGGACGACGGGACGGTCGCCGCCCTCACGCCCCGCAGGTTCGACCGCGTCCTGCGGCCCAAGGCGGACGCCGCGCTGAACCTGCACGAGCTGACCCGGGACCTGCCCGGCTGCGAGCTGATCCTGTTCTCGTCCGTCTCGGGCACCCTCGGCGGCGCCGGGCAGGCGAACTACGCCGCGGCCAACGCCTTCCTCGACGCGCTCGCGCACCGCCGCAAGGCGCTCGGGCTGCCCGGCGCGTCCTTGGCCTGGGGCCTGTGGGAGGGCGGGATGGCGGGCGGCCTCGGCACGGCCGACCTCACCCGCCTCCGCCGGTCGGGCCTCGCCGCCCTCACCGCCGAGCAGGGCCTCGCGCTGCTGGACGCCGCCGCGGGCCACGACCTGGCCGTGGTGGCGCCCGTCCGGCTCGACGAGGACGTCCTGCGCGAGGGCCCCGGCTCGCTTCCCGCGCTGCTGCTCGACCTCGCCGGCCCCGGCCGCGCGTCCCGCCCGCGGGAGGCCCCCGAGCTGCGCGAGCACCTCGCGCGCCTGGACGGCCCGGAACGCGAGGAGGCCGTCGTGGCGTTCGTCCGCGGCCAGGTCGCCGCCGTGCTCGGCCACGGCTCCGCCGACGACGTCGACCCGGCGCGCGAGTTCGGCGAGCTCGGACTCGACTCGCTCACCACGGTCGAGCTGAACAGGCGGCTGGCCGCCGCGACGGGCCTGCGGCTGCCCGCCACCGTCGCCTTCGACCATCCGAGCGCCGCCGCGCTGGCCGGCCACCTGCACCGGCTCCTGACCTGACCAGGCAGTTCCCCGGACGGCGCGGCCGTCCGCCCGACGAAGGGACCCGACCATGCACGTGGTGATCGTCGGCGGCGGCGTGATCGGGCTCGCCGCCGCGTGGCGCGCGCTCCGCGCCGGGCTGACCGCGACGGTGATCGACCCGGCGCCCGCGAGCAAGGCGTCGCACGTCTCGGCGGGCATGCTCCCGCCCGTCACCGAGCAGGTCCACGACCGCGGCCCGCTGCTCCGGTTCTACCTGGACTCGCGCGACCGCTACCCGTCCTTCGTCGCGGAACTGGAGGACGACGCGGGCCGCCCCGCCGGGTACCGCCGCGACGGCGTCCTCGACGCCGCCTTCGACGGCGCCGACCTCGCCGAGCTGCACCGCCTCCGGGACTTCCAGATCTCCCTCGGCATCCGCACCGAGACCCTGGCGGCCCGCGACTGCCTGGACCTCGAACCGCGGCTCGCCCCGTCCGTCCAGGGCGGGCTGTTCGCCCCCGACGACGGGTCGGTCGACCCGCGGCGGCTGACCGCCGCGCTGATCGGCGCCGTCCGACGGCGCGGCGGCGACCTCGTCACCGACGCGGTCACCGGCGTCGTCACGGCGGGCGGCCGCGCGACCGGCGTGCGGCTGCGCTCCGGCGGCACCGTCTCCGGCGACCGGGTCGTCCTCGCGGCGGGCTGCTGGACGCACCGCCTCGGCGGCCTCCCGCCCGGCGCCGTCCCGGAGATCCGGCCCGTCAAGGGGCAGATCCTCCGGCTGCGCTCGGACCTGCCGTTCCTCACCCGGACCACCCGCGGCGTCGTCGCGGGCACCTCGGTGTATCTCGTCCCGCGCCTGGACGGCGAGCTCGTCATCGGCGCCACCTACGAGGACGTCGGCGACGACACGGCCGTCACGGCGGGCGGCGTCCAGGACCTGCTCGGCCGGGCCACCGCCGTGCTGCCCGGAGCGACCGCGCTGGAGTTCGCCGAGGCGAGCACCGGTCAGCGCCCGGCGGCGCCGGACGGCCTCCCGGTCCTCGGCGAGACCGCCGTCCCGGGCCTGCTGCTCTGCACGGGCCACTTCCGCATCGGCGTCCAGCTGACGCCCGCGACCGCCGACGCGCTGGTCGCGCTGCTGACCACCGGTGAGCTTCCCGAGTCGGCCGAGCCGTTCTCTCCGTCCCGCTTCGCGACCGCCACCGCCTGACCGCGCTGACCCGTCTAACGGCTCGGGGCCCTCATCGGCATCGATGAGGGCCCCGAGCCGTTTCCCGGTGTCTAGACGGGCATGGCCGCCGGGGCGAGCGTGCCGTCCGCGTTCTGCGTCCAGGACGTGTCGTCCTCGCCCCGCGTCCGGACGGTGATCGACCTGCGGCCCGACGCGTCCGCCGGGCCGATCAGCAGGTGCAGCAGGACGGCGCCGCGGGCGTCGAACGTGACGAGGGTGTGCAGCACGAGCTCCTCGATCTCGTCGCAGCCGGTCAGCGACGCGCCGTGCATGGCGAGCTCGACCAGCGCCGTGCCGGGCAGCAGGACCGTGCCCATGATGGTGTGGTCGGAGAGCCAGGGCTGAGAGTCCAGGGAGATCCGCCCCGTGAGCAGGCGGCCCCCGTCGGGAAGCTCTGTGGTGGCGGCGAGCAGCGGATGGCCCGTGGCGTCGAGCCCGAGCCCGGCGGCGCTGCCGGTCGCGACCGGTGCGTCCAGCCAGTAGCGCCGACGCTCGAACGGGTACGTCGGCAGGTCCACGCGGCGGCCTTCGCCGATCATCGCCGCGGACCAGTCCGCGTCGCCGCCGCACGCGAGGGCCAGGGCGCCGGTGAGGGTCTGCGCCTCGGGACGCCCGGGTCGCAGCAGCGGCTCGATGACAGGGTCGGTGTCGGTGGCGGCCGTCCGCGCGAGCGCGGTCAGCACGCCGTCCGGTCCGAGTTCGAGAAACGCGGTGACGCCTTCCCGGTGCAGGGCCTGGACGCCCTCGTGGAACCGGACGGCCTCGCGCACGTGCCGCACCCAGTAGCCGGGGGTCGCGATCTCCGGGCCCGCGAGGTCGCCGGTCAGGTTGGACACGATCGGGATCTCCGGCGGACGGTACTCCAGCCGCGCCGCGACCTCGCCGAACTCCTCCAGCATCCCGTCCATGTGGGGGGAGTGGAAGGCGTGGCCGACGCGCAGCCGATGCGTCTTCACGCCGCGCTCCTTCCACTCGTCCGCGATGGCCAGGACGTCGTCGGCGTCGCCGGAGACGACCGTGGCGCGGGGGCCGTTCACCGCCGCGACCGAGACGTCGCCGCGCAGCGTGCCCGCGACCTCGTCCGCGCCGGCCTGGATCGACACCATCGCGCCGCCGGGGCGGGTCTGTTGCATGAGGCGGGCGCGGGTGGTGATGAGGGTGGCGGCGTCGGTGAGGGTGAGGGTTCCGGCGAGGTGGGCGGCGGTGAGTTCGCCGAGGGAGTGTCCGAGGAGGTAGTCGGGGGTGATGCCGAGCGTTTCGAGCAGGCGGTGCAGGGCCGTCTGCAGGGCGAACAGGCTCGTCTGGGTGTAGAGCGTCTGGTCCAGCAGGTCCTCCTGGGACGTGTCGGCTTCCGCGAAAAGCACCGGCTTGAGCGGGTGGGGGAGGTGGGGGTCGAGGTGGTCGCAGACGTGGTCGAGGG
>NZ_SMKT01000105.1 GCF_004348735.1 Actinomadura sp. KC06
GCCCTCCTACGCCGCCGCGCCGCCCCCGCCGACGACCAGCCCACCAGCGGCCCCCAGCGCGTCGCGCCAGACCTGGCCTGACGCTCCATCACGCAGCGGCCCAACCGATCTCGTCCGGCGGGCCATGAATATCGACCGCACGCCTTTCCGGTGGCGGCAGGACGCGGTAGACGTGGCGTCCGGTGCTGTCGTGGCTGATTTAGATCTGGTCGGGGTTTGTGTGTTCGAAGCGGTTGTGCCATCCGCAGCACAGGGCGAGCTGGTCGATGTCGGTGGGCGATCCCAGAACCCACCCTCGGACGTGGTCGACCTCGCACAAGGTCCCTGGAACCTCACAGCCCCGTACCGCGCATGTCGGATAGAGGGTTTCGAGGACTTGGCGTTGTGCGGCGGTGGCGAATCGAACGCGCCGCCCGAGGTAGAGCGGGATGCTTCCTCGGCGTGGAGCCAGCCTTTGATGTAGCGGCCGCCGTCTAGGGGCCGGGTGGAGTTGATCCAGGACCGCTGGTACCCGCGCTGCGACTCGGTGTCGGGTTGATCGGTGCCGTCGCGCTCGGAATGACGTCGCGGATCCGCCGCCCGAACGCGGCGACCTTCCCGGCGGAGAAGCCCTGGTCGACCATGTCGAGCAGCAGCTTCTCAGCAGACGCGCAATCCTCGTCGTCCAGCCGGGCGACGGCGTCGGCGACGGTGGAGGCGTGCCCGTAGGACAGCTCCCCCGCGGCAAGCATCGTGGCGACCCTCGGGAGCCGGTGCCGCTGCCGGGCCAGGGTGATCCGCTCCCGAGCCCGGGTCTCGCGCATCCCCAGCCGCGACCGCAGCCACGCTTGGGTGGACGGCAGCCCCCAGCGCCGCGTCTCGCCGGAGACGTCCACCCGTCCCACCAATTCCCCGGTGGACGCCGAACGAAGATCAACCGAAACCGAACCCATAAACAAATACTATCGAAAAGACCGGGCCGTCCTCAGCACAATAGGGCCTGAAAGCGGCCCCGTACGCAGCGCCGCCCCCACCCCCGAACTCGAACTAAGAAATCCAAAATTCAAAACCAGGAAACAAAGCACAGAAAGAAGAAAGAAGAACGAGGACCGGGGCCCGTCCGGTCACCATCGACGAGCCCCGGCCGGTCATTCGACCCCGTCACACGGCCGCCGCCCGCGCTTGCGGCGGCCGCCCGGTGGGGCCGCGTTCAGGCTCTGGCGTTCGCCGTCCCGCCCACATGGGACGGCTGTCATAACCAGACCGGGAACCACAAGTCCGAGCACCCCCAACCCCACCAAAACGGAGCACTCCTCCCTCGCTATTAGACTCACTGTCAGCGCAAACGGGACCCGCCCTATAACCATCCCCACCCCAACGGCTAGATTGCTGGTGACCGACGAGTAACACCGACGTCACGGGACAACGCCGTCAGAACGACCGATCGGCGGCGTCCCGGGACGCGGTCATGCGGCACGTTGGGGGCGATGCCGTGAGACCGGCCGGTGTCGGTCGTGAGCAGGATCGGCCGCTGAGAGCCGTTGAGAGCCGCTGAGACAGGAGACCCGCACATGCCCGAGGCAGTCATCGTCGCAACCGCGCGCTCGCCGATCGGCCGCGCATTCAAGGGGTCGCTCAAGGACATGCGGCCCGACGACCTCACCGCTCAGATGATCACGGCCGCGATGGCCAAGGTCCCGCAGCTGGACCCGAGCCAGATCGACGACCTCCTGCTCGGCTGCGGCCTGCCCGGCGGCGAGCAGGGCTACAACATGGCACGCGTCGTGTCCGTCCTGCTGGGCTGGGACGACGTGCCCGGCGCCACCATCACCCGCTACTGCTCGTCCTCCCTCCAGACCACCCGGATGGCGTTCCACGCGATCAAGACGGGCGAGGCGGACGTCATCGTCTCGGCGGGCGTCGAGACCGTCAGCCGGTTCGCCAAGGGCAGCAGCGACGGCCTCCCCGACACCCAGAACCCGCAGTTCGCGGACGCCCAGGCCCGTACGGCCAAGGCGGGCGAGGGCGGCTCGCCCGTGTGGCGCGACCCCCGCGAGGACGGCGGCCTCCCGGACATCTACATCGCGATGGGCCAGACCGCAGAGAACGTGGCGGGCCTCCGCAGCGTGTCGCGGCAGGCGCAGGACGAGTTCGGCGTCCGCTCGCAGAACCTCGCCGAGAAGGCGCTCGCCAACGGCTTCTGGGAGAAGGACATCACCCCGGTGACGCTCCCGGACGGCACCGTCCTCGCCAAGGACGACGGCCCCAGGCCCGGCACCACCTACGAGAAGGTCTCGCAACTCCAGCCGGTGTTCCGCCCGGACGGGACGGTCACGGCCGGCAACTGCTGCCCGCTGAACGACGGCGCCGCCGCGGTCGTGGTCATGAGCGACACGAAGGCCGCGGAACTCGGCATCACGCCGCTGGCCAGGATCGTCTCGACCGGCGTCACGGGCCTGTCCCCCGAGATCATGGGCCTCGGCCCGGTGGGCGCGTCACGCAAAGCTCTCGCCAAGGCGGGCATGACGATCGACGACATCGACCTCGTCGAGATCAACGAGGCGTTCGCCGCGCAGGTGCTGCCGTCCGCCGCCGACCTGGGCATCGACATCGACAAGCTGAACGTGAACGGCGGCGCGATCGCGGTCGGCCACCCGTTCGGCATGACGGGCGCCCGCATCACGTCCACGCTGCTCAACAGCCTGAAGTTCCACGACAAGCAGTTCGGGCTGGAGACGATGTGCGTCGGCGGCGGCCAGGGCATGGCGATGGTCGTGGAGCGTCTCTCGTAACGTCCCGGACGCCTGGCGGTCCGCCGCGGAACATCTCACCACTCCACGGCGGGCCGTCCGCTCGCTCCACCCGTCCACCCCTGGGACCTGCGGGTTTTCCGGAGAACATCCCCGTTATTGACGATCTACGTAACGTAATAGATAGGTCCCCGTTAGGGGGTTGTCACATCCGGACTCCTGTTGCAGAGTCAGCAGGAAGAGCCCCGCGACCTGGAGGTGCCAATTGTCACTGAACCACTCGCCGGAGACGCACAGCAAGCTGCTAGCCCGCATTCCGCAAGTCACAGGACGTGACATCCCCGAGTGGTTCACCGCCATCGAGAACGGCCCGTCGTTCATCCGCTGCGAAGAACGCAGCTCGTGGCTGGCCGAAGAGCACAACCTCTCTCACGGCTACGCCGCGGCCCTGGTGCGCGAGCACGAGCGCACCCGCCGTGCGAGGCACTACTGAGCCTGACGCCGAGCGCGTCTAGCGCCGAGCGGAGTGCAAGGCTCCCGTAAGAACTTCATACAGACTTGGTGGGATCCCGCCAACGGATGCCCCCGTCGTCGTGCCGCCGCGTAGCGCCACGACTCTGGCGCAGAGATCCCACATTTGATCAGCCCCACGCCCAGGCGCGGGGCTGATCATTGCGCTTGCGGCCCCCACACCCACACAAGACGCGCCTCAAGCGTCAAGACGCGCGGCAAGTTCCTCGACACCAGGCCCGGACACCTCAGACAGAGCGGCCACACGCCCAGCACAAACCAGCAGCAGCGTGACCATGGTCCCCCGAACCTCGGGTCCCCGCCCCACCGACCAGGCCGTATCGGTGGCGACCAGCCGGAACCCGGCCACCTTCCGCGCCGAAGGAAGCGGCCGAGGCCAGCGCATCGACAGCACCCGGCCGGCGGCGACGGCCGCGGCATGCGACGGCACGTCATGACGAAGCCCCAGAGGGATAGCGATGTCCTGCCCGTGGACGAGGATGTCGGTGAGCGTCTCCAGATAGGTGACCCCGATGTTGTGCCGCCGCGACCCCACCATCCCCCGGATCTGCGCGATGATCTGCTCGTCCGTCAACGCGGCGGCGCGCCGGCAGGCCGCGTGCTGGATGGTCCGGTCGAGGCTGCCGCGCCACCGCGCCATCATCGCGATCGCGGCGCCGAGGCCGATCTGCTGCAGCGTCAGGTGCGCGGCGACGTCCCGCACCGTCCAGCCGGCGCACAGCGACGGCTGCCGCCACTGATCGTCCGACAGGTTCTCGAGCAGGTCGGCCAGGCCGCGCCGCTGCGCGTCGATCACCTGCCAGACCTGATCGGCGTCCAGCATGACCGAAGTGACGGGCTGGGACGGTCGCTCGACGTTCATACCGATGCCTCCACAGAGCGCGGACCGACGACCGACGTGACGAGCGCGGAGATCTGCGCGGACGGGTCGAACGCCGGATCCGGATCGGCCAACTGGTGCAGGACGACTCCAGTCCAGTGGTTCATGATGATCGGCGCATGACGTTCCG
This sequence comes from Actinomadura sp. KC06, assembly GCF_004348735.1. GTDB lineage: Bacteria > Actinomycetota > Actinomycetes > Streptosporangiales > Streptosporangiaceae > Spirillospora. The sequence continues at coordinate 4,271 of NZ_SMKT01000105.1, forward strand.
GGTCAGACGAGCCGACGATGCGCAGCCAGTTGGTGAACCAGGCGTTCACTCGGGCCCCGGTCTCGGACAACTGCCTTCGCAACGACGGCTGAATGCCCGCCTCGGCGAGGATCGCGTACCGGGCCAGGGTCAGTGTCCGGCGCGGGCCGGTCGCGTCCTGCGCAAAGGCAGCCAGCGCCTGGGCCAGCTCCCGCGGCGTGGTCGGGCACACGCGTGCGGCGACCTCGTCCCATCCGGCCCGCTCCCGGGCGGCGAACCGCTCCACCACCGCGTCGAGCAGCGCGTCCCGGGTCCGGAAGTGATTGGACGCGGACCCGGCCGGCAGCCCCGCCGCCGCGTCGACGGCGCGATGAGTGAGCCCGCGCATCCCCCGCTCACCGAGCACGGAGATCGCGGCATCGAGCAACCGCTCACGCCGATCCGACACACCTCGACACTACATCCGTAGTGTGAAGAACTTCAACAGTAGTAGAAGCCCGCAATTGCGCGCAGCTAAATATGAAGACATTTCTGGAATGCCGGGGTCACTGGCTAACGCTTGCGCTCAGAGTTCAAAACCACCGCGCGGGGAAAGCGCCCCGATCGAGCGGACCGGCGCCCTCGGCAGAGCGCCGGCCGACCGTTGTGTGCCCCTGGTCGGACTCGAACCGACACGTTGGCTCTTTTAGGGAGCCCGCCTCTGCCATTGGGCTACAGGGGCGGCGCAATCATATCGAGTCAGCGGGTCATCACGGTGCGTCCTTCCGCCACGCTCACGGCGGCGCGGACGCTGTGATCACGTCGAATCGCACGGATTTCATGCCTGCCGATCTGGCCGCTCTCGCAGGCCAGGGCGGATGCGGCGAGGTAGAGGAGCCAGACGCGCGCACGGCCGGGTCCGGCCAGCTCCTCGCATTCGGTCCAATGGCGCCGCAGGCCCGCGGCCCAGGCGCGCAGCGTGCGCGCGTGGTCCTCGCGGAGCGCCGCCACGCCGCGCACTTCGAGCCCGGCCTCTTCGAGGTCGTCTAGGAGCGTGCCGAGCGGACGCAGGCCGGCGTCGTCCGGGAACATGTAGCGGGTGATGAACGTCCGCCGGGCCTGGTGCTGCGCCCCGGTACGACGGACGGGCTGCTGCAGGACGAGCCGTCCCCCGGGCGCGAGAAGCTCGTGCAACCGCGACGCCGGACGCTCGATGGACGCCACCCCCGCCAGCCCGACGATCGCGTCATAGGGCCCGTCACCGGCCTCGGCCAGGTCGAATCCGCGAACCTCGACATCGTCGTCCGCGCACATGGCGCGCACATGCTCGGCCTGCTCGGGAGTGCGAGCGAGCGCGACGACCCGAGCACCGTGATGGACGGCGGCATGCCGGGCGAACGCGCCCCAGCCGCAGCTCACGTCGAGGAGCCGGGCCCCGTGGAACAGCCCGAGACTCTCGGCGAGGCCCACGTGCGCGACGAATTGAGCGGCGTCCAGACCGTCGTCGAGGTCGGCGTCCAGACCGCTCCAGTCCCCGGTGACGTGCGCGAGCCCTTCGCCGAAGAGCCGCGCGAAGAACGCGGCGGGCTCCTTCATCGGCTCGCCCGCCGCGTCGGCATCGGCGTCGGAGCCGCGCCGTCCGGCGGTGAGTTCCTCCGGGGGCGGCTTCGGCTCGGGGCCGACGGCGCCCAGCGTCACGGCGGTACGGACGATGTCGCGCTTGTCGTCGCTGCTCAGCCGGATCGGTTCGTCGCCGTTGCGCATCACCCGCCGGACGGCGTCGAGCGCGGCGAAGACGTCCCCCTCGATGTCCAGCTCCCCGGCCACGTAGGCGCGGACCAAGCCCATCTCGCCGGGCTTCCAGAGCAGCCGCCGCAGCGCCCGCCGGTGCTTGATCACGAACGCCGGCGCACCGGGCGGCCCGACGGAGCTGCCGTCCCAGCCCAGGACGCGTATCGGCAGCGCGTCCGCCGCGTCCCGGACGTCCTCGCCGCCCCGCCCCTCCCCCAGAAGGATCTTGGTGAGCAGCGGCGCCAGCCGGAGCGCCACCCCTTTAGCCGAGGAGCCCGTCCCCCCGGCCTCCTCGGCGGCGGACGCCGCCTCCAGTTCCGCGGGCACGTCGCTCCAGATGGCGTCTCCGTCGTGCATGGCAGGGCGCGCCTCCTCGCGAGGACGATGTCAGACCATGATGACCGGGCGGGACGGGGTCATGTGTCGCGCTGGCGGCCGGCCGCGAGCTCGAACTCCTGTCGGGGCCATTCCAGTTCGCCGAGGGAGACGATCTCGCGCCGGAAGAACGCCGCGAGCGTCCAGTCCATGGTGATCCGGAATTTACGATTAACGGTCGGCATCCGCGACAAATGGTATGTGCGGTGCATGAACCAGGCGGGAAGCCCGCGCAGCCGCAATCCGTACACGTTCGCCACGCCTTTGTGCAGGCCAAGGGACGCGACCGAGCCGACGTAAGCGTGCACGTACGCCTTTCTGGGCTTTCCGCGCAGATCCGCCACGATGTTGTCACCCAGACGTTTGGCCTGCCTGACCGCGTGCTGCGCGTTGGGCGCGGTGAAGTCGCCGGTGTCGGTGAGGTCGGGGACGGCGGCGTTGTCGCCCGCCGCGTAGACGCCCTCCAGCCCGTCGACGGTCAGCTCGGCGGTCGCCTTGATGCGCCCCTTGTCGTCGATGGGAAGGTCGCTGTCCTTGACGACGGGGTGCGGCTTCACCCCGGCGGTCCACACGAGCGTCCCGGCGTCGAACTCCTCGCCGTCGCTCAGCACGATGTGGCGCTTCTCCGCCGACTTCAGCAACGTCTCCATCTTGATCTCGATGCCGCGGCGGCGCAGCGCCTCCGCCGCCCAGCGTCCCATCTCCGGCCCCACCTCGGGCAGGATCCGGTCGGTCGCCTCGATCATCAGCCAGCGCATCTCGCTCGCGTCGATGGCCGGATAGGACTTGCAGGCGTCCCGCGCCATGTCCTCCAGCTCCGCCATCGCCTCGACGCCCGCGAACCCGGCCCCGACGAACACGAACGTCAGCGCCCGCCTCCTGACCTGCTCGTCGTCCGCGTTGGTCGCGGCGATGTCGAGCTGGTGCAGGACGTGGTTGCGCAAGAAGATCGCCTCTTCGACGGTCTTGAAGCCGATCCCGCAGTCGGCGAGGCCGGGGATCGGCAGCGTCCGCGAGATGGACCCGAGGGCGACCACGAGCAGGTCGTAGTGGACGTCCCGCTCGGGCACGCCCGCGGTCTGCGCGCCCGCCGGCCGGATCGTGAGCCGCTTGGACGCGTGGTCGATCCGCGTCACGAACCCGTTCAGGATCCGGCAGCGCCGCAGCACCCGCCGCAGCGGCGCCACGACATGCCGCGGCTCCACGTTCCCGGCCGCGGCCTCCGGAAGGAACGGCTGGTAGGTCATGTAGGACTGGGGGTCGATGACGGTGACGACCACCTCGCCGCGGCGCAGCTCACCGCGCAGCCTCTTCTGCAGGCGCAAGGCCGTGTACATGCCGACGTACCCGCCGCCGACGATCACGATGTGGGTCGCGGCTCCAGGATTGCGATCGGAAGGCATGTCGGGAGCGATACCCGCATACGGGCCCTGTTCACCAGATGCCGCGACAACAACTACGACGGCCCCGCGCGGGCCGATCCCGCAAACTCGGCCGCCCGATTCCACAAGTTCGCAAGTCGCCCGAACTCAGCCGTCCGAATCCGCATCTCAGGGGACGTAGCAGAAGGAGCCGGTCCCGCCCGCGGGACCGGCGGAGAGAACGCGGGTCAGGGCCGGACGGGGGCGCCAAGCGGCCGCAGGATGTCAGGCCGGGACAGGGTCGGCCCTGACCGCTCCGGCCGCTTGGCCAAGGCCCTGCCCCGCGCCCCGCCTCCCGCCCCAGGTCAGCCTCGGCCTCCGGTCAGCCTCGCGCCCTGGTCAGCCTCGCCCTGGTCAGCGGTAGTCGCGGGCGCGCGTGAAGACGGCGTCCAGCATCTCCTCGGTGACGCGCCCGGTGAAGGTGTTCTGCTGGCTCGGGTGGTAGCACCCCAGCATCAGGACGGGCCCGCGCGACCCCGCCGAAGGCGGCGGCGCCAGCTCGATCTCCGCCCCGTGCCCGAACTTCGGCCGCGGCCGCGGCAGCCCGTACCCGGCCTGCCTGAGCGCCGGCCAGACGCTCTGCCACGCGAACCCGCCGAGGCACACGATGCAGCGGACGCTCGCCGCGACCTGCTCGACCTCGCGGGACAGCCACGGCAGGCACGTCGTGCGCTCCAGCGGCGTCGGCTTGTTGTCGGGCGGCGCGCAGCGGACGGTCGCCGCCATCCGCGCGCCGATCAGACGCTGCCCGTCGCCCGCGTGGACGCTGGTCGGCAGCGCGGCGAGCCCGACCCGGTGCAGGGACGCGAACAGCCAGTCGCCCGACCGGTCACCGGTGAAGATCCGTCCGGTGCGGTTGCCGCCGTGCGCCGCCGGAGCGAGCCCGACGATCAGGATCCGCGGCTCCGGCTCACCCCATCCGGCGATGGGACGCCCCCAGTACTCCTCGTCCGCGAACGCCCGCCGCCGCTGGACGGCGACTTTTTCGCGCCATTCCACCAGCCGGTCGCACGCCCTGCACACCGACTGCCGGGCGCACAGCTCGTCCAGGTCAGGGGCCTTGGCGGCCAGTTCGACGACGTCTCCGGTCCCTTGCGCCACGGGCGTTTCGGGGGTGGCGGGGTCTTCGGGCCATCCGGTGCCGGGCGGCACGAACGGAGCGTTGGCGGTCGGCATACCATCGATCGTCGCACGCCACAGGCGGTGGCCGGGTTCCGCCCATCTCTCTGCACAGGCCGTTCATCTCGGTACGATGCGTTCGCCGGTCGGGGAGGCGGGAGTCCGGCACGCCATGGGCGAAGCGGAGGCAGGCAGTGTCGCAACCGGGCTGGTATCCAGACCCCTACGGCACCGGCAGCCTGCGCTGGTGGGACGGCGAGAACTGGACGGAACGCCTCAATCCGGAGCCGTCCCGTCCACCGCGGCTGCGTCTCCCCGCGCAGGAGCAACGGCCACGGGACGAGTACGAGGAGTCCCAGTACGGGGCCCGATACGGGTCCGAGTACGGGACCCACGGGACGCACTACGCGGCCCCGCACGTCCAGCAGCCGACCTGGGAGGCCCGTCCGGCCGTCCAGCCGCTGGACATGAACGTGCGCGGCCTGCACCTTTACGCGGACGACCGGTTCGTGGCGTACGGGAACGCCTCGCTCCAGTGGCCACATGTGGAATGGGTGGCGTACTGGGCGGCGGAGCGTCCGGCCGGATACGGCCACGCCGCGGGCACGCAGTGGGTCTTCCAGGCGGGCCGGTACCCGTTCCGCGGCGGGCCGCGCGTCGAGGTCGTCATCGAGCAGGACGCGATGCACGCGAACTCGGGAGCGGGCACGGTCCACGCGGACGCGCCGATGACCGAGGGCGAGCCGGAGCACGTGTGGGGGCGGCTGATCCAGCTGTGCCAGGAGCACGCCGAGCAGCGGCTGGTGGCCGAGCTGGCGGGACGCGTCAGGTCGGGCGAGTCGGTCGACGTGGCCCAGGGGTTGACCGTGCATCCCGGCGGCGTCCGCGGCAACCGCGTCTCGCTGAGCTGGACGGCGATCTCCGGCGCGACGGTGGACGGCGGGCGGGTGTGGATCCAGCAGGCCAACAGCTCCGCGCCGATCCTCTACATCCCGCAGCAGAACCCGAACGCGGTGCTCATCCCGGCGCTGCTGTCCCAGCTGAAACGCTGAGCCCCGGCGAGCGGTTCAGACAAGCGACCAGGCGAGCCCGTCCAGGATGTCGTGCTCGCTGACCACGACGGCGCCGAACCCGTACTCCCGCATGATCCGGTCGAGGATCAGCGCGCCCGCGCCGATCACGTCGACGCGACCGGGATGCATGACGCCGAACTCGGCCCGCTCGGCGCGGGTGGCGTGCAGCAGCCGCCGCGTCACCTCGTGGACCTGCGTGGCGGTGATGCGGGACAGGTGGATGCGGGACGGGTCGTACACCGGCAGCCCGAGCGCGATCCCGGCGACCGTGGTGACGGACCCGGCGAGCCCGACGAGCGTGCGCGCCTCGTGCACCGGCACCGTCTGGCGGACGGCGGCGAGGGCCGCGTCGATGTCGGCGGCGGCGCCGGAGATCTGCTGCGGGGACGGCGGGTCGCCGTCCTTCAGGTGCCGCTCGGTCATCCGCACGCAGCCGATGTCGATGGAGCGCGCGGCGTCGGCGGAGGAACTGCCGACGACGAACTCGGTGGACCCGCCGCCGATGTCGACCACCAGGTAGGGCCGCGCCGGACGCAGCGCGGCCAGCTCCCGGGTGGCGCCCGTGAACGACAGCTCGGCCTCCTCGTCCCCGGTGATCACCTCGGGGACGACGCCGAAGATGTCGACGACGCCGCTGACGAAGTCGGCCTGGTTGTCGGCGTCGCGGGTCGCGCTGGTCGCCACCACCCGCGTCTTGATCGGACCGTGCCCGGCCCGCGCCCCATGGCGGTCGATCAGGTCGGCGTAGCCGCGCATGGCGGCAAAGGTACGTTCCAGAGCGGCGGGCGACAGCCGTCCGGTCTCGTCGACGCCCTCCCCCAGGCGGACGATCTCCATGCGGCGTTCGACGTCCGTCAGGGTCCCGCCGCCCTCGCCGGGGGCGATGTCGGCGATCAGGAGGCGGACGGAGTTCGTCCCGCAGTCGACGGTCGCGACGCGCGTCACCGTCCCACCCCCGAATCCGCGTCGGCGTCGGCGTCGGCGTCGGCGGTATCCACGTCGACGCAGGGTCCGGAGCGCCACCACTCGGGCAGCGCCTCCAGCCCTTCCCGGCCGAACGGGCTGATGCCGGGCACGGCGAGCTCGTGGGCGATGAGGGCGTGCAGGCATTTGACGCGCTCCGGCATACCGCCGGCGCTCTGCGTGCCCTCGGGCAGCGGCTCGATGCCGTCCTCGCGGGCCGCGTCGCCGCGCCGCCGCAGGTAGTCCTCGTGCGCGGCCCTGTACTCGGCCCTCAGCGACGGGTCGGCCGCGAGCCTGTCCTGCATGTCCCGCATGACGCCGCCGCCCTCCAGCGTCCCGATGGCGGACGCGGCCTTCGGGCAGGTCAGGTAGAACAGCGTCGGGAACGGCGTCCCGTCCGGCAGCCGCGGCGCCGTCTCGATCACGGCGGGCAGGCCGCAGGGGCAGCGGCTCGCCACCCGGCGGACGCCGCGCGGCTCCCGCCCCAGCTGTGCCGCGACCGCGGCCGTGTCACCTGCTTCGATCATGTGCGTCCCCACCGGCGGACCTCCCCGATCCGCCTCGACAGCGCGCTCCCACCGCGCCCCCTCCGACCAACACGGCCCCCTCCGGCCTACGACACCCCTCCGAACAGCACTGCCCTTAAGATCAGCACTGCCCTCAAGCCAGCGCCGCCCTTAGACGAGCACTGCCCCTCCTCTGGCCAACGCGGGCCCTGTCCGACGCCGTCCGAGGCGCTCTTGGCGGTGCCTCGCGGCGCCGGCGTCGCCCCCCGTCCGTGCCCGGCCTCTCCTGCCGGGGCGCGGCCGTTCAGGTCCCGCCGGCCCGGGCGGGCGGGTCAGCGCGGCCTGTCGGCGGACTCGACCGACCGCCACAGCGTCTCGTACCAGGGCGGCCTGCTCGCCGGTCCGCCCCTGCGGGCCTGCCGTCCGTCGCCTCCGCTGCCGTCCAGGACGATGTAGCACTTTACGTCAGGGCGGCAGTAATGGAGCCTTCGCGTCGCCTCTCGCTCAATGTACGACTTCTCGCCCAGTTGTTGCTTGCGTTGGGCAAGGATCTCCACTTGCCGCCGGGCCACGGCCTCCTTGCGCTGGAGCTCGGCGATCTCCTTGCGCTGCGCGATGTACTCGCGGACGGGGTAGGCCAGGCTCAGCGCGATGGCGCACACCACCACCGCCAGGATCGCGGCGCGGCTGGTCAGGGCCGGGTTTCCGCGGCGCGCGCCGCTCCCGTGCCCGGCCTCGTGGCCGGTGTCGTCGCCGTCGTGCCCGCCTTTGGGGGCGGCCTTGTCGTCAGCCATCGTGTCCCCTGCGTGGTCGTCTTCGACTCGCGTGTCTCCGGTATGCGGTCGGGCTCGTCCGTCCGAAACCCGGCGGATCGGGGACCGGAACAAGGTTCCGGCCCCCGGAGGGTGTCCGGCCCGCCCCCGCGCGCCGCGGCCTCAGTCAGGCCGGGTCATGTCAGCCCCGGGCGTCAAAGCGCGGGAACGCCGCGGCGCCGGCGTAACGGGCGGCGTCGTCGAGCAGTTCCTCGATGCGCAGCAGCTGGTTGTACTTGGCGACGCGGTCGCTGCGGGCGGGCGCGCCGGTCTTGATCTGCCCGCAGTTGGTGGCGACGGCCAGGTCGGCGATCGTGGTGTCCTCCGTCTCGCCGGACCGGTGGCTCATCATGCAGCGGTAGCCGCTGGTCTGCGCGAGCGAGACGGCGTCGAGGGTCTCGCTGAGCGTGCCGATCTGGTTGACCTTCACCAGAAGCGCGTTCGCGGCGCGGGCCTTGATGCCGCGGGCGAGCCGCTCCGGGTTGGTGACGAACAGGTCGTCGCCGACGATCTGGACGCGGTCGCCGACGGCGGCGGTGAGGCCCTCCCAGCCGGGCCAGTCCTCCTCGTCGAGCGGGTCCTCGATGGACACCAGCGGGTACTCGCTGATCAGCTCGCCGTAGTAGGCGGCCATGTCGTCGGCGGACCGCTTGGCGCCCTCGAAGGTGTACTGCCCGTCGGCGTGGAACTCGGTGGCGGCGACGTCCAGCGCGAGCGCGATGTCGCGTCCGGGGGTGAAGCCCGCCTTGCCGATCGCCTCCATGATCAGGTCGAGCGCCTGGCGGTTGCTCGGCAGGTCGGGCGCGAAGCCGCCCTCGTCGCCGAGGCCGGTGGCGAGGCCCTTGGCCTTCAGCACCGACTTCAGCGCGTGGTAGGTCTCGGCGCCCCAGCGCAGCGCCTCGGCGAAGGTGGCCGCGCCGATCGGCGCGATCATGAACTCCTGGACGTCGACGTTGGTGTCGGCGTGCGCGCCGCCGTTCAGGATGTTCATCATCGGGACGGGCAGCAGGTGCGCGTTCGGCCCGCCGACGTAGCGGAACAGCGGCAGCCCGGCGGAGTCGGCGGCGGCCTTGGCGACGGCCAGGCTGACGCCGAGGATCGCGTTGGCGCCGAGCGCCGACTTGGCCGGGGTGCCGTCCAGGTCCACCAGCAGCTGGTCGATCAGCCGCTGGTCGGACGCGGGGTAGCCGACGAGCTTCTCGTCGATGGTCTCGTTGACGGCCCGGACGGCGTTCCGGACGCCCTTGCCGCCGTAGCGCTCGCCTCCGTCCCGCAGCTCGACGGCCTCGAACTGGCCGGTGGAGGCCCCGCTCGGCACGGCCGCGTGCGCCTCGGTCCCATCCGCGAGCAGCACCTCGACCTCGACGGTCGGATTGCCGCGGGAATCCAGAATCTCCCGGGCGAGTACGGCCTCGATCGACGACACGGGGAACCCCCTGATGCGAGTGACTGTGCGACCGGTCCGCGCACAGCGGTCTTGAGTCTGAGTGCAGCCACCGAGCCTAGCCGCGCTCCCCCCGCACCGCCGAACGGGCTCGCCGTCCTCCGCGCGACGCCGTACAAACCGGGCGATTCTCACCATTCGCGACACATCCCGGCTGAACGATCTTTTACCCGTCCCCCACGGTCGTGTTTGCCCTGTTCCGGCAAGAAAGATCTGGTACTGGCAGGCAGGAGCGTCCCCCGGGAGGTCGTCATACGTGTCCGGCACCGGCGCTTCCGGCCCACGCGCCTACGGCACAGGCGCTTCCGGCCCGGGCGGCTCCGGCCCGGACGCCTTCGTCCCGGACGCCTTCGTCCCAGGCTCGGTGGGCGCCGCGAGGCCGGCGCGGGGCTGAGCGGCTGGATCTGGCGGGCCGTGCTGCGCCACCCCAAGATCCGGCTGCGGGTGACGCTGACCTCGACGCTGGTCGCCTTCGTCCTGACCATGGCGATGGCGGGGCTGGTGCTGTCGGGCAGCCGGAAGCAGACGTTCGACGACTCGGTCCAGGACATCTCGCAGGACGGCCGGCGCGTGGCGGCCGCGATCAACTCCGGGTCCTTGGCGCGCGAGATCCAGGTCAACCACCGGGAACTGCTGCTGGTCACGGACGCGCAGGGCCGGGTGGTCGCGGCGTCCCCGCGGATGCGCGGCCGGCCGCCGGTGCGCCTCCCGCCGCCCCCGCCGTCGGACGACCGCCGGGACGGCCGCGCCTGCAACATCGACGCGCCCGGCGGGCCCTGCTTCCTCGTCGTCCAGTTCCGTGTGGGGACCGGGCCGAACGCCAGGTACGTCTACTCGCTGACGCCCGAGCCGGGGCTCGTGCCGCAGCCGAGGCTCGCACTGCTGCTGCTGATAGGCGTCCTGCTCGGCACCGGCGTCGTCGCCTACGGGACGTGGCGGTCGGTGAGCGGCACCCTGCGCCCGGTGGACGACATCCGCCGCGAGCTGGACGAGATCACCGCGACGGACCTGGAGCGCCGCGTGCCGGTGCCGTCCCGCCGGGACGAGGTGGGGATGCTCGCCGTGAGCATCAACGCGACGCTCGACCGGCTGGAGCGGGCGGTGGCGCGGCAGCGCGCGTTCGTCATCGACGTGTCCCACGAGCTGCGCAGCCCGCTCGCCGCGCTGCGGATGGAGCTGGAGCTCGCCCTGTCGGGACCGGACGACGCCGACGTCCGCGACACGCTCCAGGCCATCCTGATCAACACCGACCGGGTGGCGGCGGTGGTGGACGACCTGCAGGCGCTGTCCCGCCTGGAGGCCGACCGGAACTTCCCGCGCGAGCCGGTCGACCTGACCGAGCTGGCCGATCAGGAGGTGCTGCGCCGCCCGTTCCGCAGCCAGGTGACCGTCCTGGCGGAGGGGGCGGTGACGGTGAACGGCGGCCGCAGCGAGCTGTCCCGGCTGCTGACGAACCTCATCGACAACGCCGACCGGCACGCGGCGTCCGAGGTGACGGTCATCATCCGGGTGGAGCGGCCGTCCACCGCGGTGGTCGAGGTGATCGACGACGGTACGGGGGTCGCGCCGAGGGACCGGGAGCGGGTGTTCGAGCGGTTCGCGCGGCTGGCGGAGGGCCGGCACCGCGACGCCGGCGGCACCGGCATCGGCCTCGCGATCTCCCGCGACATCGCCGAGGCGCACGACGGCTCGCTGGTCCTCACCGACCGCATGGACGGCGTCCCCGGCGCCCGGTTCGTCCTGCGCCTCCCCCGCTGACGCGCCTCCCGCTGACGGGCCTCCCCGCGGGGGTCAGGACAGGCCGAGTTCGGAGCGGAGGCGTTCGCGTTCGTACTCCAGCAGCTCGATCTGCCCCTCCAGCTCCTCCCTGGCGGCGAGGTACTGGCCGGAGTCGACGTTGTCCCCGGCGTCGGCGGGCGGCGGGGTGAGGTCGGAGCGGAGCCGGTCGAGGGACGCGTCGATGTCGCGGAGCCTGGCGTGCCGGTCGTCCTCGCCGGGCCGGTCCCTGTCGCCCTGACCCATGCTGCTCTGGTTCATGTGTACCTCCCGTGGGACTGCATGCCCGTGGCGGGACGGTTCACCCGCGCCGGGGTCAGATGCGGATCACGGTCTTGCCGCGCGCGCCGCCCGCCTTGTTGGCGGCCAGCGCGTCCGGCGCGTCCTCCAGCGGCACCTCGCGCTCGACCTGGACGCGCAGGTCGCTCGCGTCGATGAGGTCGGAGAGACGGTCGAGCGTGCCGGACGTGACGCCGCCGTTCAGGTTGACGCCGCGCAGGCCCTTCGCCTCCATGGCGTCGGGGTTCACCGTCCAGATGGAACTGACGTACGTCCCGCCGGGGCGCAGCAGCTGCGCGATGTCCTCGGTGGCGGGGGTGTCGCTGACCATGTCGAGGACGGCGTCGATCCCGTCCTTGTGGACGGCCAGGACCTGCGCGTTGAGACCATCGGAATCGTCGCTCTGGGAGTGGTCGACGGTCTCGTCCGCGCCGAGGCGGCGCATCGTCCCGGCCATGTCGTCGCGGGCCGTCGCGATCACCTTCGCCCCGGCGAGGGACGCGAGCTGCACCACGCCCTGCCCGACGCCGCCGGTCGCCCCGACGACGAGGACGGTCTGCCCGGCGTCGATCCGCGCCGCGTCCACCATTCCGAGCGCGGCGGCGCTCGCGGTCGGCACCGCCGCGGCCTGCGTGTAGATCATCCCTTCCGGCATCGCGGCGATGGGCCCGTCCTCCCGGACGAGGGCGTACTCGGCGAACGCGCCGAGGCCGCGCTCAATGGCGGCGAACGTCCCGTAGACCTGCTCGCCCTCGCGCAGCCCGGTCACCCCCTCGCCGACCTCCTCCACGACGCCCGCGCCGTCCACGCCGAGGATCAGCGGGAACGACGCGTCCACGGAGTCCTTCACCATGCCGTCGGCGAGCTTCCAGTCGAACGGGTTCAGCCCGGCCGCGATCATCTTCACGAGGATCTCCCCGGGCCCCGGCTCCGGGCGCGGCAGGTTCATCAGCGCCGGTGTGGCGCCGTACTCGGACACGGCGATGGCTCGCATGACGATCGTCCCCCCGAACGGATACGCACAGCTTAGGTTCAGCGGCGTTCGAAGCCGGTGAACACCCCACCGGTGATCTACCCGGACGCCGGACGATCACACAAATCCGCAGGTCAGGGAGGTGCAAGCGGGGAACGCTCACCGGGGACGGGCGGGAAGGTCGGCGGCGGGGTGATCGGCGGGATCGGCGGCTCGTCGCCGTCGCCGCGCGGCCCGGGGCCCTTGCTGACGCGCAGCGTGACGGTCTCGCCCGGTTCGGCGGAGCCGGGCTTCGGTGACATCTCGGCCACGGTGCCCTTCTCGTACTCGCGGGACTCGACGGGCCTGGCGATGCGGGTCTCGAACCCGGCCTCGCGGAGCTTCTCGACGGCCTCGTCCGGCTTCATGCCGCGGACGTCGGGGAGCTTGACCTTCTCCTCGCCCGTCCCCTTGCTGAAGAAGTGGGACGGCGGCCGGACGAACGAGGTCGGCGACGTGTCGGACAGCGCCCCGAGCATGCTCTGCTGCCAGATCGGCGCGGGAATCGTCGCGCCGAACACCGAGCCGTAGCAGCGGCCGTCCATGCAGAGGCTTTCCATCGGGTACCTGTAGCCGCCGCGCGGGTCGCCCACCCACACCGCCGCGGCGAGGTCGGGCGTGTACCCGGCGAACCAGGCGGCGGAGAAGTTGTCGACGGTGCCGGTCTTGCCCGCGGCGTCGCGGCCGAGGCCCAGGCCGCGGGCCGTGCCCTTGGAGAGCACGCCGCTCAGCACGTGGCTGACGGCGTCCGCGACGCCCTTGTCCATGACCTGCTCGCAGTCGCGCGGCGGCACCTTCAGCTTGCGCCCGGACGCGTCCGTGATCGCCTTGATCGCGATCGGCTTGCAGTACTCGCCGCGCGCGCCGAACGCCGCGTACGCCGCCGCGAGCCGCAGCGGCGAGACGGGGTTGAACCCGAGCGTGAACGACGGGAACTGCTCCAGCGGCTTCCCGTTCGCCTGCCGCATCCCGAGGCGCTCGGCCATCTTGACGGTGTCGCAGAGGCTGACCTCCTTCTGCAGCGCGAGGAAGAAGGTGTTGACGGAGTGCTGCGTGCCGGTGACGATGCTGAACTTCTTGCCGCCCTCGCCGTCGGCGGCGTTGCCCAGCGTCTTGGACGCGTCGCCGACGCGCTCCCCCTCGCAGTTGCGGTAACCGACGGGGGTGTACCTGCGCGGCGCCATCAGCCTGGTGCCGAACGGCATGCCCTCGTCCAGGGCGGCGGCCAGCGTGAACGCCTTGAACGTGGACCCGGCCTGCATCCCGATGCTGGAGCCGTGGCTGGCGTCGGCGGCGAAGTTGATCCAGGTCTTGCCGCGCTCCTTGTCGGGCCCGAGCTTGCGGTCGACGACCATCGCCTTGATCTCGCCGGTGCCCGGCTCGACCATCGCCTCCGCCGCCGCCTTGCCCGCCGAGTTCCGCGGCGGGACGTGCTCGTCCACGGCGCGCTGCGCGGCCTTCTGCGCCCGCCGGTCCATCGTGGTGCGGATCGTGAGGCCGCCGCGCTTGAGCAGCTTCTCCCGCGCCTCGGCCGTCACGCCGAACACCGGGTTGGTGAGGATCTCCCGCTGGACGTAGTCGCAGAAGAACGGCGCCTTGCTGGACACGCAGCCGCTCTTGACCTCGTCCACGTCCAGCCTGATCGGCAGCCGCGCCGTGGCCTCCGCCGTGGCGCGCTCGATCCAGCCGAGCTCGGCCATCCGGTTGAGGACGACGTCGCGGCGCTCCTTGGCCTCCGCCGGATGCTGGGTCGGGTCGTAGGCGTACGGGTAGCGGATGACGCCCGCGAGCAGCGCCGCCTCGGCGAGGTTCAGCTCGGACGCGTGCTTGGAGAAGTAGTGCCGGGACGCCGCCTCGATGCCGTACGCGCCGTCGCCGTAGTAGGCGATGTTGAGGTAGCGGCGCAGGATCTCGTCCTTGGAGAACCGCTTCTCCAGCGCGACCGCGTACCGCAGCTCGCGGAGCTTGCGCGCCGCGGACACCTCCTGCGCCGCCGCCCGCTCCTCGTCCGAGTCGGCCTGGGTGACCAGCAGGTTCTTGACGTACTGCTGGGTGATGCCGGAGCCGCCCTGCGTCACCTGGCCGTGGCCGAGGTTGCTCGCGAGCGCCCGCAGCGTGCCCTGCGCGTCGATGGCGCCGTGGCTGTAGAAGCGGCTGTCCTCGATGGCGAGCACCGCGATCCGGAGGACGGGCGCGATCTTCTCCATCGGGACGTCCACGCGGTTCTGGTAGAAGAACGTGGCGAGGGTGCGGCCGTCCGCGTCGAGGATCGTGGACCGCTGCGGCACGCCGGACGTCGTGAGCCCTTCCGGCTCCGTTAAGAACCAGTCCGCGGCGTCGCGGGCCCCGATTCCGGCGGCGCAGGTGGTGGGCAGCAGCATCAGCGCGACGAGCCCGCCGGCGAGCCCGCCGAGCGTGAACAGGTTGCGGAGCGCGCGGGCCTTCTGGGCGCGGGTCGTGGACGCGGTGAACACGCGGCGGGACTTGCGGCGTGGCCTTAGGGCGCCCCCGTCCATGGGCACGGCTTCGTCCGCGGGGACGCCCTGTGCTCCTTCGGGGTCCCCGGAGTCACCATCAGCCCCAGCCGACACGCGCTCAGAGTAGACGCGACGTCCCGGCCGGACTACCCCATCCGCGATATTCGGGTAGATACCTCGCGAATCAGTCGGACCGGATTTCCCGTTCCCACGTTCGGACACGATCGCGGAATACCCGCGATACCGCCCGCAACTCCGCCTCGGCGTCCAGGCCCCGGTCAGCCGCCTCCCGGACGAGCGCGAAAAGCCTTGCGCCCACGTCGTTCGCGGTCTCCCCGGCCTCAGCGGTCGCGGCACCGGCGAGATCGTCGGCGAGGCCGGACGGGGCGTCGATCCGGGCGGCGCGGCGCTGGAGCTGCGCGGCCAGCGACAGCGCGGGCTGCCCCATCGGCACGCCGTCGAGCGCGGACGCTTCCTCGCCGCTCTTCTCCGCCCGCTCCGCCGCCTTGATCTGCTCCCAGTTGGCGTTGACCTCGTCGGCGCCGGACACGGTCACGTCCCCGAACACGTGCGGATGGCGCCGGACGAGCTTGTCGACGATCGCGCCGGCCACGTCGTCGATGGTGAACGCGGTCTCGTCGCCGCGTTCGGCGGCGACGACCGAGTGGAACGCCACCTGCATCAGCACGTCGCCGAGTTCCTCGCGCAGCGCCCCGTAGTCGCCCGCCTCGACGGTGTCGAGGACCTCGTACGCCTCCTCCAGCAGGTACGGGACGAGCGTCGCGTGGGTCTGCTTGCGGTCCCACGGGCATTCGCGGCGCAGCGTGTCCATCACGGTGACGAGGTCGAGGAGCCGCGCGCCGGGCAGGTCGTACGACCCGTGCAGCACCTCCACGTCCAGCGGGTCGTTCACCACCAGGTGGCCGATCTCGCGCATCAGCGCCTCGTCGCCCTCGGGCGCCGCGATCCAGAGGACGTCGGCCCGGCGCGCGTCCGCGACCAGCAGGGCCGCGTCCGGCTCGTCCACCGGCTCCGGGACGATCCCGGCGTCGCCGAGGGACGGCAGCAGCGGATGCCCCGCCCGCACCCGGACGGCGGCCGCCGACCGGAGCGCGTCCCACGCGCGCCAGGTCAGCAGGCCCGGCGCCACGCGGTGCGTGGTCGCGAGCAGCGTGAGGCTCATGCGTCCCGGGTACCCGAATCGGGGCTGGACAGCCGGAACCGGACGGGCCCGACCTCGAACTGGCCCGGGTCGTAGGCGCCGTAGCGCGGGTTGACCTCGATGTCCATGCCGTCCGCGGTGCTGCGGAACAGCTCGTTCCACTTCCGTCCGGCCTGCTGCGTCGCCGGGCTGAGCTCGTTGTTCATGTCGGCGCCGTACCGCTGCATCACCGCGATCTGGGTGGCGACCAGCCGCGCGAGGTCGCGGGCGTGGGCGCGGGGCAGCCCGCTGGCGAGCGTGATCGACCCGGCCCCGCCCTGCTTGTTCAGCGAGGCGACGGCGCCGTCCACCTGCGCCCCGGTGACGGTCACGCCCGTCCGCTCGGCCACCTCGTCCGCGACCCGGAAGTTGATCATCAGGGTGAGCGCGCCGCGCAGGTCGGACTCGGAGTCGCCGGCGAGCTGCTGCGCCGGGTTGCCCGGGTCGGCGCGCAGCTCGTTGGCGCGCGGGTCCGACCGGAACTGCTCCCGCCAGTCGCGGACGGTCTGGCTCAGCGTGGTGACGGTGATGCGGTCGTCGCCGACGAGCGCGGCGGTGCCGACCTTCGGCGAGCCGCCGCAGCCGGTCAGCGCGCCCGCCGCGATCACGGCGGCACCGGCCGCCGCCGCGACCTTCACGGACTTACCAGGCACGGAAACCTCGTCTCGTCGCTTGTCCGGGGATGCCGCCCGTCCGGGGACGTCCGGGATGTCGATCAGCTGGGTCGCGCCAGACTACCGGCTGCCGGAGGCGGCGGGCGCCTCCAGGAACAGGGCCTGGACCAGGTCGGTCGCCCAGCGCAGCAGCTCCTGGTCGCGCAGCGGCCGGCCGCCGAGCGGCGCGGTCTTCGGCGCTGGGACGAGCAGGGTGTCGGTCGACGGCTTCAGGATGCTCTTCGGGTACAGCCGCTGCAGCCTGACCTGCTTGGAGTCGGGCAGGCGCGCCGGGGTGAACTTGATGAAGTTGCCCTGGACGGTGACGTCGGCGAGCCCGGCGCGGCGCGCCTTCGTCCGGAACCGCGCCACTTCGAGGAGGTTCAGCACCGGGACGGGCAGCGGCCCGAACCGGTCCTTCAGCTCGTCGTGCACGGCGCCGATCTCGTCCTCGGACGTGATCGCGGCGATCCGGCGGTAGGCGTCCAGCCGGAGCCGCTCACCCGGCACGTACTCGTGCGGCAGGTGCGCGTCGACGGGCAGCTCGACCCTCGTCTCGACCGCCTCCGGCGCGCGGCCGCCCTCCTTCAGGTCCCGGACCGCCTCCCCGATCATCCGGACGTACAGGTCGAACCCGACGCCCGCGACGTGCCCGGACTGCTCGGCGCCGAGGATGTTGCCCGCGCCGCGGATCTCCAGGTCCTTCATCGCGACGTACATGCCCGCGCCGATCTCGGTGTGCTGCGCGAGCGTCGCGAGCCTCTCGTGCGCCGTTTCCGTCAACGGCTGCTCCGGCTGGTAGAGGAAGTAGGAGTAGGCGCGCTCCCGGCCGCGTCCGACGCGTCCGCGGAGCTGGTGGAGCTGCGACAGGCCGTACATGTCGGCGCGGTCGACGATCAGGGTGTTGGCGTTCGGCACGTCCAGGCCGGACTCGACGATCGTGGTCGCGACCAGGACGTCGTAGTTCTTCTCCCAGAAGTCGACCATGACCTTTTCGAGCTCGTTCTCGTTCATCTGGCCGTGCGCGATGCCGACCCGCGCCTCCGGGACGAGCTTCGCCAGGTTCGCCGCCACCTTGTTGATCGACCGGACCCGGTTGTGCACGAAGAACACCTGGCCCTCGCGCAGCAGCTCGCGCCGGATCGCCGCGGCGATCTGCTTCTCCTCGTACGGGCCGACGAACGTCAGGACGGGGTGCCGCTCCTCCGGCGGAGTCAGGATCGTCGACATCTCCCGGATGCCGGTCAGGCCCATCTCCAGCGTCCGCGGGATCGGGGTCGCGGACATCGCGAGGACGTCCACCTGCGTCCGGAGGCGCTTCAGCTCCTCCTTGTGCTCGACGCCGAACCGCTGCTCCTCGTCGATGACGACCAGGCCGAGGTTCTTGAACCGGGTCTGCGACGACAGGATCCGGTGCGTGCCGACGATGACGTCGACGGTGCCGTCCGCCATGCCGCGCAGCGTCTCGTCGATCTCCCTGTCGGACTGGAACCGGCTGATCGGCTTCACCACGACGGGGAACGCCGCGAACCGCTCGGTGAACGTCGACATGTGCTGCTGCACCAGCAGCGTCGTCGGGACGAGCACCGCGACCTGCTTGCCGTCCTGGACGGCCTTGAACGCCGCCCGCACCGCGATCTCCGTCTTGCCGTAGCCGACGTCGCCGCAGATCAGCCGGTCCATCGGGACGGGCTTCTCCATGTCGAGCTTCACCTCGTCGATGGCGGCGAGCTGGTCGGGCGTCTCCACGTACGGGAACGCGTCCTCCAGCTCCCGCTGCCACGGGGTGTCGGCGCCGAACGGGTGGCCGGGGCTCGCCATCCGCGCCGAGTACAGCCGGATCAGCTCCCCGGCGATCTGCTTGACGGCCTTGCGGGCGCGGGACTTGGCCTTCTGCCAGTCGGCGCCGCCGAGCCGGTGCAGGCTCGGCGCCTCGCCGCCGACGTAGCGGGTCAGCTCCTCGAGCTGGTCGGTCGGGACGAACAGCCGGTCGCTCTTGGCGTACTCCAGGATCAGGTACTCGCGGGTGGCGCCCTGGACCGTCCGGCTGACCATCTCGACGTACCGTCCGACGCCGTGCTGCTCGTGCACCACGTAGTCGCCGGCCTTGAGCCGCAGCGGGTCGATGCCGCCGCGCCGCCGCGACGGCATCCGCCGCGCGTCCCGGGTGGACGACTTCTGCCCCGACAGGTCGGTCTCCGTGAGCACCGCGAGCTTGATCGACTCCCAGGTGAAGCCGTTCTCCAGCAGGCCCGTCGTGACGGTGACCACCGACGGCTCCGGCGGCCCGGCGAGATCGTCGAGCCGCGCGCCGACGCCCTCCTCCCCGACGAGCTGGACGAGCCGCTCCGCCGGACCGTGCCCGGCGGTGACCATCACGACGCGCCAGCCGCCGTCGATCCAGCCCTTGAGGTCGCCGACGACCCGCATCGTGTCGCCCCGGTACGCCTCCGCCTGCTGCACGCCCAAATTGAGCGCGTCGCCCTCGGGATTCAGCGCTGTCACGCTCCAGCGGGGCAGGCCCAGCTCCCTGCTGTGCGCGCGTACCTCCTCCAGCGACCGGAACGCGGCGGCGCCCAGGTCGATCGGCGCCTCTCCCCCGGCCGCGGCGTTGACCCAGCTCGCCTCCAGGAACTCCTGGCTCGTCCGGACGAGCTCCTCCGACCGGGTGCGGATCCGCTCCGGCTCGCACACCAGCAGCGCCGAACCGTCCGGCAGCAGGTCGGTGAGCAGCTCCATCCGGTCGGCGAGGACGGGCGAGAACGCCTCCATGCCCTCGACGGTGTCGCCGTCCGCGATCCGGCCGAGGATCTCTTCGAGCGCCGGATGCTCCTCGGCGAGCGCCCTCGCACGCTCGCGGACCTGCTGCGTCAGCGGCAGCTCGCGGCACGGCGGCGCCCACAGCCCGTCCTGGGCGACTTCGAGCGAACGCTGGTCGGCGGCCTTGAAGTAGCGGATCTCCTCGACGGTGTCGCCCCAGAACTCCACCCGGAGCGGGTGCTCCTCGGTCGGCGGGAAGACGTCAAGGATGCCGCCGCGGACCGCGATCTCGCCGCGCTTCTCCACCAGGTCGACGCGGTGGTAGCCGGCCTCCACGAGGCTGCGGACGGCGTCGTCCATGTCGGCGTCCTCGCCGGAGGCCAGCCGGACGGGCTCGAGGTCGGCGAGCCCGGACACGATCGGCTGGAGCACGGCGCGGATCGGCGTCACGACGACGTCCAGCGCCCCGCCCTTGCCGATGCTGCCTGCACCCTCTTCGGTGGGCGGGCCGCCCGCGCCCGGGTGGACGAGGCGGCGCAGCACGGCGATCCGCTGCCCGACCGTGTCGGAACGCGGCGACAACTTCTCGTGCGGCAGCGTCTCCCACGCTGGGAAATGCGCGACGCGGCCCGGGTCGAGCAGGCTCGACAGCGCCGCCGTCAGGTCTTCGGCCTCGCGTCCCGTGGCGGTCACCGCGAGAACGACACCGTCCCCGGAGGCGCCGTTCCCGGAGCCCCTGCCGACGCGGCGGGCCAGCGCCGCCGCCAGGATCGGCCACAGGGCGGACGGCGCGACGATCTCCTGATCCGTCTGCGCCGTCGTGAGAGCGCGCTCCAACCCGGGATCGGTGCACGCGAGATCAACAAGTCCAGAAAGGGTCATCATCGCCGTCTCGTCAGCCGGAAGCAGGGCAGCCCGAAAATCCGGAAATCCGCGCGGATCCCGGTACCGCGTTCCAGGGTACGCGCCGCGGCGGGCTCTCGTCCGGACGGCGTCGCAGCTCACGGACGGGACGAGGACGGCAACGCAGCGCGACACGGCCATTACCAAGAATAGGCAAATAGCGGACGGAACGCAGTCGAGCGATTACGCTGCGATACCGTGACCGATCTGCGTACGCCGCCGGTCAGCGACGGCGATCTCTTCTCAGAACGCGCTCGTCAGTACGCCCTAGAGAAGCCCCTGCAGCGGATCCACATCCTGGAGGCGGGCTGCGGCTGGGGGACGGGCTTGGACCTCGGCGACCGCGAACACCACGTCACGGGCGTCGACATGGACTCGCCGGAGCTGCGCGCCTACACCTGCGACCGGACCGACCTGGACGCCTGGCACCTCGGCGACCTGCGGACCGTGCCGCTGCCGCCGCGCGCCTTCGACATCGTCCACGCCTCGTACCTGATCGAGCGGGTCCCGCACGCCGAGCTGGTCCTCGACCGCTTCGTCGCCGCGCTGAAGCCCGGCGGGCTGCTGCTGGTCCGCCTGCGCGACCGCAACACCGCGTACGGCTT
The DNA here is from genome assembly GCF_004348735.1 of Actinomadura sp. KC06. Taxonomy (GTDB): domain Bacteria; phylum Actinomycetota; class Actinomycetes; order Streptosporangiales; family Streptosporangiaceae; genus Spirillospora. The sequence goes on from NZ_SMKT01000105.1 coordinate 25,399, forward strand.
CCTCGACCGGTCGCTCCCGACGTGGATGCACGTCGGCGGCCGCAGGCGGCGGAAGCTCACGCGCCCCGGCCCGGGCCCGCGCGGCGCCCACGCCCGCGTCCCGGACGCGCCCGCCGCCGGCGCCTCCGAGCCCGGCGCGGAAACCGAGGCGTTCAGCACGGCGGCGCACGCGTGGCCGGTGGCCCCGGCGGCCCCGCCCCCGGCGGTCTACGACCGGGTCGCGTCGCGGTCGGGCATGCAGTGGTATTGCGTCATGCGCGGGCTCGTCGTGGCCGAGGAGTACACGTCCCGGCAGGCGATCAAGGCCCTCGGGGCCGGAACCGGCCTCGCCGAGCTGCTGTGCCGGCTGGTCTCGGTGATCACCAGGGGCCGCCTTCCCGCGGACCACAGCGAGGTCACGCTCGTGATCCGCAAACCCGAGAACCGTTTCGCCAGGGTTATCTGACCGCCGTCCACAGGCGGGGCGATGGTGCGTGCCTCCGGCCCGGCGCAGTACTTTTTCCTGCGGAAACTCCATTCACACGGTTCAGCCGGACGCCGCGCCCAAAGCGGCGGCGGCGACGCAAGATCGGAGATCGCGGTGACCGCCGAGCCCGGCCTGCCCGACACGCTGCGCGACCTGCCCGCCTGGACCCCGGGTCCGGTGGAGCTCGCCGACCTGGAGCTGGTCCTCGCCGGCGTGTACCGGCCGCTGACCGGGTTCCTCGGCTCCTACGACACCGCCATGGTGATCGCCGGCGGGCGGCTGGCCGACGGGACCCCGTGGCCGGTCCCGGTCACCCTGTCCGTCCCGAAGGAGCTGACCGACCAGGAGCGCATCGTCTTGCAGGACCCTGAGGGCGTGCCGGTCGCCGTCCTGCGGGTCGAGGAGGCGTGGCAGGACCCGACCAGCCGGGACTGGCGGCTCGCCGGGCCGCTGGAGGCCCTTCGCGCCCCCGCACACGGACCGTTCCACGGTCTGCGCCGCCGTCCCGACGAGCTGGCCGCCGTCGAGGGGAACGTTCTAGCGGTGGCCGTCCGCGACCCGCTGCACCGCAAGCAGCTCGGCCAGTTGCGGCAGGTCGCCGAGCAGCTCGGCGCGAAGTCCGTGCTCGTCCTGCCGCTGCTGGGCGGCGAGCACGACGAGTCGCTCGTCCGGGCCCTGCTGGGCGTCCGCAAGGAGCTGCCGGACGGCGCGCAGATCATCCCCGTGCCGCTCCCGGCGCGCGGAGAAGGCGCGGGCGTCCAGGAGGAGCGGGACGTTCTCCTGCACGCGCACGTCGCCGCCGCCTACGGCGCCACGCACCTGCTGTTCGAGCGCGAGGTGGATGACACCGCGATCCCCGTGGTCGTGCCGGAGCCGTGGGCCTACGACGCCGACGTCGAGGTCTGGCGGCCGGTCGCCCGCATCGAGCCCGACCACGTCCAGGCCGAGCTGACCCAGGAGCGGCTGAACGAGCTGCTGGACGCGGGCGAGCCCGTCCCCGACTGGTTCACCCCGCCCGCCGTCGCCGCCGAACTGGCGCTGGCGCGGCCCCCGAAGCTGTCCCGGGGCATCACGGTGTTCTTCACCGGCCTGTCGGGCTCGGGGAAGTCGACGGTCGCGCGCGGCCTCGCCGACGCGCTGATTGAGCGCGGCGGCCGGACGGTCACGCTGCTGGACGGCGACGTCGTGCGGCGGATGCTGTCGTCCGGCCTGACGTTCTCGCGCGCCGACCGCGACCTCAACATCCGGCGCATCGGGTTCGTCGCCGCCGAGATCACCCGGCACGGCGGCACCGCGATCTGCGCGCCGATCGCGCCGTACGCGGCGACCCGCGCGGAGGTCCGGCGGATGGTGTCCGCCGTCGGCGACTTCATCCTCGTGCACGTCGCGACGCCGCTGGAGGAGTGCGAGCGGCGCGACCGCAAGGGCCTGTACGCCAAGGCCCGCGCGGGCGTGATCCCCGAGTTCACCGGCATCTCCGACCCCTACGAGGACCCTGACGACGCCGACCTGACGCTCGACACGTCCCGCATGACGCCGGACGAGGCGGTGGCCGAGGTCCTCGACCTTCTGGTGGACGGCGGCTGGGTACGCTCCGCATAGACCCGGGTACGGAAACGCCACAAATCCCGAACCTAGGGGTTCGGCAAGGGGATACCAGGGTTAGCAGGTCTGGATGACCTCCTTTACCCTGATGGGCGAGTTTCCCTACAAACCAGGTAGGTCATGCCGATGGACTTCGATTGGACGATGGCGCTGGGCTCGTTCCTCGTCGCCATCATCGTCGGGCTGACCGGCATGGGCGGCGGCGCCCTGATGACGCCGATGCTCGTGACGTTCTTCGGCGTCAGCCCGCTCGCCGCCGTGTCCAGCGACCTGGTGGCCGCCGCGGTGATGAAGCCCGTCGGCAGCGCGGTGCACTACCGCCAGGGCACCATCGACATGCGGCTGGTCGGCTGGCTGTGCGTGGGCTCGGTGCCGGCCGCGTTCTCCGGCGTCCTGCTCGCGCGGGCGCTCGGCCACGGCGGCGAGGTCGAGGACATCATCAGCAAGGCCATGGGCGTCGCCCTCATGATCGCCGCCGCGGGCCTGGTCTTCCGCGGCTACCTGTCCCGCCGGGCGGGCACCGACCCCGACGCCGCGGACGAGAAGGACGGCGGGAAGGCGCCGAGGGTCACGGTCCGTCCGGTGCCGACCGTGGTGGTCGGCGCGATCGGCGGGGTCGTCGTCGGCGTCACCTCGGTCGGCTCCGGCTCGCTCATCATCGTCGCGCTGCTGGCCCTCTACCCTGCGCTGAAGGCCAACCAGCTCGTCGGCACCGACCTGCTCCAGGCCGTCCCGCTGGTCTTCGCGGCCGCAATCGGCCACCTGCTGTTCGGCGACTTCCGCATGGAGGTCACGGCCGCGCTGCTCGTCGGCTCCATCCCCGGCGTCTACCTCGGCTCCCGGATCTCCTCGCGCGCTCCCGGCGGGATCATCCGCCGCATGCTGACGATCGTCCTGGTCGCGTCCTCCCTGAAGATGTTCGGCCTCGGCGCCGTCCCGCTGGCGTGGACGATGACCGCCTTCATCGCCGTCTCCGCCGCCGTCTGGCTCGTCCTGCGCCACCGCACCGCCCGCGCCCTCCGCGCCGGGGCGGACACGGTGAAGGTCCCACCGGACGAACTCGTCCGCTGAGCACCGCAAATAGCCCGAAACGCGACCAGAAGCCCGGCAGGCACCAGTACGGTGGTCACCTACCGTTCGTCCTGAGCACCCCGCACTGAGCATGAAGGACCGTCATCCGTGATGCCGCACTCCCTCCGGCGCGTCCAGGTCGGGCGAGTCCGCCGCCTGACGCTCGCCGTCCTGGCCGCCTGCGTGGCGCTGATCGCCGCCCCCGGGCTGCCCGCCGCGCGGGCCGACGTGAACCCGGCCCAACTCGCCGACGCGCTGATGTCGTACGACGCGCTCTATGTGGCCACCGGTACGGGGAAGTGGGAGACCGACACCACGCTCGACTACCTCCGCAAGGCGATGGGCGACCAGAAGCTGCCCGTCTACGTCATGGTGCTGCCGAAGAGCAAGGACCTCCCTGACGCCGCGTCCCAGGACGGGCTGCTGAAGCAGGTCGCCGAACAGGTGGGACGGTCCGGCACGTACGTGCTGCTCACCGGCCCCAGCCTGCGGGTCCACTCGACGTCCCTGAGCCCGGCCACCACCGACCGGCTGATCCAGCAGGCAAAGAGCGAGGGCGGGAAGAACCAGCTGAAGGTGATGGGGAACCTGATCCGCGCCGCCGGGACCGCCCCGCAGGAGACCACGGCCCCGGGCCCGGCCGCCAACGGAGGCCGCTACATCCCGCCCGTCAAGGAGGACGACTCCGGCTCGATGGGCACCGTGCTGATCGTGGCCGGCGTCTGCGTGGTCGCCGCGCTCGCCGCGGCCGGAGTGCTGCTGATGCGGCGCCGCATGCAGACCGCGGGAGGCGGCGCCGCCAAGCCCGGCAAGCACACCGGAAAGCCCGGCACGCCCTCCGGCCCCAACCCCGGCAGCGCCCGGCCCGCCGACGGCAAGCCCGCCGGCGTGAACGCCGCGTCCGCGCCGAACGGCGCCACGGCGAACGGTGCGCCGCAGTCCGCCGCGCCGGGCGGGAACGCCCCCGCGAAGGACGCCACGACGCCCGAGAAAGGGTGATCGTTTACCTGGCGGGTTTCCCGGCGGAACAGGGCCCCCCGACGCCCTTCGTTCAATTCATGGCACCGGACGAGTCAAGGTAATGTAACTTCGGCCGACACTCTCGTTCGGCTCAATGGCATACGTCCGCTCGGCCCGCCGACCGACGCCCGCCGACCGACGATCGAGGGAGACTCCGGAACATGGATCCGTCATCCCGGCCGGACTCGATAGAGATCACCGACTATCCGGCGATCCTGCGCCGGCGCTGGCGGCTCGTCGCCATCGCCGCGGCCGCCGGGCTGGCCGCCGCGTTCGCCCTCGTGTTCGTGTCGCCGAAGACCTACTCCTCCCAGGCGTCGATCCAGGTGACGCAGACCGGCGCCGAGGACACCCCGGCCAACGACCGCGGCGGTGGAGCGGCGAACCTCGACACCGAGGCGCAGATCGTCAAGTCGACGGAGGTCGCGGCGCGGGCCGGGGACCTGCTGAAGTCGACGGAGAACCCGCGGGCGCTGGCCGACCGGGTCACCGTGACGGTGCCGCCGAACTCCACCATCCTCACCATCGCCTACGACGGCCCCTCGGCGACCGGCGCCCGCGACGGCGCCAAGGCCTTCGCGCAGGCGTACCTGGACAACCGCGCGGCCACCGCGCGCGGCAAGCTCGACGCCGACATCAAGAACGCCACCGAGCGGCTCGACAAGCTGACCACGCGGCTGCAGGAGGTCATCGCCACGCTGCGGCTGACCACCAAGGGCAGCGCCGCGCGGGCCAACGCGCAGAACCAGCAGCGGATCATCACCGGGGAGATCCAGGCGCTGAACGAGCGGCTGGCCACGGCCAACATCAAGGCGAGCAACATCACCCCGGGCACGGTCATCACCGGCGCGTCGCTGCCGGAGACGCCGTCCAACCCGAACCCGCGGCTGTACCTGCCCGCCGGGCTGATGGCCGGGCTGCTCATCGGGCTGCTGATCGCGGTCCTGCGCGACCGGGCCGACAAGCACATCCGCCACCCGCAGGACATCGAGCGGACGACCGGGCTGCCGGTGCTGATGACGACGCCGTTCGGCCGCCGCGAGGCCTCGCTCGACCTCCAGCTCGGCCGCAGCCGGATCGGGCAGAGCTTCAACCAGCTCGCGCACCTGGTCACCGCCACCCTCGGCCACGGCAACCACGTCATCCTCGTGACCGGGGCCGCGTCCGGCGTCGGTCCCGGCGTCGTCGCCGCCAACCTGGCCGCCGCGTTCGTGCGGACCGAGTCCAAGGTGATGCTGGTGTGCGCGAACCTCGACTCCAGCGCGTCCGCCGACCTGCTCGGCGTGCCGCCAGGGCCGGGCCTGGCCGAGGTGCTGCTGGAGCAGGAGGACCTCGCCAAGGTCGCGCGCGTCTCGCCGCGCGTCCCGAACCTCCGCGTCATCACCTCGGGCGTCGACGTCGACATGGCGTCCGAGCTGCTGCAGCGGCGCAACATGGACCGGCTCATCGAACGGCTCCGGCGGACGGTCGGCTACGTCATCATCGAGACCGCGTCCACCACCGTCAGCGCCGACGCGCAGGCCCTCGCCGACGCCGCGGACGCCGCGCTGGTCGTGGTGGAGATCCCGCTGACCAGGCATGACGACGTGGCGCTCGGGCTGCGCCAGCTGGAGCGGATGGGCACCGCGGTGCTCGGCGCCGTGGGCGTGCCCGTGCAGGGCGAGCCGAGGCCGACGCCGCAGCCGCCCCCGAAGCGCCCCGCGCCCGCCGCGATGCGCCGCTCCACCGCGTCCGGGCAGGCGGCGATCGAGCCCGGCCCCGAGCCGCGCGGCTCGGCGGCGTCGCCGCGCTCGTCCGCCGAGACCCGCCACTCCCGCCGCCGGGCGCCCGGCGGGCGCGACGCCCGCGAGGCGCGTCCCACCCGCGAGCGGACGGACGGCGAGGACGAGCGGAAGCGCTTCGAGAACGGCGACACGCTCAGGTTCAAGCCCGCCGACGTGCTCGACAAGCCGCCGGCCGACAAGCGCGTCGCGGAGAGGCCCGCGGCCGACAAGCTCGCCCGCGAGAAGCCGGGGCGCGAGACGCCGGCCGGTGAGAAGCCGTCCGGCGGCAAGCACGCCCAGCCCCAGGACGACCGGCTCCCCGACGAGCTCGGCGGGGAGAAGACCAAGGGCATCCTCGAGTCGCTCGACCCGACGGCCTCGCCCAACGGGAAGACGCTCCCCGACACGACGTGGCGGCGCTAGAAGGCCAGGCCGTGCAACCGTCCAGTACCGGCCTCGCCGCACCTCCCGCAGCCGCCCCTCCCCCGGCCCTGTCCCTTATCCACACCTCACGCTGCCGACGACCGCATAAGGGTAGAGCTGGGTGGCCG
>NZ_SMKT01000106.1 GCF_004348735.1 Actinomadura sp. KC06
TTGTCTAACTTAGGGGATCGGGGCTCATGACGCTCATCCGCGACGCAGAAAGCCGCCGCACCGACACGCCGAACGGCCCTCGTTCCCGGCGGCTGGCACGAAATCTCCACCACCTTCGACTGATGCATACGGGCCTGGATATGGGCCGAGGGTGGCGACAACGACAATGCCGAGAAGCCGCAAACCGCCTCCCCCACAAACGCCGGACGATCAGAAGCCCGCGAACCGGGGCGGGATCGTTAGGCGGGCGCCCGATGGGCCGACCATGAGCGCCGCTCTGCGGCGGACCCCGTAGGGGTACACCACAGATAGGTGCCGCGTCCCGTATTGACGGATGGTCGGGCGTCCTCGCTGGGGTGGCGCGCGTCAGCGGGCCGAGCAGGTGGTGGTCGCGGACGTCCTGCGGTACGGGACGGCCTTGCGGTGCCTGTACGAGGCGACCGGGGGACGGCGGCGAGCCGCACGCATCCAGTTTTGTTTCACGCGGCCCTCGACAGGGCAGCCGTGAGGCCGTGTTGCGTTCCCTCAGTTCCTTGATCGGGGATTGCGCGTATCGCGGGCATATCGAAAAGCTCATACGCCACCACAACAATCCTTCGTCTTCGGTGGAGGCATGGACCACAGCGGTCCATGCCGAGGGCACGACGCCTCGGCTTCGCGAGATCATCACGAAAGGAGCGCGTCGTGTCCTCCACGAAGGTTCGCGCGCCGTTGAGGAAGGCCGGTCTAGCCGCCGGTGTCGCAATGGCGATGATGGCTCCTGCCTGGCCCGCCGCCGCCACCGAGCGGGTCGGGAGCGTGCAGAAGGCGATGGAGGAACTGGCCAGGACGCCCGGGGTCGTGGGGGCCGTCGGCGGGGTTTACATCGACGGGCAGTCCGTCGGACTGGGCAGCGCGGGCTCTCGGCTGCTGGGCGGCAAGGGCGGAGCCATTCCCGCCGGCTCCCGCTTCCGGATCGGGTCGCAGACCAAGCAGATGGTGGCCACCGTGGTGCTGCAACTGGTCAACGAAGGCAGGTTGGGCGTGGATGACAAGCTCGCCGACCTGCTGCCGGAGGTCGTGAACAAGGACCTGGTCACGCGGGCCGACGAGATCACGGTACGCCAGATGCTCCGGCACACATCCGGCATTCCCGACTGGTACTCCGAACCGAAACCGGACGGAAGCGAGGGAGACGACCCCTCGTTCGACGTCTTCGACTTCACGACCCACTACCGGCCACTCGATCTGGTGAAGTGGAGCCGCGACCGGCCCCGGACCGGAGAACCGGGCGAGAAGTGGTCCTACTCCAACACCAACTACACCCTCCTCGGACTGATCATCGAGAGGCTGACCGGCCACGACCTGGCCACCGAACTGCAACGGCACCTGTTCGGCCCGCTCAAGATGACCAAGACCTACCTTCCCCTCAAGCCGCCGGAGGGCATCAAGGGGCCGCACGGCCACGGCTACTACCCCGACACCAACGGCCGACTGCGCGACGTGGACCGGTTCAACGCCAGCATCGCCGGCGCCGCCGGCGGGGTGGTCTCCACCGCACACGACGTGAGCGCCTACCAACGGGCGTTCACCCAGGGCAAACTCCTGCCGCCGGAACTCCAGCGAGTCCTGACCGACCGATTGCCCAGCGGCCTGCGCGCCTTCGGCAGCAGCAGCAACTCCTGCGGCGACGATCTGTACATCATGGGCGGGAGCGCTCCCGGCTTCCTCGCCATGACCTTCTACTCAGAAGACGGCCGCCGTCAGTTCGCGCTGTCGGTCACCCTGAGCACCAAGGACAACAGCAGGCCGGGCCAAGCCATGGGCAAGGCCATGGAGACCGTCTTCTGCCCATCCACATAAGCGGCACCCCCGTCCCTTCCGGCCGAATGCGACCGGAGGGAAGCCGTGGCCGCCGACTTCTCCGACCCGTGTGCCGGCGGGCTCGCCGGATTGGCCCACGGGTTGGCCGAGGCGCGGCCGCTCTTGGGCGCGACGCCCACCGCCTCGGCCTCGGTCGGAAGCACGACGCAGGTCGTCGATGTCGGCCGAGGCGGTGGTCTCGACGAGCTCCGCGCCGGTTGGTGGCTTCACCGAGTCGGGTCGGGCACGAGTGCCCGGACGCGGTGGCCGGGCTGAGCGGGCTGTTCGAGGACGTGTACACCGGTGCGGCCGCTGCCGCCTAGGACGAGCAGGTCAGCCAGGAAGACGTGGTGTTGGTCGGGATTCAGGCGGCGGCGGGCGTGGTGTGGGCGATCATTGCGGCGAGTTCGCGAGCGCGGTTGTGGGCGTTGGCCATGGATGCCTCGTGCTTCGGAAGCAGTGAAGCCAGCGCCGGCGCGTGGGGGGCCATGGTCAGCTCGGGGATCACGGTGGTGACGTCGAGGCCGAGCATTTCCTCGTGGCCGAGCAGCGCCTCGAGGATGGGCACGACGTAGTCCAGGCCGTGCCTCGGGGCGCCCGGGCCGTAGCTGCCGCCCCTAGCCGAGATCACCACGGCGGGACGCCCGGCGACCTGGGAGGGGCCTCCGTGGTGGACGGTGCGGCCGAAGACGAGGATCTGGTCGAGCCATGCTTTGAACACCGACGGCATCGTGAGGTTGTACATCGGCACCGTGAAGAGATAGGCGCCGGCGCCGAGGAACTCCTCGATCAGCGTGTCCTGCATCGCGGCTGCGGCGGCCTGCTCGTCGGTGTGCTGGGCGGGGTCGGTTTCCCGTGCGGTGATGCCGGCCGCGCTGATGTGGGGCACGGGGGCGGCGGCGAGGTCGCGGTGAACGACCTTGCCGTCCCAGCCTTCGAGGAAGGACCGGGCGACCTGGCGGGAGACCGAGGCCTCGCCGAGCGAGGAGGAGTCGATGTGAAGCAGGTAAGACATGGCTTGGTTCCTTTTCAGAGTGGGAGTGGTGTGCGGTCGCCCCATGGGCGTTACATACTGGTAGTGCGGTTGCACACCGGATGAGAGGTAATCGAGATGGCGTCAGCGCGAAAGGTCAGTGGTCCGTGCCAGGCATGGCCGGAGGACAGCGCCTTCATCCGTGAGGTGCTCGACCGCATCGGCGACAAGTGGACGGTGTTGACCATCGGCACCCTGAGCGCCGGCTCGCTGCGCTACTCCGAATTGCAGGCGAACATCCCTGGGATCTCCCAGCGGATGCTGACCCAGACGCTCAAGCACCTCGAGCGCGACGGCCTGATCACCCGGACCGCGTACGCCGAGGTCCCGCCGCGAGTGGAGTACGAGCTGACGGACCTAGGCCGGTCGCTGATGGACGCGGTGATGGCGATGGCCGGTTGGGCCGCCACCCACCACGGCGAGATCGCCAGCAACCGGGCGGCCAGTGAGGTGACCGGAGTCGGCCGAGGCAAGGCCGCGGTCAGCGCGTCGGCAGGCTGAGGTGTCGGTGGCGCTCATCCGGTCCGTAGCGTCGGACTGGTGACACGATCTGAAGCCCGTCTTTCGTCCCGCTCATGACACACGCTCAATCGGCATTGGCCCGGCCACCTGCTCCAGCAATCGGCCGTAGACAGGGACCTTCTGGGCGCCTGGGGCAGCCACCCGGCGGTCGAGGACGACGAACGGGACGCCAGTGGCGCCCAGCTCCAGGCCCTCGGTCCGGTCGGCGCGCACGCGGTCGGCGTACTCGTTGCTCGCAAGGATCTCGCGGACTCGCCGCCCGTCCAGCCCGACAGACTCCGCGACGCCTGCCAGAGCGTCCGAGCTGTAGGGGTTGAGGGTGCCCGCGAAGAAGCCATCTTGGACGTCGGAGAAGAGCTCGGACCCGCGGCCCTGGTCGCCTGCGTACTGCACCACGCGATGCAGGTCGAAGGTGTTGGCGCTGAGACGGTCCAGAGAGAACTCGAGCCCCTCCCTGCGTGCGATCGCCTGCATCTCGATGACGACCTGCGACCCCTCGGGTCGCGTTACCCGCTCAACCATCTTCCTTCCTCACCTCACTAGTAGTGCGTAACACCATCATGAGTGAGTAAGGGAAGGCCTACAAAAGGCACTTTCAAGTGCGTGGGCATCGCCCGACAGCACCCCGGCCCTCGTCTGCGGAGAGCCCCCAATCCGGTCGAGCAGGGCAAGAAGGGCAGGCTTCACGTGCTGCTGTCCGACGCCGCGGGCTGCCGCTCGTGGGCGTCGTCTCAGCGGCCCACGTCCACGACAGTTGGACGCTCAAGCCGCTGCCGCAGGCGTCACCGGCGATCCGGGCGCGACACGGACCGCGCCGCCAGCGGCCGGGCAAGGTCCGTGCCGACACGGCATACCGCCCCACCAATCATCTGTCCTGGCTGCGCAGCCGCGGGTTCGTGTCACGTATCGGTCGGCCCGGCATCGAGTCCGGCGAGGAGCCCGGTCATCACCGCTGGGTGGACGAACGGACTTTGGCCTGGCTGTCGGCGCGGGTCTTGACCAGTCGTCGGCGGCGTGGCCCGCAGCGGGTAGAACAGCTCGATTTCGGTGGGACGGCTTTCAGCGCGTTATGGGGGCGGGACGAGGGCGTAGGCCGCCTACGCCGGAAGGCTTGACCCCGCCGATGAAGTGAACTGGGATCGGCCAACCGCTTCCTGGCGTCAGGTAGGGATGCGATCTGGGTTCCGGCGCGCTGACCGTATGCGGCCAACGGCTCCGCCAATCGAACAAGGCCCACTCGCTATCCGTGATCCGGTCGAGGGCAACCGCCTTCAAAGCGCCCAGAAAGGCTGGTTCACCATGCACCGCATCCGGACGATTTCCGCTCTCACTCTTCTTGCGACGACCTTCGTCCCTATCGGTCCTGGGCTCGCGGGTTCGGCGTCCGCCGCACCGAAGGAGCCGCGCCCGCCGACAGAGAAGATCATGGCCGCCTTCCGCGACCAATGGGGCCGGATTGCCTTCCCGAAAACCGGCGTCGTCGGGTGGCTGCCCGACTCCACCTGGACCAGACGAACCCAGTTCGGATTCGATCCCGGGACCGACGAGACCAACGCGAAACCGAAACCGCAGTCGCCCACCACGGCGACCACCTACGACCTGGTCCAGCGCACGATCAACGGAACCGACACGGCGCCGCCGCCCCAGCGCGAGGTGGAGTACCAAATCGTCGAGGACATCGAGCTGGAGGATGGGACCCACGCGGTCAACCGCTTCCCGACCTTCCTCGGCACCCGGTCGTCGTTCACCTTCTACAACACGTCCACCCGCTTACCCCTGCGGGGCGAGTTCGAATACACCTGCCGCACCTTCGGCAAGGTCCCGGAGGAGTTCCTACTGTGCCGGATCATCAGGCCGGACCGCGGCATCAATTACCAAGTCAACATCGTCAAGGACAGCGATCCGCGCAGGCTCCCGACGACCGAGGAAGTGCTGAACGCGTTCCGCGACCAGTGGGGCCGAACCACCTTCCCGCAGTTGAACGTCACGAACTGGGAGCCGTACGAGACCTGGCCACGGCTCGCGGTCTACCCGCTCGGCGAGGGGCAGACCGAGTTCAACACGGTGCCGGAGCCGCAGGACACCTCGAAGCCGCAGGTCGCCACGGTCTTCAACCGAAAGGTTGTGGGCCGCGACGAATACCAGGTGATCGAGGACACAGCCGAACCGGACGGCACGCACTCCATCAACAGCTTCCCGGTCTTCAGCGGACAGCCGGAATGGTTCGTCTTTTACAACTCCGTGGCTCGCAACGTACCGGTCCCGGGTGAGTACCAGGAAACCTGCCGGACCCTTCTCTACCAGGGCAAGGAGTTCCTCGCCTGCCGCACCCTCACCCCGGCCAGAACCATCATTTATGAGCTGCACGAGAAGCAGCACCCACCGCGGCCACTGTCGCCTTCCTGATCGCCACTCGGCGACCGATCGTCCTGAGTGACAATCCAGGCTCGTAATCCGCTTCCGGAAACACCTGGTCCTTCGCTTCCGCTCCCCTAGCAGGGGCACGTTGTTCGCCTTGCGCTCGGTAGTTCACGGCGGAGGCGAAGACCAGGCCGTGCTCCTTCCAGCCCGTGCCGACCTTCTGACACTGCGGCTGGGGGCAACATGATCACGGCCTCGGGGCAAATCAGGGCGGCTGCGCCTTGGTGGCGTTCGTGATGGCTGTTTCTGGAGGCGGCGGCTTTGGGGGTTCACCTTGTTTGGCGGGTTAGGGAATTCAGTAGGTGTTCGGCTTCTTCTAGGGCGGTTGTGGTGCGGCCGCTTAGCGCTACGTGGCCGTCTGGGCGTAGGAGGAGGAAGCGTGTGCGGCGGGCTGGATGGTGTTCGTGGGCGAGGACTCCCGGAAGTGTTTCGGCCAGGTCGGCTGCTCGGCGGGGCAGCGGGGCGTTCTGCGGTCCCAGGGTGAGGAGCCTGAAGCAGGTGTCGTGCGGGTTCTGCGGGGCGGGCGTCCAGTAGGGCGTCCGGGCTCCGGGACGGGGCAGGCGCGCGGCGCGCCGGGGGACGGCGTCGCCGAGGAGGGCGGGGGGAAGGCGGACGCGCCAGCCGGCCAGTACGGGCGCGTAGCGCCGTCGTAGCACACCGGTGACCTGGAGGGTGCGGAAGGCGAGGTCACGTACGCGGGCGGCGCGCGGGCCGAGCATCGCCAGCTTCATCAGGCGGCCGGTGAAGCGCACCACCTCTTCGGCGGCATGCCGCCGCTCGACGCCGTAGGTGTCCAGGACGTTCGGCTCCAACGTGCCGTGCACCACCCCGGCCAGCTTCCAGGTGAGGTTCCGGACGTCCTGCAGCCCGAGGTTGAGGCCCTGCCCGCCGATCACCGAATGGGTGTGCGCGGCGTCGCCCGCCAGGAAGCAGGGTCCTTTGCGCATGGTCGTCGCTATGCGTTCCTGGCTTTCGAAGGCGCTGATCCGGATCAGCTGTTCCAGTCGCAGCCCGCGTGGGCCCCGTTCGTCCAGGAGTTTCTGGACGGTCGCTTCCGTCAGCGGGGTGTCCGGCGGGATGGGCGCGGCGATCCGCACCGCCCCGCCGGGCAGCGAGGTGATCACCAGAGCGCTGCGCGGGCCGAACCAGTAGTGCAGTTCCGTCCGGTCGAGGTCGCCGGACACGTGCGCCTCCGCGAGCAGGAAGGTGGCCGGGACGCGCACGCCAGGGAAGTCGATGCCGAGGCATTGCCGGACGGTGCTGCCCACGCCGTCGGCCGCGATCAGCCAGTCGGCCTCGATCGATTCGACGCCCGTCTCCCCCAGGGCCTTGACCGTCACGGAGCCGCCGGCGATCTCGACGTCGGTGACCCGCACGCCGCGTTCGACCCGGCAGCCCAAGCGGTGGAGGGCCTCCTCCAGCAGCCGGTCCGTGCGATCCTGCGGCAGCAGGAGCGGCCTGTTCGGCGCGTCCAGCGGGACTCGGACGCCGTCGCCGACGTGGTAGTGCAGCGCGGCCGGCCGGAGTCCCTGGTCGATGGCGTCGTCGGCCAGGCCGAGATCGGCCAGCAGCTCCAGCGCGGGGCGCCAGAGCAGGATCGCCCGGGAGCCCTGGCCCGCCTGATCGGACTGCTCCAGGACCCGCACCGGCACACCGCGCCGGAGCAGCGAGCACGCGGTGGCCAGCCCGACCGGGCCGGCGCCCACGATGAGAACGGGGGTCATGACACCACCTTTCGCCGGGCCGCGGGACGCGCGCCGCCGGCCGAGCCGGCCAGCCAGTCGCGTACGGCCCGCGCCGTGGACTTCGCGTGTTCGCCGAGGACCGAGAAATGGTCGCCGGGGACGTCGAGCGTGTCGTGCGGATGCGGCCAGCCCGCACGCCAGTCCTGGTCGTCGGGCCATCCGGCGACGGGTTGCGCGGCCCGGAGCAGAATCGTCGGGACGCCGGTGGCGGGCGGCTCCCAGTCGGCCATGAGCCGGAGGTAGGCGCCCATGGCCAGCAGCCCGGCATCGTCGGGCTCGGCGTGCGCCGAGAGCCCCTCGGCCATGCTCGCCAGCAGTACGGGGCGGAGGCGCGCGAACGCGCGGCCGGTGAAGCCGTACGTGTCGATCAGGACGACGGCGCGGGGAGGTGTGTCGGCGTCTTCCAGGAGCCGCGCGGCACCGTAGGCCAGGGTTCCGCCGGACGAGTGCCCGAGGAGAGCATAAGGCGCGCCGCCGGCGTGCCGCTCGACGGCGGCGGCGAGCGCCTCGACGGCGGACTTCCGGCTCGCGGGCAGCCGACCGCCCTCGGATCCCGGCAGCGACAGGGCGGAGACCTCGTGTTCGCTGGCCAGGTGCGCGGCGAGCCGGGCGTACTGCTGCGGGCCGGTCGTGGCGGCCGCGGCGGGGACGCAGATCAGCCGGACGCCCGTCCCGGGTCCGGCTAGGTCCGTGAGGCCGGTGACGTCGACCGGTTCGGGACGCTGGAACGCGGGCCGGAACCGCGCGGCGGTGCCGAGCAGCTCGATGAACTCCGGGGCCCTGCCGTCGGCCACGGCACGGTGGAACATCTCGCCGAACGTGCCGGCGGACGTCTGCCCGCTCGGGGACGAGTCGTCGCGGAGCCGCTCGTCCAGCCGGTCGGCCAGTGTCAGCGGCGTCGACTCCCGCAGCAGCTCCTTGGGAGGCAGCCGCACACCGGTGGCCGAGGCCAGCCGGTTGCGCAACTCCACGACGGTCAGCGAGTCGAACCCGAGCGCCGACAGCTGCCGCTCCCCGTCGACCGAATCTGCCGCGACATGGCCGAGGACGGCCGCGACCTCGGTGCGCACCAGTTCCAGCAGCCGGGGCCGCCGCTCCTCGTCCGGGAGCGCGGCGAGCGCGGGGCCCAGCGTGTCCGGTGCGTCCGGGCCGGGAGCGTCGGCGGTGCGGACGAGGTCGGCGAAGAGCCGGCTCGGCCGGGCGCCGAGGCCGCTGACGAAGCGGCTCCAGTCGATGTCGGCGACCAGTATCGACGTCTCGCCGTCGGCGACGCCGCGGGCGAGCGCGCGGAGCGCGGCGGCGGGCTCGATCGGGGGGCTGCCGCGCCGCCGCAGCCGGGGCTCGCGGTCCCCGGCCCGCGGGGAGCCGTCCGCCCAGGCGCCCCAGCCCAGCGCGGTCGCGGGCAGCCCGAGCCCGCGGCGGAACCCGGCCAGGCCGTCGAGGTAGGCGTTCGCCGCCGCGTGCCCGCCCAGCCCGGCGAACACGCCGAAGGTCGCGGTGATCGAGGAGAACAGCACGAACGCCGACAGGTCCATGTCCCGGGTGAGCTCGTGCAGGTTCCACGCCGCCCTGGCCTTGCGCTCCAGCACCGGCTCCAGCTCGGCCCGGCCGAGCGTGTCGAGCGGGCGTTCCTCGAACAGCTCGGCGGTGTGGACGACGGCGGTGAGCGGGAACTCCGCGGGGATCTCCGCCAGCACCGCGGCGAGCCGATCGCGGTCGGCGGGGTCGCAATCCCGGACGGTCACTTGCGCCCCGAGCTCGGTGAGTTCGGCGACGAGCCTCTCGTCGAACCCGGCGGACTCGTCAGACCAGGCGGACCCGGCGGACCCGGCGAGCGTCCCGGCGGGCGCGGCGGACCCGGCGGGCGCGGCGGGCTCGGGGGCGTGGGGATCGCGCAGGAGCAGTAAGGCCTCGGCGCCGTCGGCGGCCAGTTGTCGCGCTACGAGCGCGCCGGTCGGGCCGGTGCCGGCGGTGATCAGGACGGTGCCGGGCGGCGTCCACGCCGTGCCGGGGCGCCGGGGCGGCACGGGCGTCAGCCTGCGCCCGAAAACCCCGGTGGGACGGATCGCGACCTGGTCCTCCGCACCGGCGAGGACGCCGGCCAGCCGGGTCAGCGCCCGCTCGTCCACGGCGTCCGGGAGATCGATCACACCGCCCCACACGTCGGGGTGCTCCAGCGCGGCGGCCTGCGCCAGCCCCCAGAGCGCGGTCTGCGCCGGGCTGGTCAGCCGATCGTCGGCGGTCGCCTCGACCGCGCCGCGGGTCAGTGTCCAGAGCGGCGCGGGAGTCTCGGCGCCCGCCAGCCGGCGCAGTGCGGCGACCATGCGGGTGCAGGCGAGGGCAGAGGGCTCCGCGGCTCCGGCGGCGGGCATCAGGATCCCGGCGACGTCGCTGTCCAGGGGCCACTCGGCCGGCTCGTCCGCCACCACGCGCACTTGCGCCCCGTTCTTCTCCAGCGTGCGCGCGAGCGCGGCGTCCGCGGGCCCGCCGGCCACCAGCAGCCACACCCCCGGCAGCCTCACCGGCTCGGGGGCGGGCAGCGGACGCCATGCGACGCGGTACAGCAGGGACGCGTCGGGGTCGGCGGGAGGCCGGTCGGACGCGGGCTCCACCCAATACCGCGTTCTCTGGAAGGCGTACGTGGGGAGGCCGACCCGCCGCGCCCCGGGGAACAGCCGCGTCCAGTCCACCGGAACGCCGCCCGCGTGCGCCTGGGCGAGCGAGGTCAGGAAGCGGCGCATGCCGTCTTCGCCGCGCCAGAGCGTTCCGGTCACGACCGGGTCCAAGCCGGCCTGCTCGGCGATCTCGGCGGTCGGGACGGAGATCACGGGATGCGGGCTGACCTCGATGAAGGTGCGGTGCCCGTCCTCGAGCAGGGCGCGTACGGCTGGTTCGAACAGCACCGTGCGACGCAGGTTGCGGTACCAGTAGCCGGCGTCCAGGTCCGCGGCGTCCAGGCGCTCGCCGGTCACGGTGGACAGCATGGGGACGGTCGCGGTCCGCGGCCGGATCGGGGCGAGCGACCGTCCGAGCACCTCCTCGACAGCTTCTACGTGCGGGGAGTGCGACGCGTAGTCCACCTTGATGTGGCGCGCCTCGACGGCCTGCGCCGCGCACACGGCCGTCACCTCGGCCAGCGCCTCCGCGTCACCCGAGATCACCGTCGAGGAGGGGCCGTTCAGCGCCGCGACGGCGAGCCGCGGTCCCCAGGGCGCGATGATGCGCCTGGTCTCGTGCTCCCCCGCCCCCAGGGCCGCCATGCCTCCCCTGCCGGACAGTTCGAGCAGAGCCCGGCTGCGAAGCGCGACCACCCGGGCGCCGTCATCCAGCGTCAGGGCGCCGGACACGCAGGCCGCCGCGATCTCGCCCTGGCTGTGGCCGACGACGGCCGACGGTTCGACGCCGTGCGACCGCCACAGCGCCGCCAGCGAGACCATCACCGCCCAGAGGACGGGCTGGATGACGTCCACGCGGTCCAGCGACGGTGCGTCCTGCTCGCCGCGAAGCACACCGAGGAGCGACCACTCGACGAACGGTGCGAGCGCCGCTTCGCACTCGGCGAGCCGGTCGCGGAAGGCGGGCGCGTGCTCCAGCAGGTCCAAGGCCATGCCCGCCCACTGGGAACCCTGGCCGGGGAACAGGAACACCGCGTCGGCGCGTTCGCGGGCGACTCCCCTGACCACGTTCGCGGCGGCCCGGCCCTCGGCCAGTTCGGTCAGTCCGCGCAGGAGCTCGGCGCGGTCGGCGGCCAGCACGACTCCGCGATGCTCCATCGCGGCGCGGGCCGTGGCCAGGGAGTACGCGACGTCCGGCAGGGACTGCTCGGGCCGGTCCTCCACGTGGGCGCGCAGCCGCGCGGCCTGTGCCCGCAGCGCCGCCTCGCTCTTGCCCGACACCAGGAACGGCAGTGGGAAAGCGGCGGGTGGCGGCAAAGCGGCGGACGCCGGGACGAGTGGTGCGGCTTCCAGGATTGTGTGGGCGTTGGTGCCGCTGATGCCGAAGGCGGAGACGGCGGCGCGGGGCGGCGCGCCGGTGTCGGGCCACGGCATCGGACGGGTCAGCAGCCGAACCTGGCCCGACGACCAGTCCACATGCGGGGTGGGTTCGTCGACGTGCAGGGTCGCCGGCAGCGTGCGGTGCCGCATCGCCATCACCGTCTTGACCACGCCTGCCGCACCGGCGGCCGCGGCCGCGTGGCCCATATTCGACTTGAGCGAGCCGAGCCACAGCGGGTGTTCTTTCCGGTCGCGGCCGTAGGTGGCCAGTAGCGCCTCCGCCTCGATGGGGTCGCCGAGCGCCGTGCCGGTGCCGTGCCCCTCCACCGCGTCCACCTCCGCCGCCGACAGGCCCGCGTCCCGCAGCGCCGCGTTGATCACCCGCTGCTGCGCGGCCCCGCTGGGGGCCGTCATTCCGTTGCTGGCGCCGTCCTGGTTCATTGCGGTGCCGCGGACCACGGCCAAGACCGTCCGGCCGTTCCGCTGGGCGTCCGACAACCGTTCCAGGACGAGCAATGCCGCGCCCTCGGCCCACACGGTTCCGTCCGCGGCGGCGGCGTACGACCTGAGCAGCCCGCTGGCCGACAGCGCCCGCATCCGGCTGAAGTCGACGAATCCGTTGGGCGTGCAGATCACCGCCACGCCGCCGGTCAGCGCCATCGTGCACTCCCCGCGCCGGATCGACTCGCAGGCCAGGTGCAGCGCCACCAGCGACGACGAGCACGCCGTGTCCACCGACACAGCCGGGCCCTCAAGCCCGAGTAAGTACGCGATGCGGCCCGACACCACGCTGCCCGCCGCACCCGTCCAGCGGTGCGCCTGCAGTTCCTCCGGGGCGCCGGCCAGTGGCAGCGCGTAGTCGATCATGCTGCAGCCGGTGAAGACGCCGGTCGGAGTGCCGTGGAGGGTGTGCGGGTCGATGCCCGCGTGTTCCAGGGCCTCCCACGCGACCTCCAGCAACAGCCGCTGCTGCGGATCCATCGCCACCGCCTCACGCGGCGAGATCCCGAAGAACTCCGCATCGAAGCCGGCGACGTCTTCCAGGAAGCCGCCGCGCGTCAGGTAGCTCGTTCCCGGACGATCGGGATCCGGGTCGAACAGCCCGGACAGGTCCCATCCACGGTCCTCCGGGAACTCGCGCAGCGCGTTTTCGCCGCCGGTCACCAGCTCCCACAGGTCGTCCGGGCACGCCACGCCTCCCGGCAGGCGGCACCCCATCCCCACGATCGCGATCGGGTCCGAAGACGGGCCCACGAGACCCTCCCTGCCCTTCATCGTGCGCCGTCCGAATCGGCGATCTTGATCGGTTCGGGGGTGTCGCCGTCGGGGAACAGCGCGCGGTGCAGGTGCCCGGCGAGCGCTTCGGCGGTCGGATGGTCGAACACCACCGTGGAGGGGAGCCGTGCCCCGGTCGCCGCGCTCAGCCGGTTGCGCAGCTCCACGCCGGCGAGCGAGTCCAGGCCGAGGCGCTTGAACGTCGCGGTCGGGGAGATCTTCGCCGGGCCGTGCCCGAGGACGACGGCGGTCTCGCCGCGCACCAGCTCCAGGAGGGTCCGCTCGCGTTCCCGGGCCAACTGCCCGGCGAGCCGCAGCCGCAGGGACCGGTCGGCGGGATCGTCCCCGGAGCCGCGGGCGGACGGCGGCGCCACCAGGCCGCGCAGTAGCGGCGGCGTCTCGTCCTCGGCCCGGTCGCGCAGGCCGTCGGGGTCCAGCCGGACGGGGACCAGCGCCGGCCGGTCCAGCGCGAGGGCCGCATCGAGCAGCCGCAGCCCCTCCTCGGGCGCCAGCGGGCCGATGCCGGTGCGCGCCATCCGGGT
Source organism: Actinomadura sp. KC06 (assembly GCF_004348735.1). Lineage (GTDB taxonomy): Bacteria > Actinomycetota > Actinomycetes > Streptosporangiales > Streptosporangiaceae > Spirillospora. The sequence goes on from NZ_SMKT01000106.1 coordinate 13,376, forward strand.
GCGGTCGGCGTCCGTCAGCGTGCCGCCCATTCCGGAGCCGTCCCACAGTCCCCAGGCCAGCGACATCGCCGGGAGGCCCCGGTGCCGCCGCCACGCCGCCAGCGCGTCGAGGAACGCGTTGGCCGCCGCGTAGTTGGCCTGTCCCGCGCCGCTGAGGGTGCCGGCAACCGAGGAGAACAGCACGAAGAACGCCGGGTCGGCGTCGCGGGTCAGCTCGTGCAGGTGCCACGCCCCGTCCGCCTTCGGCGTCATGACGCGATCGAGGCGCTGGGACGTCAGCGCCGTGATGGTCCCGTCGTCCAGCAGGCCGGCCGCGTGCACCACCCCGGTCAGCGGATGCGCGGACGGCACCTCCGCCAGCAGCCGCGCGACGGCGTCCCGGTCGCCGGTGTCGCACGCGGCCATCGTCACCGTGGCCGCGCCCAGTGCGCGCAGGTCCGCGACCAGTTCAGGGGCACCCTCCGCGTCCGCGCCGCGGCGGCTAGCGAGAAGCAGATGCCGCACGCCGTGCTCGGCGGCGAGGTGCCGGGCCACCAGCCCGCCCAGGGCCCCGGTGGCGCCGGTGATCAGCACTGTCCCATCGGGGTCGAGCGGACGCGGCGCGCCGGGCCCTCGGTGCGCCGTTGTCAACCGCGGCGCGAACAGCTCGCCGCCGCGGACCGCGACCTGCGGCTCGCCGGACGCGGCCGCCGCGCGCACCATGCGCTCGGATACCTCGGCTTCGTCGACGTCGACCAGGCTGAACCGGCCCGGATGTTCCTGCTGCGCCGCCCGTACCAGGCCCCAGACGGCGGCCCCGGCCGGGTCCGGCGGCTCGTCCGCCACCTGGACCGCGCCGCGCGTCACCACGACGAGGCGGGCGTCGGCGGGGCCCTCGTCGGCCAGCCAGGACCGGACGATCCGCAGCGCCCGGCCCGCGAGGCTCCGGGCGGCGGCGGCGAGATCGGCCGCCGGGCCCGCCGCGGCGGGTTCGAGCGACATCACGACCGAATCGGCGGGCTCCGCGGCGTCCGCCCCGGAGCGCGGCGCCCGCAGGGGGCTCCAGGTCACCTCGTACAGCGGCTCGTCGCCGGTGCGGGCGGCGAGCGGGTCGGCGAGCGCGGCGGCGGGCGCCGGACGTACCGTCAAGGCGTCCACGGCGGCCACCGGGCGGCCGTCCGCGTCGCCGATGCCCACGCTGATCGTGTCGTTTCCCGCGGGGGCGAGCCGTATCCGCAGGTCGTTCCCGGCGGGGCCGAACAGGCGCAGCCCCGTCCAAGCGAACGGCAGGCGCGGCGGCCCGCCGGCGCCGAAGAGACCGCCGAGGCCGGCGGGGTGCAGCGCGGCGTCGAGCAGCGCCGGATGCAGGCCGAAAGCGGCGGGCGCCCCGGGAACGCCGGCGACCCCGGCGGGCGCCGCGACCTCCGCGTACATCTCGTCGCCGCGGCGCCAGGCGCGGCGCACGCCGCGGAAGGCAGGCCCGTACGCCAAGCCGGACGCGCCCAGGCCGGTGTACAGCGCGGCGGCGTCCACCTCCTCGGCGTCCGCGGGAGGCCAGTTCCCCACGAGGTCGGACGGTGCTTCCTCCGGTGCGGCGATCAGGGTTCCGGCGGCGTGCCGCACCCATGGCTCCTCGTCGTGCCGCCGCGCGAAGACTCGTACGGCGCGGCGTCCGGTGTCGTCCGGTTCGTCCACCATGACCTGGAGCCGGACGTCCTCCCGCGGCGGCAGGATCAGCGGCGCCTCGATGACCAGTTCCTCGACGTGGCCGCAGCCGACGCGCCCGCCGGCGTGGAGCGCCAGCTCCGCGAACGCCGCGCCGGGGAACAGAGCCGCGCCGCCGACGACGTGGTCGGCCAGCCACGGGTGCCTGCCCACCGAGACGGCCCCGGCGAGGAGCGTCCCGCCGTCGGCGACCGGGATCTCGGCGCCGAGGAACGGGTGACCGGACGTGCCGAGCCCCGGCGCCTCCACCGGGCCGTGCGGCGATGGCTCCAGCCAGTAGCGACGGCGCTGGAAGGCGTAGGTCGGCAGCTCCACCCGCCGTGCGCCCGAGTCCGCGTGCGCCGCCCGCCAGTCCACCGTGTGGCCGCGCACGTGAAGTGCCGCCAACGCGTGCAGCGCCGTGCGTGCCTCGGGGCGCCCGCGCCGCAGCAGCGCCGCGAAGGTGAGATCGGCGGCGGATTCCTGGTCATCGGCGGCTTCGGGGGTGACGTCGGCGAGGGCGTCGCGGGCCATCGCGGACAGGACGCCGTCGGGCCCGAGTTCGAGGAACGCCCGCACACCCTCGCCGTGAAGCCGGCGCACCGTGTCGTGGAAGCGGACCGTGTCGCGGACGTGCCGCGTCCAGTAGTCGGCCGTGCGGAGGCGCGCCTCGGGCACCACCTCGCCGTTCGACACCAGCGGGACGACCGGACGCCGGAACTCGATCGACCGGGCGATGCCGCGGAACTCCTCAAGCATCGGCTCCATGAGCCGCGAGTGGAACGCGTGGCTCACCCGCAGCCGCCTGGTCCGGTGGCCGGCGGCCGCCGACCGGGCCTCGGCCTCCGCGACGGCCTCCTCTTCCCCGGAGATCACCACCGCCCGAGGACCGTTCACGGCGGCGACGGCGACCCGGTCCGCCAGGCCGTCCAGCAGCCCGGCGACCTCGGGTTCGGCCGCGTCGACCGCCGTCATCGCGCCGCCGGGCGGCAGCGCCTGCATCAGCCGGCCGCGCGCGGCCACCAGGGCGGCGGCGTCTTGCAGCGACATGACCCCGGCGACATGCGCGGCGGCCAGTTCACCGACCGAGTGCCCGGCGACGAAGTCCGGCGGCGGCCCGAACCGCTCGGCGAGCCGGTACAGGGCGACTTCCAGAGCGAACAGCGCCGGCTGCGCGTACATCGTCTGGTCGAGCAGGGACGGCGCGGCATCCGCTCCGCTGGACGCGTCGTCCGCGTGCATCACTTCGAGTAGCGGCTGGTCGAGGTGTGGGTCCAGGGCGGCGCAGACCTCGTCGAGGGCCGCGGCGAAGGCCGGGAACCCGTCGTACAGTTCCCTCCCCATGCGCAGGCGCTGGCTGCCCTGGCCGGTGAACAGGAACGCCAGCCGACCGGCATCCGCCGCGACGCCGCTGACGACGTCAAGCCCCGGACGCCCCTCGGCCAGGTCGTCGAGCCCTGCGCGCAGGTCAGCGCCGTCGTCGGCGAGCACCACCGCGCGATGCTCCAAGACCGCGCGGCCCGCCAGGGAGAGGCTCACGTCGGCCACGTCGACGCCGGTGGCGGCGTCGGCGGCGTCCAGGTACTCCCGCGTCCGCGTGGCCTGCGCCCGCAGCGCCGCTTCGCTCGCGCCCGACAGCGCAGAGGGTGAGACCCGCGGGACGGCGGCGGCCCGCCGTCGCGTAGCGTCCGCCGGGACGAGCGGTGCGGCCTCCAGGATGGTGTGGGCGTTAGTGCCGCTGATGCCGAAGGACGAGATGGCGGCGCGGGGCGGCGCGCCGGTGTCGGGCCATGGGATCGGACGGGTCAGCAGCCGCACTTGGCCCGACGACCAGTCCACATGCGGGGTGGGTTCGTCAACGTGCAAGGTCGCGGGCAGTGTGCGGTGCCGCATCGCCATCACGGTCTTGATCACGCCCGCCACGCCTGCCGCAGCCTGCGCGTGACCGATATTGGATTTCAGCGAGCCGAGCCACAGCGGGTGTTCCTTGCGGTCGCGGCCGTAGGTGGCCAACAGCGCCTCCGCTTCGATGGGATCGCCGAGCGCCGTGCCGGTGCCGTGCCCCTCCACCGCGTCCACCTCCGCCGCCGACAGGCCCGCGTCCCGCAACGCCGCGTTGATCACCCGCTGCTGGGCCATCCCGCTGGGAGCCGTCATTCCGTTGCTGGCACCGTCCTGGTTGACCGCGTTGCCGCGGACCACCGCTAGCACCGTCCGGCCGTTCCGCCGGGCGTCCGACAACCGCTCCAGCACCAGGAGCCCGGCTCCTTCGCCCCACACGGTTCCGTCCGCGGAGGCGGCGTACGACCTGATCCGCCCGCCCCGCGACAGGGCGCGCACGCGGCTGTACTCGGTGAAGGGCAACGGCGTGTGCATGATCGCCACGCCGCCGGCGAGTGCCATCGCGCACTCCCCGCGCCGGATCGACTCGCAGGCCAGGTGCAGCGCCACCAGGGACGACGAGCACGCCGTGTCCACCGACACCGCCGGGCCCTCAAGCCCGAGGAAGTACGCGATGCGGCCCGACACGACGCTGCCGTAGCCGCCGGTGCTCAGATGGCCCTCCAGATCGACCGGGACGACAGGAAGCCGGTGCGCGTAGTCGTAGTACATGACGCCGGTGAAGACGCCGGTCGAGGTGCCGTGGAGGGTGTGCGGGTCGATGCCCGCGTGTTCCAGGCCCTCCCACGCCACCTCCAGCAGCAACCGCTGCTGCGGATCCATCGCCACCGCCTCACGCGGCGAGATCCCGAAGAACTCCGCATCGAACCCGGCGACATCCCCCAGAAAGCCACCACGTGACAAGTAGCTCGTCCCCGGCCGATCCGGATCCGGGTCGAACAACCCCGATAAATCCCACCCACGGTCCTGCGGGAACTCCTGCAGCGCGTCCACACCGCCCGCCACCAGCTCCCACAGATCCTCCGGCGACGCCACACCACCCGGCAGCCGGCACCCCATCCCCACGATCGCGATTGCGTCCGAAGACGTAGCCCCCATCACTGACACCTTTCGTTCGCGTTCACTCGTCCGGTGCCCATCAGGCGGGCACAAGCCGTACGGGCATTTCGAGGACGACCGCGTGCTTGCTGCTGGGCGCCCACCGCACCGGCCCCGTGAGGCGTACCTCCCGGACCCGGACGAGCAGCTCCTCCATCAGCAGCCGCAGTTCGAGCCTGGCCAGCCGCGCGCCGAGGCACGCGTGGCCCCCGTGCCCGAAGGACAGATGCGGGTTCGGTTCGCGGCGGACGTCGAACACCGAGGCGTCGGTGAAGACCGTCTCGTCCCGGTTGGCGGACGCCCACCACAGCGTCACCTTGTCGCCCGCCCGCATCCGGGCCCCGCGGAAGCGCAGGTCGTGGACGACGGTCCGCCGGTTGTACGGATTGGGCGGCGCCCAGCGGAGCATCTCCTCCACCGCGCCGGGCAGGAGCGCGGGGTCCGCGCGCAGCGCCCGCCACTGCTCCGGATGGCGGATCAGGCCGAGCACCCCACCGGCCGCCGTGTTGCGAGGCTGCTCGTTGCCGGTCAGCAGCAGGAGGAGCAGGTTCGCCTCCCGTTCGAGCCGGGAGAGGGGCGGCTGCCCGCCGGCGTCGGGGAGGCGGCCCAGCGCGAGCGCCGACGACAGGTCCGCGCCTGCGCGCCCGCCGCCGGACGCCGCCGCCAGCAGGTGCTCGCAGTAGCGCCGCATCTCCTCGCCGATACGGCCGGACTCCTCGTCCGGGCGTCCGGTCCGGCGGTTCGCCAGACCTGAAACCCGGTGCGCCCAGCCGACCAGCCGGTCCCAGTCGCGGGCGGGCGCGCCTAGCATCAGCGCAGTCGCCATTGCGGCGAACCTGCCGGCGACGTCCGCGGCGAGATCGCACGTCCGGCGGTCGAGCGCTTCAGCGACCACCTGGGCGGCGCAGCGGCGCAGGTCGCCGGTGGCCCGTTCGAGCGCCGCCGCGTCCAGCGGGGGGCCGAGGAGATCCCGGATCAGCGCGTGCCGGGGATCGTCCATCATGGCCACCACCACGCCCGGGAGCCGCCCGGCGGGCAGGTCCTCCAGATGCGTGCCGCCGCCGGCGCGGCCGCCGCCGCCCTCCGCGGAAAAGGCCGGGGACGACGCGGCGGCCGCGATGTCGGCGTGCCTGCTCAGCACCCAGAAGCCCGAGCCGGACCGGCCCGGCGGATGCCAGTGGACCGGGGCCTCGCGGCGCAGCCTGGCGAACACGTCGTACGGCACGCCTCCGGCGAAGGCCGCCTGGTCGGTCAGGTCGGCCCCGTCGACCACGGTGGCGGCGGGCATCAGTGTTCGATCAGGAAGTCGAGGCCGTCGCCAGCCAGCCAGCGTGCGCTGAGCGCGGCGTGGTCCGGCTCGGCACCGTCCGGCAGGTGCCGCCACAGGCCCGCCAGCCGGTGCCGCGCCTGCGTGCAGTGCACGTCGGCGAGGTTCTGGAAATGAGCCGCCCCGGCCCCACCGGCACCGTCGCCATCCTCGCCATCGGCCCTGGCGAGCACGGCGCACATGGTGAAGAGCTCGCTCGCGATCCGGCTGACGGTGATCAGGACGTGTTCCCGTGCGAACAGGTCCTGCGGGTCGCCGTGCGCGCGGACGAGGTCGCGGCACGTCTCCCGGAACTCGTGGATCTGCCGCACGGCGTCCCCCAGGTGCGCCCGGTTGGCGGGCGTGAGCCCGGACCCGGCGCCCGCGTCGACGCCGGCGGGCGCGATCGAGTCGGGATCCAGCTGCCCGTCGTAGTAGCGCGACAGCAGCAGCCAGGCCGACTGGTTGTCGATCTGGAAGTCCACGTTCGCGACCGTGCGCAGCCCGCGCACGTCGCGGAAGGCGCGCTCCAGCGGGATCGGCGGCGCCCCGCGGCGGCGCTTGCTCCGCGCGGTCTCCAGGCCCTCGCCGCCGAGCAGCGAGACCGTGCGGTCGGCGATCCGCCAGGCCGTCGTGGACAGGATGTTCTTCGCGACGAGCTGCTCGAACCACCGGTCGGCCGGAGCGGGGCCGAGCAGGCACCACCGCGCCACCGTGTCCATGGCGTGGACGTCGGCGAGCGTGTCGGCGAGCATCCGCCGGATCTCGTCGTACTCGCCCAGCGGGAGCCCGTCGATGCGGCGCCGCACGACGAACTCCCGCGACCAGCGCAAGCAGTTCCGCGCGACGGCCATCGCCGGCGCCCCGACGCTCAGGACCCGGCCCACCAGCATCAGCGAGCTCATCGGCCGGGCCAGCGGGGTGTCGCCCTCCACGTCCATGAGGACGTGCTCCCTCGGGATGCGCACCCCGTCGAAGGTCAGCGCCGCGCTGGGAAGGCCGTGGCTGCCCATGAAGTCGATGTGGGAACGGACGCTGAACCCGTCGGCGCCGCTGTCCAGCACGGCGAATGCGACCCGCCGCTGGTCGCCGGCGCCGAGGGTGGCGGTGACGATGAGCAGCTCGGCGATCGGGCCGTTGCCGGTGAAGAGCTTTTCGCCGCGCAGGATGTAGGCGGATCCGTCCGGTGTGGGCGTCAGCGTCGCGGCCGGCCACTTGTCGTTCTGGCCGGTAGGGTCCGTGTCGGCGAAGCAGCCGTACACGCCCTCGCGAGCCCGGCGGGCCACCAGGTCGCGCAGCGGGCCCTCCGGCAGCAGCGGCAGCAGCGTGATCGGGGAGACGCGGTTGGCCAGCGCCACGACCTGCCCCACCGAGAAGCTCCAGGCGGCGAACTTCTCGATGACCCGGAACACGCTGTACGGAGGGAGGTCGAGGCCGCCGAGGCCGCTCGGGAGCTCCAGCCGACTGAACGGGCTCGCCTTCAGCTCGTCGAGGAAGCCGTACGGGATGCGTCCGGTCGCGTCGACTTCGATCGGGTCGATGTGCTCGTCCAGCAGGGCCCCGGCGTTCGCCAGGAGGGTGTCGCAGGCGGCCCGCTCGGCGGGGTCCTGCGCGGGGAACGGCCGCAGCAGGTCCCAGCGGAGCCGGCCGGTGTCCAGGCTCGTCAGGAAGTTCCGCGCGTCCGACGGCAGCGTGTTCTCCACATAGCCGGTCTTGATGGTGGTCTTGACGGTTGTCGGCGCCACTCTTGCCCTCCAGGTCAGTGCCGGGACTCGCCAGGTCAGTGCCGGGACTCACCCCGCCCGGCGGCGAGCGCCGCGGGCAGTGCCAGGAACCGGCCGGTCAGCCCGGCGATCAGCAGGCCGGCGAGAACCACGAGGTAGACCCACGTCAGCCAGGACCCCCACCGGACGTCGTCCGCGTACCGCGCCAGCGCGACGAGCGAGAGCAGGCTGAGCGTCATGTCGGTGAAGAACCCCGCGGTGATGCGGCGGACGTCGCGCTCCCACACCGCGTGGAACGCACCCGCGCCGAAGGTGAACAGCCAAGCGCCCAGCAGTTGCGCGTCGAGGGTGTTCAGCTGCCAGGCCCAGTGCCGTCCCATCGGGCCGGGGGCCACCCACATGGCGATCGCCAGCCCGACGAGGACGAGGCCCATCACGGCGGTGGGCACGCTCACGTCCGGCCCCATCGGCGCCCGCACCGGGGCCTCCCCGCCGGTCGCCGCCCGCTGCCGCGACCACACCAGCAGGGCCAGCGGCAGCGCCGCCAGATGCGCCGCGAGCCAGCCCCAGCCGAACACGACGGCCCAGGCGGGCCCGCCGTCGAGCCGCAGCTCGCCGGTGTGCGCCAGGGTGATCACAAGGGTGCTGCCGAGCAGGACGACCGGCGCGACGAGGGTCGCGCGGGCGTCCGCCCACCGCCGCTCCCGCAGGGTCAGCGCGAACATCACCACGGCGGCCGCGTACCCGGCCCCGATGGTCGCGGCGCTGAGCGGCGAGCCGAGCTCGAACGCGAACGCGGTGCGGGTCGACGAGCTGAACAGATAGAGCGGGACGAAACAGGCCACGGAGAAGACCAGGAACGGCCAGAAGAACGCGTTCCGCAGGATCGGCAGGCTCTCCCGGCCGTCCGTCGCGGTCGTCGTCTGATCGGCGGTGGTCGTCATGACACCCTGCTTTCCTGAAACGTCGTGCGTTCGCCGGCCAGGGGCCGCAGCGCCGCCAGCGCGCTGCCGGCCCGCCGGGCGAGGTCGTCCGCCGAGGTGTAGACGAGGGCGAGCCGGTAGCGGCCGTGGTCCTCGGCGGGCATCCGGCTCAGCGGCCCGCCGCTTCCGGCCGCCACCCGGTCGAGCTCGCCGAGCAGCGCTTCCAGGGTCTGCCCGACGAGATACCCGACTTCGGACGCGCCTGCGGCGGGCGTGGCGCGTCCCGCCGGGGCCGGCCGCTCCGGTTCCCGGGGGCCGGACAACGTGATCTCGAATCCGTGCCGGTCCCCGGCGGGCCGCGGCGGCCCGATCCGCTCCGTGCCGGCGCCGTCCCGCAGCCGGACGGCCGCGTCGAGCGCCCGGACCGCGCCCTCGGCGCCGAAGTGGAACGGGGCGTCCGGGTCGGGCTCGCCGCCCTGGACGCGGCTCCATCCCGCGCCGGAGATGACGGCGCGCACCCGGTCGTCCGCGGTGACGGCGTCGAGCGGCTTGACGACGAAGAAGGCCGCCGCCTCCGCCGGGCGCAGCGCCGGCACGCCGAACCGGTTCGCGAACAGGCGCGCGAACTCCGGGAGGAGGTTGGCGTGGACGCCGCCGACCAGCGCGGTCGTGCACTCGCCCCGGGCCAGGTACCTGGCGGCGGTGTCGAGCGCCGCCCCGAAGGAGCCGGTGTCGTCGTCGACCACGAGGCCGGGCCCGGTCACGTCGAACACGTTGGCGATCCGGCCAGCGGTGATGTTGTCCATGTAACCGGGCAGGGCGTTCTCCCGGATGGCGGGCACGGACTCGCGCACCTCGCCGGTGAACGCTTCGACCAGCCGGTCCCGCGTGGCGCGCGGCAGTGCCCCGAATCGCGGGACCCGTTCGAGCGCTTTGGCGTATTCGACCAGCCGGATCCGGTAGTTGCGCAGCAGTCCCGCCGCCAGGCCGCAGGTCGCGCCGACGAACACGCCGGTCTCGCCGCGTCCGGCCGCGTCCGCGCCGTGGTCCTCGAACGCCTGTCCGGCGGCCATCACCGACAGCAGCTGCGCCCGGTCGAGCTCGGCCACCACGCTCGGCGGTATGCGGTAGGTGCGCCACGGGAAGTCGAGGTCGGCGATCGCGCCGAAATGTCCGGGCCGTGCCGGGTCGACCTGCGCGGCGTCCCGTGCGAAAGGGGTGACGCAGCCGATCCCGACGATCGCCAGCGGGGTCCGGGCGGGCTCCGGCGAGGCCGCCGGCGCGAGGGGATCGTGGACGACCGGGTCGTACTGTTCCACGCACAGGCTGGTGTTGACCCCGCCGAAGCCGAACGCGTTGGTGAGGACGCGGCGCGGCCGGCCGCCGGTGCGCGGCCACTCCACCGCCCTCGTGGGGACGGTGAACGGCGTCTCGTCCAGCCGCATCGCCGGCGGCGGCGACCGGAAGCCGTGCGTCGGCGGGAGCATCTCCTTCTCGAACGCGAGCAGCACCTTGATCAGGTTCGCCATGCCCGCGGCGGAGAACGTGTGCCCGATCTGCGCCTTGACCGAGCCGAGCGAGATCGGCCGCGCCGGCGCGGGGCGCCCGTCCAGCAGCCGGGTCAGCGAGGAGACCTCCACCACGTCCCCGGTCGGCGTCGAGGTGGCGTGGGTCTCGATATGGTCCAGGTCCTCCGGGTGCACGTCCGCGAGCTCCAGGGCCCGGCGCATCGCCGCCACCTGGCCCCGCGGGGACGGCGCGTAGATGGCCTTGCCCTTGCCGTCGCAGCGGGTCGCGACACCGCGGATGACTCCGGCTATGCGGTCGCCGTCGCGGACGGCGTCGCGCAGCCGCCTGAGCAGGACGGTTCCGGCGCCCTCGCCGGGGATCAGCCCGTCCGCGCCCGCGTCCAGCGGCGAGCTGTGCGTGCCGGACAGGCCGCCGATCTTCGCGAAGCAGACGTTCCCGGTGACCCCCATGTTGCCGAGCACGCCGCTGGCCACGACCAGCGAGCGGTCCGGGTCCCGCAGGTGCCCGGCCGCGAGGTCGACGATCGACAGGCCCGACGCGCAGGCGGCGTCGCCGAGCAGCACCGGCCCCTCGACGTCCAGGAGCCGTCCGACGGCCTTGGCCAGATCCACCTGGGCCACCGCGGCGGGCGGCGGGTCGTCGGGGTCGCCGAACCGGTCGCGGACCTCCCGGCGGAACCCCTCGGCGATGGCCTCGCGGTCCGCCTCGGGCAGGGCGCGGAAGTCCGCGGACGCCTCCAGATGCCCGAGCACCTCTCGCGCCCTGGCGGCGAGCGAGTAGTCGAACAGCGCCTCGTCGCCGAGCATGTTGCCGACGAGCAGCGCCGTGCCGGGCCCGCCGAGCCGCGCCCGGGGATAGCCGGCCGTGCCGGCGGCCTGCAGGATGCTGTCGAGCAGGAGCAGCTGGGTGCGGTTGAGTTCTTCTGCGCCCGCCGGCGGCCGGAGCCCGTCCGGGAAGCGGTAGTCGTCGATGAAGCCGCCGTACCTGCAGTACGTCTTGTCCTCGGCGCCGCGGTCCTCGTCGAAGTAGTCGCGCCAGTCCCAGCGGCCGGGCGGCGGCGTACTTATCCCGCTGCGGCCGGTCACCAGGTTCCGCCAGTAGGACTCCACGTCGTAGGAGTCGGGCGGGAACACGCACCCGTATCCGATGACGGCGATGGGTTCGAAATCGGTGCTCATGGCGGTCCTGCCTTCCAACCGGGTCCCTTCCATGACGCGCTCACCGTCCGGTGCCCACGCGGAGGACGGTGAGGTCGCGGATGTCGCACAGCAGGCGCCCTGAGCCGTCCAGGATCTGGGTGTCGACGTGGAGGCGGCCTTCCTCCGCGCCGCCGTTGCGTGCGTCGTCGTCGCGCCGGGTGATGCGGCTCCATGCGTACGCGGTCTCGCCGGGCGCAGGCGTGCGGTAGAAGTCGATCGCCGCGATCGTGACCGGCACGTAGAACGACCCCGTTTCCCGGTAGGCCCACACCAGCGGCGCACGCCACGCGTTGTCCATCACCATCGGCATGGCGCGCAGCTCCGGCGAGTTCACGGAGCCGAACAGGCCGCGTCCGCCGGGCACGGCCAGCTCGCCGACCGCCTCGTCCTCGCCGACCGCCCAGACCCGCCGCACCGAGCGGAAGGCGGGGCCGAAGGAGAGGTCCCCGGCGGACCGCTCGTAGAACTCGGCGAGATCCATCGGGCGGGCGTCCGGCGGGGGCCCGGCCGCCCATCCGCGCCGCGGCTCGGGAGCCGGGAGGGGCGCGGGCGCGAAGGAGTAGCGGCCGCGGGAATGCCGCCGGCCGGCCTCCAGCGCCGCCCCGTCCGGCCCGGTGAGATCGGAGGTGATCTCGGCGGTCGCCGTGCCGTCCGGCGAGAGGGACGCGTGGACGGTCAGGACCACCGGGAACCGCGTGTTGGCCTTGAGGTAGCGCAGGAATTCCACGTCTGTCGCGCCGACCAGCGTGCGGCCGGGGTTGAGCAGCGCCGCGGCGGCCGCGTGCGCCTCCATGTGGAAGACGCCGGGCACGGTTCCGACGCCGCGGATGCGGTGATCGTCGAGGTAGCGGTCGGTCCGCACGGCCAGCCGCCGGGTGGCCCGGACCTCCGTGGCGCCGATCCGCTCGACGGTGTCGAGCATGGGGAACCGCAGCTTGTCGATGACGTGACCGTCCGGGGCCACCGGCACGGCGCTGTCCCGGCGGGGGCCGTCCAGGGCGGCGTCCTGGCCGCCGAGGCTGTTGGTCCCCGTGTCACCGAAGATCAGCACCTCCGGGTCCCCGCCGCCGTGGTACAGCTCGCGCAGGAACGACTGCACGCCCTCGCGGACGCCGATGTAGCGCAGGCCGCGCTCCTGCTCCTGCACCCGCCGGACGGCCTCCGTGGCGGCCATCCCGGTCTCCGCCCAGCCGGTCCAGCAGATCGCGAACACGCGGGTCGCGGGCTCGGCGCGCCACAGGCCGGTGGCCAGCGCGGCGGCCAGGTTCGCGCCCGCCGTGTAGTCGACCTGCCCGTCCATGCCGAACCTGCCGAGGATAGATCCGAACAGGGCGAAGAAGCGCAGGCCGGACCCCTTGCCCGCGTGCCAGAGGTGGTGCGCGCCGAGCGCCTTGGCACCGACGACGCGCAGCGCGTGGTCCAGCGGCTTGCGCGGCACGGCGCTGACCGAGGGCAGCCCGGCCGCGTGCACGATCCCGTCGATGCGGCCGTGCTCGGCCCGGATCCGGTCCAGGACGGCCGCCACCCCGGCCTCGTCCTCGACATCGCACACCTCGTAGCCGACCAGCGGGTTCACCGCTCGCAGCGCCTGGAGGTTGCGGTGCAGCTCGCGGGCGTGCGACAGTGCGGTGAACTCGGCCTCCAGCTCGGCGGGAGTCGCCGCGGGCCTGTCCCGCTTGGCCTTCCGCAGGAACTCGGGTCGGTAGGCGGCGAACCGCTCGTCGTCATACCCGGCCCATTCCGCGCTCTCCGGCGGCTCCGCCGTACGGCCCAGGATCACGATCTTGAGGCCGTCCACGGCCGCCAGCTCACGCGCGCACTCGAAGGCGATGCCTCGCGACCCGCCCGCGAAGACGACGACGTCCCCGGCGCCGAGCCGCAGGCGGCCCGCGTCCGCTTCCAGGTCCGAGGCCGGGGCCGAGGCCGAGGCTGGGGACGAGGCCGCGGGGTCGAGGTCCAGTTCGCGCGGCAGGACCTGGATGATCTTCCGGTCGGTGCCGGTGTAGCCGATCTCCACGGTGCGCTCGGGACCGGCGGCGATCTCGTCGAACAGGGTCCGGGCGACGAGCGCGGGGGCGGGCTCGTCCATGTCGACGACCTTGGCGCACATGCCGGGCAGCTCGTGCGCCAGGCTCTTGACGAACCCGGAGGTCAGCCCGCCGGCGGGATCGGCGGCTCCCGGGTGCTCCAGCCCGAGCGTCCCGCCCATCCGGGTGGCGGCGACGAAGGCGGCGCCGGTCCCGGCCGCCCGCAGGTCGGCGTAGAACTCCTTGGCGGCGAGGAGGTTGACCGAGAACTGCGTCCGCACCTGCCGGGCCCAGTCCGCCGCGCCGGCCTCGAAGTCCGAGCGGGTGCGCGGGTAGAGGTTGACGACCATGCGCACGGCGCTCCCGGCGTGGGCCTGGGTGAGTGCCGCGCGCAGCGAGTCCGGATCGGTGAAGTCTGCGACCGCGACCGCGTCGTCCAGCGCCCCGTCCCGCGGGCACAGGACGCGTACGTCCGCACCGGCGGCGGTGAGCAGGTCGCGCAGGTTCCGGCAGACCGCCGTCTCCTCGTCCCCCGCACCGGCGATCATCACGACCCGCGCACCGGAGAGCTCCACGCGTGGGGTGTCGGCGCCGAGCGGGCGGGAGACGGCGACCGGGACGTAGCGTCCCGCGGTCCGGGGCAGTTCCGCGTGCAGGAGCGGCGGCTCCGTGACGGCCGTCGCGGCCTCCTCCACAGCGACGGGACGTTCCCCGATGGAGCGTCCGGCGGCGGACGGGGCGGTGTGCGAGGCCAGGGCGTCGATGACCGCACGCAACGTCACCAGCCCGTCCGCCTCGAACTCCACCTCCGAACCCAACCCCGCCACCACACGAAGCTCCGCCAAAATCTCCGACTGCTTCAGCGAATCAATCCCCAGATCCGCCTCCAACTCCAAATCCAGCTCAAGGAGCTCCGGCGGATACCCCGTCTTCCCCTCCACCACCCGCCGGACAAGCCCCTCCAGCTCCACACTGGCCGCAGCGGAGGGGGTGTCGGCCCGCTCCGGCGCGGGGCCGGGTGACACGGCGTCCGGCCGGTCCTGCGGGGTCGGCGCGACGTCGGGGGCCTGGAGCAGGCGCTCATGCAGCTCCGCCAGCGTCAGGTCCTCGTCGGCCAGGGCATCGCCGGCGGGGCGCGCCAGCCTCGTCGCCATCGCCTGGACGATCTGCGCCCGGACGCGGCGGGCCAATCCCAGCTCGGCACCGAGGCGCTTGTCGGTGGTCAGCATCCGAACGGGGTAGCCCGTGATGCGAGAGACGTCCGCGAGTACAGCGTCGTCCAGCGGCTGGGACGAGGACGCCGAGGCGGGCGCGGGCGGCGGGCTCGCCTTGCGCAGCCCGTGGACCTCGATGAACGCCTCGAGGCGGCGCACGCTCTCCACATCGCCGAGAGAGCGCACGTTGCTCGGCATGACCAGCGCGTCCCGTCCGGTCAGGATGCGCTCGGCCAGGCCGGTGAGGATCGTCTTCGGCCCGACCTCGATGAACGCCGTGGTGCCCAGCGCGTGCATGCGGCCGACCAGCTCGACGAAGTCGAACGGGGTCACCAGTTGCCGGGCCAGGATGGCGGGAATGTCGGCCAGGTCGTCCTCGCCGTAGAAGTCGCCGATCACCGTGGAGAGGACGGGCGTGCTCGGCAGCCGCCACTCCAGGCCGGCCAGCGTCCGCTCCAGCCGGGGCACCGCCGTCGCCATGAGGTCCGAGTGGAAGGCGTGCGAGACGGGCAGCCGCTCCGCCTGGATCTGCTGCTCGCCGAGGCGGGCGATGAGCTTCTCCACGGTCCTCGCATCACCAGACAGCACGACGTGCTCGGGCGAGTTCACCAGCGCCTGGGCGACGTGGCCGTCGCCGACGCGCGCCAACACCAGCAGGCGCGCAAGAAGATGCCTTTTGTCCGGTGTGTCCAGCCGGACGCTCAGCATCGCGCCCCGTTCCGCGGGCGCGATCGCGCTCACCGCCGCGCCCCGGCCGTGCACGGCCGCGACGCCGTCCTCCAGCGACAGCGCGCCCGCGGCGACCAGCGCGGTCAGCTCGCCGAGGCTGTGCCCGACGAACATGTCCGCGGTGCACCCGCGCGCCCGGAGCAGCCGGTGCAGCGCGATGCCCGCCGCGAAGATCGCGGGCTGCATCACCTCGGGCTCCGCCAGCGCCCGCGCCGCCTCCTTGCCGGTGGCGAACATGTAGCCGGTCAGGGCCTCGCCGGTGAGCCCGCGATACGCGGCGTCGACGATGTCCAGGGTCTGCCGGACGATGGGCTCGGCGGCGGCGAGCTCGGCGAGCATCCCGGGGTACTGGGCGCCGTGACCGGGGAACATGAACGCGACGCGGTGCCCGGCGTGTGGGCCCGCCAGATAGATGCCCTGGGCCTTCATCGCCTGCCGCACGGCGGGGTCGATGCGGAAATGGCCGCTCGGCTTCGCCAAAAGGTCGGTGGTCACAGGCTTTCCCTTCAGCCGATGATTCCGTGGCGCTTCGCCGCGGAACCGAGGATGTCCAGCGCGCGGTCGATGTCCTCGTCGTCCATCGCCGCCGTGACCGTCGCACGGAGCCGGCTGCTGCCTTTCGGGACGGCCGGGAATATGGCGGCGGCCACGTAAAGGCCGTCGTCGAGCATTTCCTTCGTCATGCGGAGTGCCGTCATGTCGTCACCGATGTGAATCGGCACGACGGGCGTGACGCTGCCCATGACCTCAAGGCCGAGATTGAGGAGCCCCGCCCTGAATTGGGCGGTGTTGACCCACAGCTTCTCCTGCCGTTCCGGCTCGGCGCGCAGCAGTTCGAGGGCCTTGAGCACGCCGGCGATCGTGACCGCGGGCGGGCTGGCGTTGAACAGATACGCGTGCGCGGAATGCCGGACGAACTGGATGACGTCCGCGGACGCGGCGATGAAGCCGCCGACGCCGGCCAGCGATTTGCTGAAGGTGCCCATGACGACGTCCGGACGGGCGCCGAGGTGCTCGAAGGCGCCGCAGCCGGTGTCGCCGAGCACACCGACGCCGTGCGCCTCGTCCACCATCAGCAGCGCGCCGTACTGCTCGGTCAGGCTGTGGATCTCGTCCAGCGGGGCGATCTCGCCGTCCATCGAGTACACGCCGTCCACCACGACGAACTTCTTGGCCGCCCCGGCCTGCCGCTTCAGGACGTATTCCAGCTTCTCCATCGAGTTGTGCGCGAAGATCTTCACGCTGCCCTCGGCGAGCCGGCACCCGTCCAGGATGCTCATGTGGTTGAACTGGTCAGTGATGATCACCGTGTCGGAGTCGCACAGCGCGGAGATCGCACCCAGATTGGCCATGTAGCCGGAACTGAACAGCAGCGCCGACTCGGTGCCCATCCACTCCGCGAGTTCCTGTTCCAACTGGAGGTGCAGGCTCGTGGTGCCGTTGTTGAGACGTGCGCCGCACGCGCTCGGCCCATACTGGTCCAGTGCGGCCTTCATCGCCGCGATGATCTCGGGATGGCCCGCCAGCCCGAGGTAATTGCTGGTGGTGAGCATCGTCACCATGCGGCCGTCGAGGCTGGACGTGGCCAGCGGCGCCGAGTCGAATGGCTGCTCGTAGCTGTACAACCCGTTGTTCTTGGCCAGGTCGACCCAGTCCAGAACCCCCGCAAAGGTATTGCGGTACGCCTCAGTGATCACCGTGCTCCACTCTCCTTTGCGGTCTGCTCACTAGAACAGAGCGCCGCGGATCGGAGCCGGATACAGTTTTCTCAGATTTTCTGGCGGAACCGCCCGGATTCCCGGCGGACGATCAAGAAGGGTCGGCCCCGAGGGCAGGACTGTCGGCGTCGTCGTCAGCCTCGGCGTCCTTGTCGGCCTCGGCATCGGCGGGCGCCCCACCGGTCGGCTCCGTCTCGTCGCCGCGCCCGGCCAGGTACTTCCGGACGGCGTCGATCGAGCCCTCGATGGCCTCTTCCGGGACCGGCCCGACGGCCTCGCGGATCCGGTCCGTGACCCTGTCGAGTTGGTCGGGGGGCGGCGGCTGCTCTCCGCCCTCCTTCTTGGGCGCCTTGTCCTTCGACCTCAGATGCGTGTCGCGGTGCGCCCCGCCGTCGGACTCGATGAGCGTCGACGCCATCGCCGCCGGGATCCGCCAGCCGACGGTCGGTGCTTCCAATCCCATGCCCGCGGGGCGGCTGGACGCGTCGTCTCCCGCCTCGGCCCAGTGCCCGGGCGTGGGGCCGAAGCCGGGGCTGGGGC
>NZ_SMKT01000107.1 GCF_004348735.1 Actinomadura sp. KC06
GGCGGGCGGGAGCCATTTTGTGCGGAACCACATCTGCACTTGGGCGCCGCCGAGGACGCTGCGGTGGATGCGCAGGTACCCGCCGGTGGACTCGGCGGCGCGGCGGGCGATGTCCAGGCCGAGGCCGGTGGAGCCGCCGCTGCTGCTGCCGCGTTTCAGCGCCGCGTCCGGGTCGGCGATGCCGGGGCCTCCGTCGGCGACGAGGATGCCGGTGACGCCCTGCCCCTGGTGGAGCGTGACGACGAAGCCGGTGCCCTCGGACGTGTGCCGGAAGATGTTGCCGAGCAGCGCGTCCACGGCGGCGGCCAGCTCGGTGCCGGGGAGCGGGAGCGGCGCCGGGCCCTCCGCGCCGATAAGCTCGCAGGAGCGTCCCTCGTCCTCGGCGAGGACGGACCAGAACGCGACCCGGTCCTGCAGCACCTTGGACGCGTCGCAGCTGCCGCGCCCGGTGGGCCGGCGGACGGTCCGGATGATCTGGTCGACCTCGCGTTCGATGCGGTCGACGGCCTCGCGGGTCTGCTCGACGACCGGGCCGTCGCCGAGCGCCTCGACGTTGAGGCGGAGCGCGGCGAGCGGGGTGCGGAGCCGGTGCGACAGGTCCGCCGCCATTTCGCGTTCCGCCGACAGGAGCTGGACGACGTGATCGGCCATCGCGTTGAACGCCAGCCCGGCCTCGACCAGCTCGGGCGGCCCGTCCGGCTCGATGCGGACGGACATCTCGCCGTCCCCGAACGCGCCGGCGGCCTCGGCGAGCCGGCGGGTGGAGCGGATCATGCGGTTGCCGAGCCGGTCGGCGACCGCGACGGACCCGGCGACGAGCGCGGCGGCGACGGTCGTCATGACGAGCCACGCCTTCCACACGCCGCGGGACAGGTCGTCGTCGGGCAGGTAGACCTCGACGACGGCGGTGCGGCCCGCGTCCAGCGACACCGGCTGCAGGAGCGCGTACCCGCCGTCCACGCGGGCTGTGTAGGAGCGGCCGCGGCGTCCCGCCTCGGCGAGCTGCTCGGAGCGGGCGCCGCCGTCCGGGGAGGCGTTCCTCGGGACGATCCCGCCGTCCGGCATGTGCACGGTCATCCGCCCGGCGGCGCCCGCCTGGGTGCTGGCGACGGCGCGTTCGAGCGCGGCGGGGTCCTCGGTGACGACGAGGACGGGGCCGAGCGCGCTGGCCTGCCGCTCGGCGGTGGTGAGGGCGCGGTCCCGGGCGATCTCCCGGACGGTCAGCGCGAGCGGGATGAGGAACGCCAGCGCCACCATCGAGGTGACCGCCAGCGACACCAGGACGAGGGTGCGCCTCATGATCTCGGGTCTGGCTCGGCCAATCGGACCCCGACCCCCCGCACGGTGTGCAGGTAGCGGGGCGCGGCGGCGGTCTCGCCCAGCTTGCGGCGCAGCCACGACAGGTGGACGTCGATGGTCTGGTCGTCGCCGTACGCCTGCCGCCACACCTCGGCGAGGAGTTCGCGGCGCGCCACGACCCGTCCCGGCCGGGCGGCCAGGTAGGCGAGCAGGTCGAACTCGCGGCGGGTCAGTTCGAGCGGCGCGCCGTCCAGCGTCGCCTCGCGCCGGTCCAGGTCGATGTGCAGGCCGCCGACGCTCAGCTCCGCCGTCGGCCCGGACCGCACCGACCTGCGCAGGACGGCGGCGAGCCGGGCGCTGAGATGCTCGATGGAGAACGGCTTGATGAGGTAGTCGTCGGCGCCGGCGTTCAGCAGCCGGACGATCTCGGGTTCGTCGTCGCGGGCGGTCGCGATGATGACGGGCACGTCGGAGATGCCGCGCAGCATCTTCAGCACCTCGGCGCCGTCGAGGTCGGGGAGCCCGAGGTCGAGGACGACGACGTCGGGCGGGGACTGCGTCACCTCGCGCAGCGCGTCCATCGCGGTGCCGACGCTGCGCACGACGTGCGAGCGCACGCTCAGCTCCCTGATCAAGGCGGTCCGGACGTTCGCGTCATCCTCGACCACCAGAACACTCGCCATGGCGGAACCGTATGCCACCATGTGCCCATGCGTCGCGCAATGTCGTATGTTGCCCCCTGGGCCGGGGTGACCGCGCTCGCGGTGGCGCTCTCCTGGCTCGGGGTCCGCGACGTGGTGCGCAGCGCGGTGTCGGAACGGTCGGCGCCGCCGCCGATCGCCGGGCCGATCATCCACTCCAGCCCGTCCGACCTGCCCGGGCCCACTTCGATCGGCCTGCCGACGTCGAGACCCGCCAGCCCGCCCGCCGGCAAGGACGAAGGGCCGTCGCCGTCGCCATCTCCTGAGCCGTCCGGCCGGGACGACGACGCCACCCCGAAGCCGCCGGACAACGTGCGCAGCTACGCCACCCGCGGCGGGCGCGCGGCCATGTCGATCGAGAAGGACCGGGTGCGGCTGGTGTCGGCGACGCCCAACCCCGGCTACGAGACGCGCGTGACCCAGGCCGAGGGGTGGCTCCGCGTCGACTTCCTCAACGACGACCGCACCTCGTCGGTCATCGCGTCGTGGTACGGGCAGAATCCGGCGGTCAAGGTGTACGAGTACTGAACCCGTCCCCCGGTCGCGGTCAGTACCGCGACGTGACGAACTTCTGCGGCATGACGAACATCGCGGTGGCCTCGACGGTGACGCGGCCGTCCGGTGCGGCGATCGTCCCGGCCGCGTAGACCTTCCGTCCCTCGACGCGGCTCGCCTTCGCCTCGACGAGGAGCGGGACGCCGAGCGGCGTCGGGCGCCGGTAGCGCAACTCCAGGGTCGCGGTCATTCCAGGCGTCCCGGTGGCGGCCGCGGCCATGCCGAGGACCTGGTCGAGCACCATCGCGGAGACGCCGCCGTGCACGTACGACGGCGGACCCTCGTAGACGGGGCCGAGCGTGAACTCGCCGCGGACGATGCCGTCCGAGGTGACCTCAAGGTCGACGGGCGGCGCGACCGGGTTGAGCCGTCCGGTGACGGGGTTGGCGACCTGCCGGTCCATCCGGCGCCCTTCCCCGAGGCCGCCGTACGCGGCCGCCCTGATGTCGCCGGACGCGGCGAACGGGGGCGCCTCCCTGCGCTCGGCCGTGAGGCGCGCGGTCAGGGCCTTGACCTGATCCGCCACGGCGGCGGCCTCGGCGGCGCCCGCGCCGGTCAGCACGGCGGACTCGGCCAGCTCGCGCACCCGGTCGGCGAGCCCGGCCAGCGCCGCGACCTCGTCCTCCCCCAGCAGATCCCGTTCCACCCGCGCACTCCTCCTTGCGGGGACGTCCCCCACGTCTCCCGATCAACCGAACGCGAGTCTAGGAGGCGAGGCGGGATGCGCCGGACACCGGGGTCGATTCCACCGCATTTCAGAAGCCGGTCCGTTCAGGAGGCGGTCCGTTCAGGAGCCGGGCTTCGGCGCCTGGCTGGGCCGCAGGCTGCCGAGGACCTTCGTCAGCTCCGCCTTCGGCATGGCGTCCGGGACGCCCTGGTCGGACATCAGGACGAACACCGTCGTCTTGCCGGGGGCGACGCCGGGCATCGCCACCGTATGAACGATCCCGGCCGGAGCATCGCATCTCCCCTGGGCCTTGATGACGACGTCCGCCCGCACATGGACGCCCTTGCCGCGTCCGACCTTCACGGTCTTCGGCGCGCTCAGCGTGACCACCGGCGCGGGATCGCCCTTGACGGTGTAGGCGTGCGTCGCCCACTTGTTCGCCGCGTGCCGCGCGACCTGCGACACGTCCCCCTCGACGTACTGGTTGAACCCGGCGCTGCCGCGGTTGTAGTCGGTGTCGCCGTCCTTGCAGGCGTCCTTGCGGTAGGTGGCCACGGAGCTCATCATGACCGGCTCCTTGCCGTCGAGGCCGTCGAAGCCGCTGAGGGTCTCGGTGGGCAGGATCCGCCAGGCCCTGGAGACGTCGTAGGCCATCCCGTACTTGGCGCTGCTGACGGCCCTCCAGCCCTTCACCTTCGGCGGGACGGTGCTGACAGGTTCGGGCTCCGGCGAGGACGGCGGCGGCGCCGATGACGTGGACGCGCCGGCGCCATCGTCGTCGTCCTGGCCGAGGCCGGAGATCTGGAACACGGCCAAGGACACGATGACCACGAAGGTGACGACCATGACGAGGTAGGCCGGCCAGGGCCGATGCCGCCCCGTCCGCGCCTGGCGCCCGCCGGCGGCCGGGAACATCGGAGGGCCGTCCTTGGACATCGGCACGCCGGGCATCGGGGGGTGGGAATCGATCTCGGGCGGGTCCCAGTCCTGGCCGGGCAGCGGGTACGGGTTCCGCTGTCCCTCGTCACCGCCGATGCCGCCGGAGCCCTTGTCGCCCTTCATGTCCGGTGACCGTAGTGCACCGGCAACGGCCCCATGCTCGGTGTAGCGGTCCAATGACCGAATTACGCGAAACTGACGAGAACGCTCTGCGCCGACGGCCGCGAGCCGGGTTTAGATAGATTCCTGCAGTACCTCCCTCGGGAGCCCTGTCAAGGAACGAAGGAACCACCAGTGACGGACAAAGTCCCGCCGCCTCCCGATGACGTCCCGCCCGATCAGCCTCCGCCGTATCAGGGCGCCTACGGGCAGGCTCCGGGAGCACCCCCTTACGACCAGCCACCGCCCGGCGGGCCGCCTCCTCCCGGCGGGCCGCCGCCCGAGGGCCAGTACGACCCGCGCTGGGGGTACGGGCCGCCCGGCGTCCCGTACGGCATGCCGCAGCAGCCCCCGCAGGAGACGACCTGGGCGATCTTCTCCTATGTCGGGATGGTCCTGATCGGCTTCATCGCACCGCTGATCATCTACTGCGTGAAGAAGAACACCGAGCCGTTCACCCGCTACCACGCGGCGCAAGCGCTGAACTACCAGATCACGCTGCTGATCCACGTTCTCGCGGTCGCGGCCGTCTGCGTGCCGCCCGCCATCGCGTTCGACAACCCGGCGTTCCTGGCGGCGCTGATCCTCCCGTACCTGGAACTGGTCATCGGGCAGTGGGTGTTCATCATCCTGGGCGCGGTGAAGTCGGGAAAGGGCAAGTACTTCCAGTTCCCGACCTTCTTCTGCTTCCGGATGATCCGGTGACCCCGTTGACCACGGCGGCTCCGGCGCCTCACCGCGCTCACAGGTAGGTGCGGGCGTACTCGTCCAGCAGCGGCAGGACGGCGTCGCGCCCGGCGGACGGCACGCGCAGCACGACCTCCTCGATCCCGAGCGTGGCGTAGTAGTCGAGCTTCTGCGGGCTGGGCGCCGTCCCGAACGGGATCACGGGCACCGTCGCACGTCCCGCCCGCTCGCAGGCCCGGCGGAGGTCGGGCAGCGCGGCGCGGATTCCGGCGCCGCCGACCGGCAGCCATCCGTCGCCGTATTCGGCGATGTGCGCGAACAGCGTGGGGCCGGGTGCGCCGCCGAGCAGCACGGGCACCCGCCCGGACGGCTTCGGCCACGACCAGCTCGCCTCGAAGTTCACGAACTCGCCTGTGAAGGACGCCTCGTCGTCCGTCCACAGGGCGCGCATGGCCAGGACGTGCTCGCGCACCATCGCGCGCCGCCGTTTCCAGGGCACGCCGTGGTCAGCCCCCTCTTCGACGTTCCAGCCGTAGCCGATGCCGAGCGCGACCCGTCCGCCGGCGAGCCGGTCGAGCGTGGCGACGGCCTTGGCGGTGACGATCGGCTCGCGCTGCGCGGGCAGCATGATGCCGGTGCCGAGCGTGATCCGCTCGGTGACGGCGGCCGCCGCGGCGAGGGCGACGAGCGGGTCGAGCGTCCGCGCGTACTCCTCGGGCAGGCTCTCGTCCCCGGTCGGGGGCGGCGTGGCGCGCGACACGGGGATGTGGGTGTGCTCGGGGATGTAGAGGGACGCGATCCCGCGGTCCTCGGCCTCCCTGGCCAGCTCGTGCGGCTCCATGGTCAGGTCGGTCGCGAACATCGTGATCCCCAGCCGCATCGCGGCCTCCTCCCATCGCCCTGCCCGGCCCACCTTAGCGATGAACCAAGCAGATGCTAGGTAGGGGTCGGCGGGTGAAGGTCAGTGCGGGAAGGTGCAGACGGCCACGGTCGCGTCGTCGTGCACCTTCCCTCGCGGCCACTTGAGCGCGGACGGGTCGGTGCGCTCTATCTCCCGGGTCCACTCGATCAGCCCGGAGGGGCCGGGGTCGACGGCGAGCGCGGCCAGTCCGGCCCAGTCGGTGACGCCGAACATGTCGGTCAGCCGGGTCGCGCCGTCCGTCATCAGGAACACGCGGCGCAGATCGTCCACCGGCACGGTTCCCGTGAGCGCGGCCTCGGCCGCGGACGGGTCGGCGGCGGCGTAGTGGTGGCCGCCCGTGATCTCCTGCACGCCGTGGCTGCCGTCCAGCAGGACGGTCGAGTCCGCCAGCACCAGGTAGTCGACCAGATCGCCGCGCACGCGCAGGGCCAGGACGGTCGCGGCCGGTGTCGCCGGCGTCCGCAGGTCGCAGGTCGCGCGGTGGGACGCGGCCACGTCCGCGATCGCGCCGGCGAGGCGCGCGACCAGCGGCCGCTCCCCCGGCGTGTGCGCGCCCTCGGGCGGGCCGACCGGCGGACCGGCGGGCGGCCCGATCCCGTCCAGCATCCGGGCGAGCAGCCGGGTGCCGAGCGATCGCGCGTACCAGGCGGTCCCGTGCGCGCAGCCGAGGTCGGTGCCGAGGGGCAGGCCGCACCCGTCCAGCACCACCACGGCCCCGGCCGCCGCGGCGACGAAGTCCTCGTTCCCCCGCTCGGCGCTGCCCTGATCCGTCGCCCACGACACCCGCACCGCGCCCGTCCCTCCTGTCGGCCGCCACCAGTATGAGGGCCCGCGGCGGAGGGGAGGAACACCCGGTGGGACGCTTGATCCCCACACTCCACCGGCAGGGCGCGGGATCGGGAGGGCCGAGGTGAGCGGATGGCTGTCGCCGGAGACCATCGACACGGTCACGCGCTACCTGGACCTGGCCGGGGTGTTCACGTGCGGGCTGCTCGGCGGCGTGGTCGCGCGGGCGGAGGGGCTCGACCTGTTCGGGTACCTCGTCGTCGGCACCGTCTCCGGGCTCGGCGGCGGCATCATCCGCGACACGCTGTTGCAGCACGGCACGCCGGTCGCGCTGACGGACCCGGCCTACCTGCCGACCGCGTTCGCCGGCGCCCTGCTCGCGTTCCTGATCAAGCTCCACGAGGAGCAGTGGGAACGGCTCTTCACCCCGCTGGACGCGGCCGTCATCGGATTCTGGGCGGTGACCGGCGCGCAGAAGACCCTGGCGGCCGGGCTCGGCTGGCTGCCCGGCGGTGCTGCTGGGCACGATCACGGCGGTCGGCGGCAGCGCCGTCCGCGACCTGCTGCGCGGACGCGTCCCGGCCGTCCTGGGAGGCAACGCCCTGTACGCGACGGTGGCCGTCGCCGTCGCCGGTGTGTTCGTCCTGTGCTCGTACCTGGACGCGCCCTCGGTGGGGATCGTGGCCGGCATCCTGCTGGGCCTGGTGCTGCGGACGCTCGCCCACCGTCGCGGCTGGCAACTCCCCGGCGGGCTGGGACTGGAGCCGAGCACCGCGTTGCGAAGCGTCCGGGTCAAGCCACGCCGCGACTCGCAAACCGGTACAGAAGGCCCTGAGGAACCAGGAAAGGAAAAGCCATGAGCGCCGCCGACACCGTTCTCGCCGGGCTGGACGACGTCCGCCCGCACCTGGAGGAGTTCTACAAGGACCTTCACGCGCATCCGGAACTCGGCCTCGCCGAGCACCGCACGGCCTCGCGGGTCGCGGAGCGGCTGCGGGAGTCGGGCTACGGCGTCATCGAGGGCATCGGAGGGACGGGCGTCGTGGGCGTCCTCTCCAACGGGGACGGCCCCACCGTGCTGCTCCGCGCCGACATGGACGCGCTGCCGGTCAAGGAGGACACCGGGCTCCCCTACGCCTCCACGGCGACCACCACCGACGAGGACGGCCGTCCGCAGCCGTTGATGCACGCGTGCGGACATGACGTCCACATGACCTGCATGCTCGGATTCGCCCACCTGATGGCGCAGGCCAAGGACGTCTGGCAGGGCACGCTCGTCCCGCTGTTCCAGCCCTCGGAGGAGAACTCAGCGGGGGCCGACGCCATGGTCCGCGACGACCTGGCCGGCAGGATTCCGCGTCCGGACGTGGCGTTCGCGCAGCACGTCCTGCCCTATCCGGCCGGGTACGTCGGCGTCCGGCCCGGCCCGTTCTTCGCCGCGGCCGACAGCCTGCGCGTCACGCTGTTCGGGCGCGGCGGGCACGGGTCCATGCCGCAGGCGACCGTCGACCCCGTCGTGATGGCGGCGATGTGCGTGCTGCGGCTCCAGACCATCGTGTCCCGCGAGCTGCCCGCCACGACCCCCGCCGTGGTGACGGTGGGCAGCGTCCAGGCCGGTGCCAGTTCCAACGTCATCCCCGACACCGCCGTCATGCTCGTGAACATCCGCTCCTACGACGAGGACACGCGGCGGCACGTCCTCGACGCCGTCAGGCGCTGCGTCAACGCGGAGGCGGCGGCCTCCGGCGCGCCCAGAGAGCCGGAGATCGAGCGTTTCAACGTGTTCCCGCCGACCGTGAACGACGACGACGTCGCCGGACGTCTCGCGCACGCCTTCAAGGCGCGTTTCGGCGACGACTTCCACACCATCGAAATGCTGGCGGCCAGCGAGGACTTCAGCCTGATCCCGGACGCCTTCGACGCCCCCTTCGCCTACTGGGGCATCGGCTGCGTCGACCCCGGCGTGTACGCGAAGGCCGTCGAAGGGGGGACCGTCCTCCGGGACGTCCCCGTCAACCACTCCCCCAGGTTCGCGCCCGTCGTCCAGCCGACGATCGACACCGGGATCACCGCCCTCACCGTCGCCGCGCTCGAATGGCTCGGCTGACGGCTCAGCGGGTTCTCAGACGAGCACGGCACGGTCGTCGACGCGCGCCACGGCTCGGACCGGCGCGCCGTCCGCGCCCGCGAGGGCGATCGGGAAGAGCGACACGTCGATCGCGCAGCCCGCGTCCTGCGCGTCGAGGACGCGGTCGAGCCCGGTGAGGTTCTCGCCGATCACCGCACCGGCACCGCACAGGACGCGATGGGCCGCCAGCGAGAAATCGTCGGCGCCCGGCGGCGGCGTTCGGTCGACGCTCAAGGCGTCGATCGCGACCGTCCGGACACCGGCCGCGACGATCGCCTTCGCGGTCTCGACGGCCGGATACGGATGGGCCGAATAGCCGTCGCCGCCCCAGTGCGCCGACCAGCCCGTCGCGATCAGCAGGACGACTCCCAGGCCGAGTCCGCCGGGCAGCAGTTCCGGGCCGATGGGCGTCCGCGGAGGCAGACCGCGGGCGTCCATCACCACGGCGGGGCCGGTGAAGCGGGAGAGGGGAAGCTCGTCCAGGCGCGGCAGGGAGTCGTCGATGTGGAAGGGGGCGTCCACGTGCGTCCCGGACTGCGACCCCAGGTGCAGGCGCAGGACGTTCACACCCGACCCGGCGACCGTCAGGGCCGGGACGGCCTCCACCTCCGGATCGCCCGGATACACCGGCATCCCGGTGGCGATCGGCACCGACAGATCGAGCAGTTCAACGCCCATGGTTTCGATTATCCCGAGTGCGTTCACCCGATAGCGTTGCGATGTGTTGCCTCATGTGACAGCCATCCGCTACGTGACGCCGCTGCGCGAGGGCGGGTCGCTGCCGGGCGTCGTCGAAGCCGACGACCTCGGGACCTACGTCATGAAGTTCCACGGCGCCGGGCAGGGCCGCAAGGCGCTGATCGCCGAGGTGATCACCGGTGAGCTGGCGCGCCGGCTCGGCTTCCGGGTCCCCGACCAGGTGCTCATCGACCTCGACCCGGCCATCGGACGCCACGAGCCCGACCCCGACGTGCAGGACCTGCTGAAGGCGAGCCCCGGCTGGAACCTCGGCGTCGACTTCCTGCCCGGTTCGCTCGGGTTCGACCCGCTCGGCTGGCGCCCCGACCCCGACTTCGCGTCCCGCGTGCTGTGGTTCGACGCGTTCACCGGGAATGTGGACCGGAGCTGGCGGAACCCGAACATGCTGGTCTGGCACGGCGACGTGTGGCTGATCGACCACGGCGCGACCCTCATCTTCCACCACGCCTGGAAGAACGCGACCCGGCTGTTCTCCGGCCCGTACGACGTGGACGACCACGTCCTCACCCCGTACGCGACCCGGCTGGAGGCCGCCGAGGCCGACCTCGCCCCGAAGATCACGGAGGGCCTGCTGCGCGAGGTGACCGCCCTGGTGCCCGACGTCTGGCTGGACGGCGAGCCCGGTTTCACCGGCCCGCAGGCCCTGCGCGACGCCTACGTCGACATCCTGCTGCCCCGCGCCGCCAAGCCGCGCGACTGGCTGCCCGACCTGGAGACCGCCGGCCGGCAGGGCGGCACCCGATGAGCAACCTCAGGACGGCGGCCGAGCCGGCGATCTTCGAGTACGCGACGCTGCGGATCGTCCCGCGCGTCGAACGCGGCGAGGCGATGAACGTGGGCGTGGTGGTGTACTGCCGCGCCCGCGACTACCTCGGCTGCCGCACCCATCTGGACGAGCAGCGCCTGCTCGCCCTGGACCCGCTGCTGAACGTCGAGGGCGTCCGCGCCGCGCTCCGGGCCGTGTACGCCGTCTGCTGCGGCGGCGAGCGCGCGGGCCAGGCGGCGAAGGAGCCGCCCGGCACCCGCTTCCGCTGGCTGACCGCACCGCGAAGCACGATCGTTCAGCCGGGCCCGGTTCACGCGGGCCTGACTGAAAACCCGGCGGCCGAACTGGAACGCCTGTTGAATCTGCTTGTTAAATGACGCTGAACAGAATCCGCACTCGGCTGGCCGGGAAACGCGCCGGCCGAGAAGCGGAGAACGGTCAATCCCACTCCCAGCGGATGCCGTGATAACCGGCGGCCATGCCGAACTCGATGAAATGGACGCTGTGGTAACTGGACAACCGCAGGTCAGCCGAATCCTTGAGCGCGGTGTGGCCGTCCGGCCGCCACGTCCGGTAACAGCGGGCGGGAAGGGCGGACGGGTGGAACCGGATCTCGATCAGGTATTCGTGCTGCGGGGCGCGGAATCCGCGTCCCTCCTCGTTCGCCGGCGGGCTGGCCTCGTCGAACCCGAAGCCGTACTCCAGCAGGTAGGTCTCACCGCGGCCGAGGGCCCGGTCGAACAGCAGCTCGGCGGCGATGAGACCGCTCGCCTCGTCCATCCGGACGCGGCCGAACCGGCAGCCGCGGACCGTTCTGGACGACGGCAGGACGCCCTGCGGATGGTGGTAGACGGCGATCCAGCGGTCGACGCCGCGCTGCTGCGCCTGGAAGACGGCGCGGACGCGGACCTCGTGGAGCTCGCGGCGCCGGCCGATGAGGTACTGGTCGTGCATGCTCAGCCCGGTGAGCTGCCGCTCCCCGCGGTCGCCGATCTCGTCCAGCAGGTCGCGGACGCCCGGCTCGGGGCACAGCTCCTCCACCGGCAGCCACGGCCCGGTGGCGCGTTCAGCGGTGGGCTTGAGCAGGGTCAGCAGCGAATGGCGCGGCAGTTCGAGGATGACTTCGAGACCGCGGACGGCGCGCATCGAGTCGGCGCGCTCGGGCCGGGTCCGGCCGCGCTGCCAGTAGCTCAGCGTGGACAGGCTGACGGCGATGCCCTGCTCGTCCAGGCGGCGGCGCAGCGAGTCGAGGCTGAGCCCGCGGGCCTGGATCGCCGCGTGCAGGGCGACGTTGAACGGCCCGTACTGCAAGACCTGTAGGAGATCGTCTTCTGCGACACTCTGCACTGTTCGGCCTCCGGATCATCTCCGGCCGGCCCCCGCACAACGGCCTTGACAACTGCAATTGCAACTTCAGCGCTCACTGTAAGCCCCCCGTGGCCCCATGCCAACAGGCAACTTTTGACGTCTCTCCCCGGGCCTGAGCCCGGGAAGTACACCCGGTGGAAACGCGGGGTTCATGGAGTGTAGCTCCGTATGGCCCGCCGGTCATGTATTTCGCGGACACGTTCACAGCGTCGAACTCGGCACCGTGCGTCAATGCCACTCCCATTCAATCCCGACGATGCCGCGTCGAACGGCGCCGACCGCGATGTTCGCGCTTCCCGACGTGCCGATCCACAGTTCGCCGAGCCGCTGCCGCGGCGACTGCGAGCTCTCGGCGGTGAAGCCGTAGCAGCGCGCCGGGAGCCGCTCCCCGTCGAACTGGATGATGGCGACGTAGTCGTGGACGGGATGGGAGAACCGCCGGTCGTAGCTGTCGTAGGCGGGCTCCTCGATGGGCCCGAGCTCGTACTCGACGACGGCGGTGTCGCCCGCGGACAGCACGCGGTCGAAGACGAGCTCGAACGCCACAAGGCCGCCTTCGGCCCGGATGCGTCCGGGGCGGCAGTACCGCACCTCCGCGAGCCCGGCGGTCCCGCCGGCGGCGGGGGCCGAGTCGACCCCGGCGGCGCCGTCCGGCTCGTGGTCGGCGACGTTGCCGCCGTTTCCGGGGTTGCCGGCGCTCCCCGGGCTCCCGGGGCTCGCAGCGAGCTCGGTCAGCCCGACGATCCCGGGCGCCTCGGAGTTCCCGGCGTTGCCCGCGGCGAAGCCGGTGCTCCCCGCGGCGACTCCGGCGTTGCCGGGCTGCTGGACGACGCTCGTCTGGTGGACGCACACCACCCGGTCGATGTCGTCGCCCGCCGCCCGCAGGACGGTGCGCACCGACAGCGTCCAGGTCCGGTGGACCTCGTCCAGCCGGAAGACGTCGTGGATGCTCAGCCGTTCGAGCCGGTGGTCGCCCGACCGGTCGAGCTGCCCGATGAGGCTCGCGTACTGCTCGGGGTCGGGCCACAGGTCCCGCACCGGCCGGCCGCGCTCGCCGGGGCCGGGCGAACCGGCCGTCAGACCGCCGCGGACGGGGGTCGCGGTGGGCGCGGGATCGTCCAGCAATTCGGTCAGCGTCCCCGGCGGGACCTGCAGGATCTCTTCGAGCGCGACGACGACGGTCCGGGACCGCGGACGGCTCCGGCCGCGCTGCCAGTAGCTCAGCGTGGCGACGCTGACCGTGAGGCCGCGCCGGCCCAGCCGGTGCCGTATTCGTTCCAGGGTGAGACCGCTGGCCTGGATGGCCTGCCGTAACGCCCCGGCGAATTCCACGGCCGGATGGTACCCGTCCCGGAAGCCCGATTCATAGATCGGGACATACCAGGCAGGCAATGACAAGTCGGTTGGCCGTACCGGACGGGTTCAAAACAGGATCGACATGAACGAGCCGATCTCGGTGAACCCGACCCTCCGGTAGACGGCCCGCGCCCGCGTGTTGTAGTCGTTCACGTACAGCGACACGGTCGGCGCGACGCCCTGCAGCGCCTCCCCCACGACGGCGGCCATCCCGGCGGCGGCGCGGCCCTGCCCACGCAGGTCGGGCGGCACCCAGACGCCCTGCACCTGGCAGGCCCGCGGGGTGACGGCGCCGATCTCGGCCTTGAACACGACGCGCCCGTCCTCGATGCGGGCGAACGCGCGGCCGTCGCGGATCAGCTCGGCGACGCGGGCGCGGTAGAGCACCCCGCCGTCGCCGGAGTCGGGCGAGATGCCGACCTCTTCGGTGAACATTGCCACGCAGGCGGGGTAGACGACGTCGAACTCCTCCATCCGAACTCGCCGGACCCGCGGGTCGGCCGGGACGGACGGGACGGCCGAGGTCGCCATCACCGGCTGCTCGGAGCGGACGGCACGCGGCGGCCCCCAGTACGGCGCGAGGATCTCCCACAGCTCCCCGACCGGGCCGACGGGCCCGACGATCGACGAGCAGCGGCGCCCCTGCGCCTGGGCGCGCTCGGCGAACGCGCGGACGGCCTCCGGGCCCGCCGCGACCGGGATCAGGTTGGCGCCGGAGTAGCACAGCGAGACGAGCCGGCCGTCCCGCAGGTAGCCCCACATCTGGGCGCCGAGCCGGCGCGGGTCGAGGCCCGCGGCGTGCACGCGGGAGCTGACGAACACGTTGGACACCGGGTCGGCGTCCAGGATCGCGAGGGCCTCCGCCCGGTGCCGGTCGTCCAGCACGCGCACCGGGATCGAGCCCAGCATGCGCACGGCTACCGGCCCCCGGGCCTCACCACTGAAAGCACCACGTGCACAAGCCTATGCCGTCCGAGGTCCGCGCACCTCCGCAGGCTCGGAGAACGCTTGATCCCGAGCCTGCGGAGGCCACCCCCGCGGGGCAGGGCGGTTCAGCGGGACGGTTCAGCGGGCGAGGCGGCGCGCTCGGCGCGGCCCGGCTTCTTGCCCTTGGCGGGCTCGGGCGGGGGCCCGGCCGCGCACTCGGCGTCCGGCCCGATCCGGCTCGCGGGCACCCGGCCGTCGCCGAGGTAGGCGACGACGGCCCGGTCGACGCACGGGTCGCCGGACATCGCCACGCCGTGGTTGCGGCCTCCGGCCTGCACGATCAGCCTGGACGTGGGGAACCTCCGGTGCGTCTCCAGCGCGCCCGCGTACGGGGTGGCGGCGTCCTCGCTCGCCTGGACGAAGAGGATCGGCGGCAGCGACGAGGTGCCCTGCACGCGCGGAGGCGGGCCGCCGTCCACCGGCCAGAAGGCGCACGGCGCGTTGTACCAGGTGTTGCCCCAGGTCTCGAAACGGTAGCCCTCGCGGTAGAGGCGCTCGCTGTCGGCGTGCCAGCGGCTCCAGTCGCGCGGCCAGGACGCGTCGCGGCACTGGACGGCGTTGTAGACGGCGTAGTTGTTCTGGTCGAGCCGTCCGGGCGGCTGCCACGCCTTGCGCAGCGGACGCGCGTCGTTCTTGACGACGTACGCGGACAGCGCCTTCGCGTGCGAGGCCCAGCTGTAGTCGGCGTAGCCGTCGGCGAGGAAGATGTCGTCCAGTTCGGACGGCCCGATCTTCCCGTCGAGGGGCTTGGCCTTCAGCCTGGCCCGCGCTTTGGCATAGGCCGCGGAGACCCGCTGCTCAGATTTCCCGAGTTGGTAGGTCTTGTGGTGCCGGGCGATCCAGGCGAAGTACGCGCGGATCCGCTTCTCGAACGCAACGTTCTGGTCGAGGTTGTTCTCGTACCAGACCCCGCTCGGACGGACGACGCTGTCGAGCACCATCCGGCGGACCCGTCCGGGGAACATCGTCGCGTACACCGCGCCCAGGTAGGTGCCGTAGGAGTAGCCGACGTAGTTGAGCTTCTCCTGCCCTAGGGCCTTGCGGATCTCGTCCATGTCGCGGGCCCAGTTGGCCGTGCCCATGTGCGGGAGGACCGTCCGGTACTTCTTGGCGCAGTCGTCGGCGTAGGCCTTGGCGCGGGCCGTCCACGCCCGCTCCTCCCGCGCGTTCGCGGGGATGGTGTCCGGACGCGCGCGGCCCGGGTTCTGGTAGCTCGTGTCGCAGATCAGCGACGGCTTGCTGGCGCCGACGCCGCGCGCGTCGAAGCCGATCCAGTCATAGGACGCGGCGACCTTCTCGGGCACGGCTCTCTTGAAGACGCCCGGCAGGTCGCGTCCGTGCGCGCCCGGCCCGCCCCTGTTCAGCAGCACGACGCCCTGGGAGCGGGACGCCGTGTGCCGCGCGCGGGTGAGTTCGAGCGTGATCTGCTCGCCGCGCGGGCGGGAGTGGTCGAGCGGCACCCGGAGGGACGCGCACTGCAGGCCCTTGAGGCGGGTGCCCTCCACCGGGTCGTCGGCGGGGCAGGACTTCCAGGCGAGCCCGGCGGGCCTCGGCGCGGGCCTGGGACTCGCCTCGGCGGGTGTTCCCAACGCGGCGGGTGTTCCCAGCGCCGCGACCCCGAGCGTGACTGCGGCGGCGGCCGTCCCGGCCGCGGCCCTGATTCCAGCGTCGTTCAGCACTCCGGATTTCTATCGGAGGGACGCCGTGACCAGCGCGAACCTGGTATCGCGCGATTCCTGACCGAATGGGGCGTGTCCCGTCAAAGGGCGTCACGAAATGAATCGTGGCGTGCCCGCCGGTTCGGGACCGGGGACACGCCACGATTCAGCGTGCCGTGCGTTCAGCGAGCTATGCGTTCAGCTCGTTATGGGCGTCCGACCGGGAGGTCCTTGCCCGAGGTTGGTCCGGCGACCTTGGTGCGCATGGCCGTCGGGTCCGGGTCGTTCAGCTCCGGAAGGGCCTTGCAGTAGGCGTCCGGGCCGCGGCGGCTGCCCGGCAGCGCACCCGTGTCGAGGTACGCGGCGACCTTGTCGTCGAGGCACGCGTTGCCGTTGAGGGTGTTGGAGTGCGTCTTGCCGCCGAGCTCGAACACCAGGCGCGAGGACGGGAAGACCTTGTGCATTTCCAGCCCGCCCTCGACCGGCGTCGCCCCGTCCTCCGTGGACTGGACGAGCAGCATGCCCGGCAGGCGCCGGTCGCCCTTCAGCCTGAACTCCGGCCCGCCGCTGAACGGCCAGAACGCGACCGGGGCGTTGTACCAGACGTTGCTCCACGTGTTGAACCGGTAGCCCTGCTTGTAGAGCCGCACGGCGTCGTTGTGCCACTTGTTCCAGTTGCGCGGCCACTTGGCGTCCGCGGCCTGGACGGCGTTGTAGACGGCGAAGCCGTTGTCGTCGCCGCCCGGGTTGAGCCAGTCGAGCAGGCCCGCCGGGTCCTTGCCGTTGACCCACTGGGAGAGGATCTGCGCGAACGGGATGTAGAAGCCCGTGTTGTAGCCGGCGGACAGGACGATGTCGTCCAGCTCGTCCGGGCCGATCTTCCCGGCGATCGGGGACTTCTTCGCCGCGGCGCGGACCTCGTAGTACTTGGCCTCGACGGCCTTCCCGGTCGTGCCGAGGTGGAAGACCGAGTCCCACTTGGCGGTCCAGGCCCACCAGGACTTCATGTTGCGCTCGAACGCCTTGTCCTGTTCGAGCTGGGAGTCGTACCAGATGTTCTTCGGGTTGACGTTGCCGTCCATCACCATCCGCTTCACGCGGCTGGGGAAGAGCGTGGCGTAGGTGGCGCCGAAGTAGGTGCCGTAGGAGAAGCCGTACCAGCTGATCTGCTTCTGGCCGAGCGCGGCGCGGATCGCGTCGACGTCGCGCGCGGCGTCGGTGGTGCGCATGTGCGGCAGCAGCCAGCCGAACTTCTCGGTGCAGTCCTGCGCGTACTTCTTGGACTTGGCGATCCAGGCCTGCTCCTCCTTCCACGAACCGGGGACGTAGTCCGGACGGATCGGGTCGGAGTAGTGCGGGTCGCAGCTCAGCTGGGGCGTGCTGGACCCGACGCCGCGGGGGTCGAAGCCGATGATGTCGTATTTGGCGGCGACCTCGGGGTGCCCGGCGCCGCCGATCCAGCGCGCGAGCGCGGGCGCGTAGGCCAGCCCGGAGCCGCCGGGCCCGCCCGGGTTCACGAACAGGACGCCCTGGTAGTTCTTCTCGTCGGTGTGCTTGAACCGCGACACCGCGATGGAGATCTTGCGGCCGTTCGGCCGGTCGTAGTCGAGGGGGACCTCGACCTTGGCGCACTGCGCGTTGTTCATCGGGTCGTCCGGGCCGCTGACCTCGCACTTCCCCCAGTCGATGCCCGTGGCCGCGACCGTGGCGGCGCTCGACCGCCCGCCGTCCGCGCTCGCGGACACGGCGGCGATGGTGCCGCCGGCCGCCACGACCATCGTGGCCGTGACGAGAAGAATCCTTTTCACCTGACCCCCTCAGATCGGCGGCTCCGGATGCCCGGACGCGGGTGCCCAGGGGGGGCCGGACGCGGGTGGGGGGAGCCACGCCGATGCATAACGGTTGCGAACTGCGTGGGAGATTCTGGCGGCTATGTCGGTTATGGCGGCAGAGCCCGGCCTGAGTGGATGCGGAATCGTGACAAGATCAGCGGAACTTCGTGATGTTGCGGAGCGTCCGCGCCCATCGCGCCTGAGCGCGAGAGGGCCCCGGGGATCGCTCCCCGGGGCCCTCACCGACGAACGGCCGGTCGGCCGTCGGCGCCCGTGTGTCAGCGGATGATGTCCGCCTTAAGGCGCGCGGCGGTCAGCGATCCGGTGCCGACGAGCGTCTTGGCGGACGCCTGCGCCGGCGGGGTCGGGTCGCCCAGCTGCGGGACGTGGACCGTCCGCTCCTCCGGACGCTCTCCCCGCAGGAAGTACGCGTCGAAGTAGGCGTCCACCTCAGCGGAGCCGCGGTGCACGATGCAGTGCGTGCGGTCGCCGTCCTGGACGACCAGGCGCGAGCCCTTGAGCCTGCGCTGCATGTCCAGCGAGCCCGCGTACGGGGTGGCCGCGTCGTGGGTCGACTGGAACATCAGGATGTTCTTCGGCAGGTCGCGGGTGCGGCCGATGTCGACCGGCTCGCCGGCCTTGGCGCCCCAGAACAGGCACGGCGCGTTGAACCAGGCGTTGGCCCACGTCTCGAACGGGTGCTTGCGGTGGATCCGGTCGTTGTCGCGCTGCCACTTCTTCCAGCTCAGCGGCCACTGCACGTCGGTGCACTGGACGGCGAGGTAGACGGCGTTGCCGTTGTCCGGGACGCCCCCGCTGGTCGGCCCGCCGAAGGTCAGCGCGAACGTCGCGGTGTCGCCCGCCTTGTACGCCGCCAGCCCGGCCGCATAGCCGTGCCAGACGGCCTGGCTGCGCCGGTAGGCGGCGTTGAGAATGGTGTCGGTCAGCTCGTCCGGCCCGACGGCGAGGGTCTGGCCGCTGTCGGGGTCGGTGTAGCGGACCGGGTTCTTCTTCAGCTTGGCGCGCAGGTCGTAGAAGAAGTCGCGCACCTCGCGCTGCTTCTTGCCCAGCTTGTACGTCGCGTCGTACTTGGCTATCCAACCGAGGTAGTACTCGAAGTTCTTGTCGAACTGGACGTCCTGGTTGAGGTTGGCGTCGTACCAGACGTCGGACGGACCGACGACGCCGTCCAGCACCATCTTGTCGACGTTCTTCGGGTACACGGTGGCGTACGCGGAGCCGAGGTAGGTGCCGTAGGACGCGCCGTACCAGTCGAGCTTGTCGTTGCCCAGCGCGCGCCGGATCGACTCCACGTCGTGGACCGAGTCGATGGTCTTGATGTGGTCCAGCAGCCCGATCTTGTCGTTCTTCGCGCAGCTCTCGGCGTATGCCTTGGTGAGCTTCAGCCACGTCCGGACGGACTCGCGGTCGCCGGTGCCGTAGTCGGGACGCGGGGCGTGCCCGTAGTTCGGGTCGCAGGTGAGCGCCGGGACGCTCATGCCGACGCCGCGCGGGTCGAACCCGATCACGTTGTAGGCCTCGCGCATCGGGGCCGAGTTCTGCGCGAACACGCGCGGGCCGAACAGCGCGCCGCTGCCGCCGGGACCGCCCGGGTTGACGACGATGTCGCCCTTGGCCGGGCCCTTGCCGGTGTGCGGCGTCTTGGTGAGCTGCAAGGTGATCTTCTTGCCGCCGGGCTTGGCGTAGTCGAGCGGGACCGACAGCTCGGCGCACTGCACGATCTTGGAGACCGGGTAGATGACGTCGTAGAGGTCGTGCACCGTCTTGACGAAGTCCGCCGGGCAGGCGTGCCACTTGAGCGAGGCGGGGTTGAAGCCTCCGGCCGATCCGGCGGAGGGGCTCTCGGCCTGTGCGCTTGTGGCGCCCAGGCCGGTGAGACCGAGGCAGGCCACCGCGGCCACGACAACGATCCTCTTCACAAATCCCCCTAACGTGCCAACTCCGATTGAGTCAGACATACGGGTAAACGAGTGAAGATTCTGGCGTTCCGGACGTGGGCCGGACAGGGCCCCTCACGAGTGGATGCGGAATCGTGACAAGATCAGCGGAACTTCGTGATCAGTCAGGACGTTCCGGATCCGGGCGCTCACGCAGACCGCCCCGCAGATGCAGAAAGGCCCCGGGTTCGCACCCGGGGCCCTCGCGTCAGCTCTGTTCGCTACATGTCGATGCGCCGCGTCAGCCGACGACGACGTCCGCGCCGGGGCCGGACACCGACCCGTCCTCGCCGATCTCGATGCCCATCTCGTCGGCGATGCGCATCGCCTCCTCGATCAGCGTCTCGACGATCTGCGACTCCGGGACGGTCTTGACGACCTCGCCCTTGACGAAGATCTGCCCCTTGCCGTTGCCGGACGCGACGCCGAGATCGGCCTCGCGCGCCTCGCCGGGGCCGTTCACCACGCAGCCCATCACCGCGACCCGCAGCGGGACGGGGAAGTCCTTCAACCCGGCTGTGACCTGCTCGGCCAGCGTGTACACGTCCACCTGCGCCCGGCCGCACGACGGGCACGACACGATCTCCAGCCCGCGCTTGCGCAGCCCGAGCGACTCCAGGATCGCCTGCCCGACCTTGACCTCCTCGACCGGAGGCGCCGACAGCGACACCCGGATCGTGTCGCCGATGCCCTCGGCCAGCAGCGCCCCGAACGCCACCGCCGACTTGATCGTGCCCTGGAACGCCGGGCCCGCCTCGGTCACGCCGAGGTGCAGCGGGTAGTCGCAGGCCGCGGCCAGCCGCCGGTACGCCTCGATCATCACGACCGGGTCGTTGTGCTTCACCGAGATCTTGATGTCGCGGAAGCCGTGCTCCTCGAACAGCGAGCACTCCCACAGCGCCGACTCCACCAGCGCCTCCGGGGTGGCCTTGCCGTGCTTCTCCAGCAGCCGCTTGTCGAGCGAGCCGGCGTTCACGCCGATCCGGATCGGGGTGCCCGCGTCCGCGGCCGCGCGGGCGATCTCGCCGACCTTGTCGTCGAACTTCTTG
Organism: Actinomadura sp. KC06; assembly: GCF_004348735.1. GTDB lineage: Bacteria > Actinomycetota > Actinomycetes > Streptosporangiales > Streptosporangiaceae > Spirillospora. The sequence goes on from NZ_SMKT01000107.1 coordinate 20,577, forward strand.
ATGTTGCCCGGGTTGACCCGGACGGCGGCGCAGCCCGCGTCGATCGCGGCGAACACGTACTTGGGCTGGAAGTGGATGTCGGCGATCACGGGGATCGGCGACTTGCGCGCGATCGCGGGCAGCGCGTCGGCGTCGTCCTGCGACGGCACCGCGACCCGGACGATCTGGCACCCGGCCGCGGTCAGCTCCGCGATCTGCTGCAGCGTCGAGTTCACGTCGGCGGTGAGGGTGGTGGTCATCGACTGCACCGAAACCGGGGCGTCGCCCCCGACCGGAACGCTCCCGACCATGATCTTCCGGGACGCGCGGCGCGGCGTGCTCAGACCCGGCGCCCGCCCGTCGCCATCGCCCCGGACGCCCGGCATTCCCAGTGAAACGCTCATCCCTCTCCTCTGACTCGCGGCCCCGATACAAAGCCTAAGCGGCGTGGACCGCTGAACGGTCGCCGCCCACCCATCAAGGATGTGACCATTCAACTACCCTAAGTAAACATTTTCTGTCATTCCGGTAGCTGGAGCGGATTGAACACGTCCGCGAGGATCAGCAGCACCCCGAGCCCCACGAGCACCAGGACCGCGAGGTAGGTCAGCGGCAGCAGCCGGGTCATGTCGACCGTGCCCGGATCCGGACGCCCCCTGATCCGGTTGACGGCCGCGCGGGCCCGCTCGTACCCGACCACCGCGAGGTGCCCGCCGTCCAGCGGGAGCAGCGGCAGGACGTTCAGCGCCCCGAGGAAGATGTTCACCGACACGACCAGCGACAGGAACAGCGCGATCTTGTCGCGGGCGGAGCTCGTCTCGGAGGCGAAGATCTGGCCGGACACGTCCGTCGCGCCCACCACGCTGCCGACCTGGCCGCCGGGCGTGCTCTCCCGGTCGGGCGAGAACAGCCTCGGGACGGCGGACGGCAGGTCCACCGCGACCTCGCCGATGCCCGCGACGGTCCGGCCGGTCGCGCGCGCGGCGAACGCCGTCGCGCCGAGCGGGCCCGCCCGGTCGTAGCCGCCGCCGACGACCTTGGCCGACATGCCGACGAACGGTTGACCGTCCACGTCCGCGAGGCTGATCGGCAGCGTCGTGGGCTGCGCGTTGCCTGGTCGCTGCACCACCAGCTGCACTGTCTGGCCCGGCTTCGCCTTGTCGATGGCCTTGGTGAGCTCGGTCCAGTCCGAGACGGGCGTGCCGTTGAACGAGACGACCCGGTCGCCCGCGCGCAGTCCGGCCGCGGCGGCGGGCGAGCGCGGACGGCCCTCCTCGCACGCCGCCCGCATCCCGGCGGGCACGCACGGCGTCACCTCCTCGACCGTGCTGGTCACGGTGCCGGACTGCGGCACGCCCACGGTCATCGCCATGGCCATGAGCAGCAGGAACGCGAACACGAAGTTCACGACGACGCCGGACACGATCACGATCGCGCGGCGCCCGGCGGGCTGCCGGTAGAACGCGCGCGGACGGTCCGCCGGGTCGATCTCCTCCAGCGGCGTGTATCCGACGATCTTGACGAAACCGCCGAGCGGGATCGCCTTGACGCCGTACTCCGTCTCGCCCCGCCGCGTCGACCACAGCGTCGGCCCGAAGCCGACGAAGTACTGCGTGGCCTTCATCCCGAACCGCTTCGCGGGGACCAGGTGCCCGCCCTCGTGGAGCATCACCGACAGCAGCAGCGCGACGACGAACGCCACCGCGCCGAGCAGGAACGCCATCGGGTCTCCTCGGGCTCGTCCGGAGGCGGCGGGGCGGGCCTCCGGGTCTCAGTCGGTTCCGGTCAGTTCCCGGGTCCTGGTCCGCGCCCATCCGTCCGCGGTGAGGACGCCGTCGAGCGTCAGCTCCCCGGCCGGGCCCGAACTCTGCTCGTGCTCGCCTCTCTCCGTAGCGTGCTCGTCCACGACCCGCGCGATCGTGTCGACGATCCCGAGGAACGGGAGGCGTCCCGCGCGGAACGCGTCCACACATTCCTCGTTCGCGGCGTTGTAAACGGCCGGGAACGTTCCGCCCAGCTCACCGGCCCGCCGCGCCAGCGCCACCGCGGGGAACGCGTCGTCGTCGAGCGGGAACAGCTCCCAGGTGTGCGCCTGCGTCCAGTCGACGCCGGGCGCGGCGTCCGGGACGCGGTCCGGCCAGTCGATGCCGAGCGCGATCGGCAGCCGCATGTCGGGCGGGCTCGCCTGCGCCAGCGTGGAGCCGTCGGCGAACTCGACCATCGAGTGGATCACGGACTGCGGGTGCACCATGACCCCGATCCGGTCCATCGGGACGTCGAACAGCAGGTGCGCCTCGATGACCTCCAGGCCCTTGTTGACGAGGGTCGCGGAGTTGATGGTGACGACGGGGCCCATGTCCCAGGTCGGGTGGTTCATGGCCTGCTCGGGCGTGACGCCGGCGAGTTCGGCGCGGCTCCGTCCGCGGAACGGCCCGCCGCTCGCGGTCAGCACGAGCCGCCGCACCTCGTCGGCGCGGCCGCCGCGCAGGCACTGGGCGAGCGCGGAGTGCTCGGAGTCGACGGGGACGATCTGCCCCGGCCGCGCCCGCTCCTTGACGAGCGGGCCGCCGACGATGAGCGACTCCTTGTTGGCCAGCGCGAGCGTCCGGCCGGCGTCCAGCGCGGCGAGCGTCGAGGCGAGGCCGAGCGCGCCGGTCACCCCGTTCAGCACCACGTCGCACGGCCACGCCGCGGTCTCCGCGACGGCGTCCGGCCCGGCGACGATCTTGGGGATGGGGTAGTCGCCGGAGGCGTAGCCGCGCCGCTTGGCCTCGGCGTAGAAGGCGAGCTGCAGCTCCTGCGCGGCGGACGCCTTGGCGACCGCGACGATCTCGGGCCGGAACTCCAGCGCCTGCTCGGCCAGCAGCCCGACCCGTCCGCCGCCGGCGGCGAGCCCGGTCACCCGGAACCTGCCGGGGTTGCGGCGGACGACGTCCAGCGCCTGGGTGCCGATCGAACCGGTGGAGCCGAGCACGACCAGCTCGCGGGCGGGCGCGTGGGGATTTGACGGAGGCATCACGCGTCCATTGTCGGCCATCGCCGCCCGCTGGTCCCGTCCCGCCAGTGAGCGGGTCCGCGTCATCGCGAGCCGGCGAGCGGGAGGCGCAGGACGAGGCGGGCGCCGTACGCGCCGTCGCCGACGTAGAGGCGCCCGCCGTGCGCGACGGCGATCTGCCGGGCGATGGCCAGGCCGAGGCCGCTGCCGCCGTCGGAGCGGCTGCGCGCGGAGTCGAGCCGGGTGAACCGCTCGAAGACCCGGTCGCGGTCGGCGCGCGGGATGCCGGGTCCGTCGTCGCGCACCTCGACGACCGCCTCCCCCGGCTCGGTGTGCACCGTGACCTCGATCGTCGAGACGGCGTGCCGCTCCGCGTTGGCGAGCAGGTTCAGCAGGACGCGGCCGAGCCGCGGCCGGTTCGCCTCGACCAGCACGCCCGACTCGGCCTTGACCGTCGTCGGGACGGGCGGCGTGCGGCGCCCGGCCTCCTCCTCCACCAGCGCGCCGAGGTCGACGGGTTCCAGCCCGGGCCGTTCGCCGGAGTCGAGGCGGGCCAGGACGAGGAGGTCCTCGACGATGTGGTGCAGGCGGTCCACGTCGTGCAGCGAGTGCCGGAGCGTGTCCACGGGGTCGCCGTCGTCCGGCGCGTCGAGGGCGAGCTCGATGCGGGTCCGCAGGCCGGTGAGGGGGGTGCGCAGCTCGTGCGAGGCGTCCGCGATGAACGCGCGCCGCTGCAGCGCCGCGCTCTCCAGCCTGCCGAGGAGCGCGTTGACGCGGCGGGCGAGCCGCTCGATGTCGTCGCCGGTGGACGGCACCGGGACCCGGCGGCTCAGGTCGGCGTCCTCGATCCCGGCCAGCTCCGCGTGGAGCCGCGCCGCCGGCCGCAGTGTCCGGTCGGCGGACCGCCGGGCGCCCCGCCGCACGCCCCAGGCGACGAGCCCGAGGCCCGCGAGGCAGAGCAGGGCCATGACCGCCGTGAGGACGCCGGTGTTCCCGACGTCCGCGTACAGGGACAGCGCGGCGGCCGCCAGGGCCACCGCGACCACCAGCGGGACGCCGGCGGCGCCGATGGCGGCCGGCGTCTCGCGCGCCCGCGCGGGGCGGGGCCGCGCGGGGCGGGGCCGGTGCGGCCGGACGTGCGTTTCCGCGTTCCGGTCCGACATGTCTCCTTTGTACGCAATATCCATCAAAGAAACTGCAAAGCAACTGGCCGGGGACCGTACCGCGCCGGTCGGCATATGCCCTGGCCAGAGCCCATGCCCGGCGACACGGGAGGCTTTGCCGCCCTTTTCACCTGCGCCAAGGGTGACAACACCCTTCCCCGCCTATAAAGGGGGTACGTGACGTCGACTCCCGCCAGGGGGATGGGTACATGGGCCGAACGGACGAGCCGACCGTGGACCCGGGCGGGCTGAGCACAGCCCAGCGCCTGGGCGACGCCTGCGTCGTCTGCCGCAAGAAGTGGCCCCGGCCGCGCGTCCGCGTCGGCCGCCTGCCGGATTCGACCGGGGTGTTCGCGTGCGACGACTGCGCACCCGCCCCGCCGGTACCCCGCGCACGGCGGGGCTCTCGGGAGCCGCGCACGCACGCCGGACGGCCGGTCGGGGAGCGGCCGCCGGCGATGACGACGGCCCCTTCCGCTTGACAGGCGCCGTCGCCGAGGAGGTCTCTCCAGGGAGAAGGGTGACCCGGACGTTCGGGGGGAAGTCCGGGACCACCCGGCAGGCGCGCCCGGCTGGGGGCGGTCGGGCGCGCCGGAGAGACCTTCCGGCCCTGACCTAGCGCGCTACAGCTTGGTGGACTCGATCCATGTCCTCGTCCACTCTGCGTAGTCGGTGCAGTCGTTCTTCTCCGACTCCTCCGAGTCGTCCGGCTTCGCGGACCTGCCGCACGTCTTCGACGGCGCGTGCGCGAACGTGATGTCGTCGATGTAGTCGCGGTCGCCGACGTGGTAGGCGGCGCAGAACCCCGGCTTGAGGCGGTCGCCCGAGCAGGCCTGCGGGTTGGCGGGCGCGACCCCGGTCCACTCGGCCACCTGCTGCTGGACGTCCGGCGACGCGGTCCACTGCAGCCACTGGTACATGCAGTTCGGGTGCTGCACCCGCGCGCCGATCATCCAGGCGTCCATCCAGCCGGTCACGCCCTCGGACGGGATCACGCCCTGGACGGGCCGGGAGGCGCGGTTCAGGACGTCCACCTGGTAGGGCCACGCCTGGCCCAGCACGGCCCGTCCGCCCGCGAACGCGCTGACGGCCTCGGCGGGCCGCTCCCAGTACCGCTCGACGTGCGGGCGCTGCGCGGCGAGGACGCGTCCGGCGGCGGCGAGCTGCTTCGGCGTCAGCGAGTACGGGTCGCGGATCTTCAGCTTGCGCTCCTTGCCCTTCAGGTAGAGCGCGGCCTCGGCGATGGCCAGCGGGCTGTCGCGCATGACCAGTTTCCCGGAGTACCGGCGGGCCTGGCCGGGGTCGAACAGCGCGGCCCAGCTCCCCGGCGGCGGGACTGCCCTGGTGTCGTACATGAGGAGGTTCGCGCCCCACACGTACGGGATGCCGTAGTACTTGCCGTTGTGCTTGAGCTGCCCGCGCAGCTTCGGCTCCAGCTTCTTGTAGCCGTCCACGAGGTCGGTGTTGACGGGCGCGACCTGGTTCTCGGCGATGAGCCGTCCGGCGACCTCGGGGGGCGCGGCGACGCCGTCGTAGCGACGGTCCTTGTTGCGCATGAGGTCGGCCATCTCCTCCGGCGTCTGGACGACCTTCAGGCCGACCTTGCAGCCGGTGCGCTCCTGGAACGGGGTGACCCAGTTGACGCGCGGGTCGGTGCTGCCGCTCTCGGTGGCGCCGGGCAGCGTGAGGAGGTTCAGCATGCCCTCGCCGGGCCCGAGGGTGCTCGCCACCTGGGCGACGCCGACCGGCTCCTTGTCGTCGCCGCCCGCGGACGCGCCGAGGCCGGCGGCGGCCAGCGCGAGGGCGGCCGCGACGGCCGCACCCACCTTGACGCGCCTCGTGGCCCTCACCCGCATGTCGCTCCCCGATCGGTGCCCAGGACCCCGCCTCCCGGCCTGTCGCGCAAGGGTCCTCCGTCGGCGCAGCGTAGCGTCTTCGCGGCGGCTTGGACGGCGGCGCCCGGCAAGAACGGCGTTCCGGCGTCGCGGTGGCAGCCATTCCCGCCTGCGCCGACGACCGCGCACGAGTTCATCGCCGGTCTGCGGCGACTTCTCCTCCGAATTGCGGCGGAACGGCGGATGAGCGCCGAAGTCCGCCCACTCGCGCCTTTTCCGTTCCGTTGCCGGAAGGTAAGACGAGGCTGTCCTATTACGCCGCGAGCGGAATGCGATTCTGTCGCCGATTGCGGCCCGCAAGTTTCGGACGGGTTGTTAATGGAGAAACCGCCGCGACCCCGGGGGACGGCGGGTGCTGGCGTCCGCGCCATACACGGAGGTTGCTGGAGAGGGATATGGCGCGGACTGCCGCCCTTCCCGGGGCCGCGGCGGCACCGGCGGACGTGGCGAGGTTGGGGAACAGCGGATCACCTTGCAGTGCTGCCTGGCCACGCGATCGCCGGCACCCGGCCGGACGGCGACGGTGTGACGCCTTCGAGACGGAGGAGATTCGAAGGACGCCGCACGTCGGGCCGGGGGTCGCGGCGGAACGGCCGGGACCGGCCGTGCCGGGTCGCAGGTCGTTTCGGTGCGGTGCGCTCGACCACCTCGATCCGTGCGATGAGCCGTTGCGGGGTATCGGCCTCCAGGAAGTCGCCGACGTCGCGGTCCTTCGGCGGCAGCGCCCACCAGTGGCCGGTGAAGGGGCCGAACCAAATGGTCCAGCCCGGAAATCGCCTGCCGAGCGCGTCCACCTCTGCTGCGTGGTCGACTGCGTTCATCGCGCGGCTCTCCTGCACACTGACTTTTTATTTCGTCTCCATTATTTGAGACAGTCAGATTGTGTCCCCCGACACACAGGCCGTCAATGGATGTTGGCATTATTCGTCGGCTGCGGCGCGACGAAAACAACCGACGAGAACGGCCCGTGCGAGCGGGTTTAACCGCTGGTCGGGAAGCCCAAGTTCACCCCTCCGTGACTGGGGTCCAGCCAGCGCGAGGTGACCGCCTTCGTGCGCGTATAGAAGTGGACGCCCTCCATCCCGTGCGCGTGACTGTCACCGAAGAGTGAGTCCTTCCAACCGCCGAAGGAGTAGTAAGCCATCGGCACCGGGATCGGCACGTTGACGCCGACCATGCCGACCTCGACCTCGTTCTGGAACCGGCGCGCCGCGCCGCCGTCGTTGGTGAAGATCGCGGTGCCGTTGCCGTACGGGTTGGCCGAGATCAGCTCCATCGCCTCCTCGTAGGAGCCGGACCGCACCACCGACAGCACCGGGCCGAAGATCTCGTCCTTGTAGGCGTCCATCTCCGGGGTGACGTGGTCGAGGACGGTCGGGCCGAGCCAGAACCCGTCCCCGGCGCCGCCGAGCACCTCCGGGGCGCGCCCGTCGACGGCGAGCGTGGCGCCCTGCGCGACGCCGCTGTCGAGATAGGACGCCACCTTGTCGCGGTGCGCCCGCGTCACCAGCGGGCCCATCTCCGACTCGGGATCGTCGCCGGGACCGACCTTGAGCTTGGCGACCCGCTCCTTGACCTTGGCCATCAGCTCGTCCCCGACCGGGTCGACGGCGACGACCACGGAGATCGCCATGCACCGCTCCCCCGCCGAGCCGAACCCGGCGGACACGGCCGCGTCCGCGGCGAGGTCGAGGTCGGCGTCCGGCAGCACCAGCATGTGGTTCTTCGCGCCGCCGAGCGCCTGCACCCGCTTGCCGTTCGCCGCCGCCGTCGAATAGATGTAGCGCGCGATCGGGGTGGAGCCGACGAAGCTGACCGCCTTGACGTCCGGGTGGTGCAGCAGCCCGTCCACCGCGGCCTTGTCGCCGTGCAGGACGTTGAACACGCCGTCCGGCAGGCCCGCCTCGGCCCACAGCTCGGCGAGCCGGACCGACGCCGACGGGTCCTTCTCCGACGGCTTCAGGACGAACGTGTTCCCGCACGCGATCGCGACCGGGAACATCCACATCGGCACCATCGCCGGGAAGTTGAACGGCGTGATCCCGGCGGCCACGCCGAGCGGCTGCAGGATCGAGTACGCGTCGATCCGGGTCGACACGTTCTCCGAGAACCCGCCCTTGAGCAGGTGCGGGATGCCGCAGGCGAACTCCACGACGTCCAGGCCGCGGGCCACCTCGCCCGCCGCGTCCGAGACGACCTTGCCGTGCTCGGACGAGATCAGCCGGGCCAGCTCGTCGCGGTGCTCGTTCACCAGTTCGCGGAACTTGAACAGCACGCTGGTGCGCTTCGACAGCGAGGCGTCCCGCCAGCCGGGGAACGCGGCCTTCGCGGCGGCCACGGCCGCGTCGACCTCGGACTGCGCGGCGAAGTCGACCGTCCCGGCGAGGCGTCCCGATGCGGGCTCGTAGATGTCACCGCGCCGCTCCGCCTCCCCGGCGAACGGCTTCCCGCCGATCCAGTGCGTGACGTGCTTGCTCATTTGGTCGCTTCCTCGTTGACAGCCTCAAGAGCCGCGGTCAGGATGCCGAGGCCCTCGGCGGCCTCGGCGTCGGTCAGGGTCATCGGCGGGGCCATGCGCACGACGTTGCCGTACAGGCCGCCCTTGCCGATCAGCAGCCCCCGCTCGCGGGCCGCCTCCATCACCGCCGCGGCCAGCGGCGGGCTCGGCTCGCCGGTGCCGGGGTCGGCCAGCTCGACCGCGAACATCAGCCCCTTGCCCCGGACGTCCTTGACGATCGGCAGCCGGTCGGCGGCCGACGCGAGCCCGCCGATGATCGTCGCGCCCTGCTTGGCGGCGTTGGCCTGCAGGTCGTGGTCCAGGACGTAATCGAGGGTCGCGTTCGCCGCGGCCATCGAGACAGGGTTGCCGCCGAAGGTGGAGATCCCGACGGCGTGCAGGCCGTCCATCAGGTCGCCGCGCGCGACCACCCCGCCGACCGCGAACCCGTTCCCGAGGCCCTTGGCGAAGGTCATCATGTCCGGGACGACGCCGTGGTTGCCGATGCCCCAGAAGCTCTGGCCCGTCCGTCCCCAGCCGGTCTGGACCTCGTCGGAGATGAGGAGGATCCCGAACTCGTCCAGGACGCTCTTGTACGCGGCGAACAGGCCGTCCGGCGGCATCGTGAACCCGCCGACGCCCTGGATCGGCTCGGCGATCAGCGCGGCGACGTCCCCGCTGGTCGCGGTGGCGAGCACGTGCCGCAGGTCCTGGACGCAGGCGTCGACGTACTGGTCGTCCGTCATGCCCTTGAACTGCGGGAGCTGCCGGTCGGCGCCGTGCAGGAAGTGGACGTCCAGCGGCGAGAACGACACGTTCGCCCAGGCCCGGTTGCCGGTGACGCCCGTCGCGGCGAACGACCGGCCGTGGTAGCTCTGCCGCATCGCGAGGACCTGCGGGCTGCGCCGCGCGTACGCGGCCAGCAGCAGCGCCGTCTCGTTCGCCTCGGTCCCGGAGTTGGTGAAGAACACCTTCGCGTCCGGGATGCCCGACAGGCGGGCGATCTTCTCGGCCAGCTCGACCTGCCCCCGCAGCAGGTACGCGGTGGACGTGTGCACGACGCCCGTGGCGAGCTGCCGCTCCACCGCGTCCCTCACCTCGGGCACGTCGTACCCGAGCATGTTCGTGAGGATTCCCGTGAAGAAGTCGAGGTAGCCCTTCCCCTCGGCGTCGGTCACGCGGTTGCCCTTGCCGCCGACGATCTCGATGGGGTCCTGGTAGTTGAGCGCGATCCAGGACGGCATGACCGCCCGGTGGCGCTTGAGCAGATTCGCGTGTTCCGACATGGCACAAGTCTCGTTCGCCCACGCCGCCGCGGAAACCCGCAGAGTGTCAGGACCCTCCGCCTCCCGTTAACGCATTGATGGGCCGAGCGGAGCTCGTCGATCGATTGGCGGCCGAGCGGAGCTCGTCAATTGGATGGCGGTGGGTGGGGGCTGGAGG
>NZ_SMKT01000108.1 GCF_004348735.1 Actinomadura sp. KC06
GGCCGAGGGGGCGGGCCAGTCGCGATGGGTTTCCCAGTTGCCGGGAGTGCGTTCGAGGTCGACCTTGGGCTGGCGCATGATGTCGTTGCGGACGCCATAGAGCTCGTGCGCGAACCAGAGGTTCAGCGCGTCGAGCCATGCGCCTTGGCGGACGTCGAGAGGCTCGTCATGGGCGGCCTGGTGAATCCAGAGTTTGCGGTTGACGCCGGCCTTCTTCAGGCCGTCCCAGAGAAGGGACATCTGGAGGGGCTTGACGTTCCAGTCGGCGAGGCCGCTGGTCATGAAGACGCTGGCGCGGAAATGCGGCGCCTGCTTGGCGAAGTTGCGGTCGTCCCAGGCGCGGTTGTAGTCGCCGGTGACGCGGTCCATCTTCTTTTCGATGTCGCGCATGACGGGCGCGCAGATGGCGGGGTTCTTGCGGGACAGGACGACCTTGGCGTGCAGGTCCAGATCCTCGCCCTGCCAGCCGTCGGGGGCGACCACGCCGCCGTTGGCGCGGTATTCGTCGTACCAGTTGGAGACGCCGGAAATGGAGACGACGGTCTTGAGGCCCTTGACGCGGGTCCCGGCGGTGGCGAGGGGCAGGGTGCCGTCGTAGGACTTGCCCGCCATCGCGGCGTTCCCGGTCGACCAGTTCGCGTCGACCTTCTTGCCGTTCGCGTCGTACGCGACGGCGTCGCCCGTTAGCCATTCGACGACGGATTTCATGCCCTGGGCCTCGTTCGGGCCGACCGAGGTCGGGCAGCCGTCGGAGTCGCCCGTGCCGAGGGTGTCGGCGGCGATGAAGGCGTAGCCGCGGGAGACGAAATAGTTGTCGTAATAGGGGAACGCGTAGTTCGGCGCGCCGGGCGGGGCGGACGGGGGCGTCCACGGCGCGAGGCGCGGGTAGTCGGTGACGTCGGCCGGGTGGTAGGGCGTGTCGTGCAGGCCGCCGTAATAGGGGCTGCCCTCGATGATGGACGCCACCTTGAGCCCGGCGTTCGTCTCCTTCGGGCGGGTGACGTAGACGGATACGCGGTCGCGTTTTCCGTCGCCGTCGCTGTCCACCCTGGTCTCGACGAAAAGCTTCTCGCGAATGGCGTCCTTGTAGGAGAAGACGGGCTGCGTCTTGCCGTCCTTCACGACGATGTGAGGACGTGCCGTATCGGCGTGAGCGGGCAACGACAAGGCGCCTGCCGCCAAGGTCGTCATGCCCGCGAGCGCCGCGACGGGCAGGAGTGAGGCTCTCAACATCCGCTCCTTGATCATTGAAACAAACCTGATCAGCTTCGCAGAGCAGCGCGAACCTCCGTCAACGGTGATTGTTCACAAAGCAGCCGGTCAGGCCGGTGGCGGCTCGTAGTCGAGTCCGAGCAGTCCGGCCATGTCCCTGAGGCATTCCTCGAAAATGGGTTCCACGTCGGTGTAGATGTAGTCGAGCTGGTTCAGGACTTCCATGCAGAGAAGCCCGTAGAGCCTGATCCAGCAGGACGTCGTCACGTGGACGACCTCGACGGGCAGCTTCATGCCCAGGCGGTCGATGTAGGCGCGCAGTTGCTCGCGGATGGCGGGCGGCAGGTCGTCCGGGACGGGGAACGGGCTCGTCTCCCACAGCGTCGCGATCTCCTCCTGGAAGACCCGCTCGAAGTCGCGTCCGGCCAGGTTGCGGGCGGAGTCGGGGCTCCGGGTGACCGCGGACGGGACGGGGCTGGTGAAGATCCAGCCGAACTCGGCGGGGTGCGCGATCGCCCAGCCCCGCATGGAGCGGCAGGTCGCCAGCAGGCGGGCGGAGATGGTGCCACCGGCGGCGCGCTGGGCATCGCGGGCGGCGCGCATCTCCGCGGCCAGTTCCGCGAAGAAGTCGGCGGTCACGGCCTGGACGAGCTCGTCGTGACCGGAGAAGTAGTGGTACAGGGCGGGGCCGCTCATCCCGACCTCCCGCGCGACGGCGTTGATCGTCACCGCGGCGGGGCCCCGCGTGGTCAGCAGCGTGCGCGCCGCCTCGCGGATCTCCGTCAGGGTCTCCTGCCGCAGCCGGTCGCGGCGGCTCGGGCTCATGGGCGTCCTCCGGATCGTTCGCCGGCCGTTGACAGTCTAGGGCTTCTATGTTTCCTTAATACCTCTAAAACATTCTAGAGGGGGTAAGGAGTCATGGCCCGTAACCCGCTGAACCGGCTGGTCGGCAAGTACGCGATGGACGCGGAGGTCACCGGCGTCGGGGAGGTCACGCCGACGATGAAGAGCATCCGGCTGGTGGCCGAGGCGCCGATCGAGTTCCGCTATTCGCCTGGGCAGCACGTCCGGGTCCAGATCAACGACCCGCTCTCGCTTCACGGGCTGCTGCACCCCGTGGAGACCCTCCGCAGCTACACGATCTGGGAGTTCGACCGGGACGCGCGGGAGCTGGAACTCCGCGTGCACCTCTACGACGGCGACGGCATCGGGCTCAGGTGGGCGCGGGACGTGAAGCCCGGCGACTCGGTGACGTTCTGGTGGCCGCAGGGGGATTTCACCGTCCGGGAAGCCGGTTACCACGTGTTCGCCGGGGAGGAGACGGCGTCCGTCGCGTTCGGGCCGATGCTGCGGGAGCTGGACGCGTCCGCGCGGGTCTACGGGGTGCTGGAGAGCGAGACGCCCGAGCTCGACCCGCCGCTGCCCGGCCCGCACCGGCTGGACCGCGTGCATCGGGAGGGCTCGCCCGCGGCCTCGTCAAAGGTCATGGTCGACGCCGTGGCACGGCTTGACCTTCCCGACGAGCCGGGCGCCGCCTATGTGGCCGGAGAGGCCCGGACGTGCCAGATGGTCCGTGACCACTTGGTGCGCGACCGCGGGTGGCCGCGCACGTCCGTCAAGGTCAAGCCGTTCTGGACGCCCGGCAAGCGCGGCCTGCACTGAACGGCTAGGAGATCCGGTCGATGACCAGGGGGTGCAGGGTCGCGGTGCCGTCGATCTCGTACGCGCCGTCCAGGGATTCGAGGGCGCGGGGCAGGCGGGTCTCGTCGTCGGTGTGGAGGGTGAGGAGGGGGTCTCCTTTCTCCACGGTGTCGCCTGGTTTGGCGTGGCAGGTGATGCCCGCGGCGAACGAGACCGGGTCCTCCTTGCGGGCCCGGCCCGCGCCGAGACGCCAGGCGGCCACGCCGACGCCGTAGGCGTCCAGGCCGGTCAGGACGCCCGAGGACGGCGCCGTGACGGTGTGGCTCTCGCGGGCGGACGGGAGCGGCGCGTCGGGGTCGCCGCCCTGGGCGGTGATCATGCGGCGCCAGACGTCCATGGCTGAGCCGTCCTTGAGCGCGTCGGCCGGGTCCTTCGAGGTGAGCCCGGCGGCGGCGAGCATCTCCCGGGCGAGGGTCAGGGTCAGCTCGACCACGTCCGGCGGGCCTCCCCCGGCGAGCACCTCCACCGACTCCGCGACCTCGACGGCGTTCCCGACCGCGTTGCCCAGCGGACGGTCCATCGCGGTGAGGAGGGCGGTGGTGCGCAGGCCGTTGTCCGTGCCGATCGCGACCATCGTCTCGGCCAGCTCGCGGGCGTCCTCCACCGTCTTCATGAACGCGCCGGAGCCGACCTTGACGTCCAGGACGAGCGCGCCCGTCCCCTCCGCGATCTTCTTCGACATGATCGAGGACGCGATCAGCGGGATCGACTCCACGGTGCCGGTCACGTCGCGCAGCGCGTACAGCTTGCGGTCGGCGGGGGCCAGGCCGCCGCCCGCCGCGCAGACCACCGCACCGGCCGCGCGCAGGACGTCCAGCATCTCCGCGTTCGACAGCGACGCCCGCCAGCCGGGGATCGACTCCAGCTTGTCGAGCGTCCCGCCGGTGTGGCCGAGGCCGCGTCCTGACAGCTGCGGGACGGCCGCCCCGCACGCCGCCACCACCGGCGCCAGCGGCAGGGTGATCTTGTCGCCGACGCCGCCGGTGGAGTGCTTGTCGGTGGTCGGACGGTCCAGCGCCGACCAGTCCATGCGCTCGCCGGAGCGGATCATCGCGTCCGTCCAGCGAGCCACCTCGGCCCGGTCCATGCCGTTGAGGAGGATCGCCATCGCCAGCGCCGCCATCTGCTCCTCGGCGATCGCGCCGCGCGTGTAGGCGTCGACGGCCCAGTCGATCTGGTCGGGGGTCAGGGCCCCGCCGTCCCGCTTGGCGCGGATGACGTCGATGGCGTCCAACGGATCACACCCTCTTGATCAGGTCGTCGGGGCCGAACGCGTCCGGCAGGACGTCCGACATGGGGAGGATGCCCTTCGTCGTCTCGATCTGCATGGTCGCGCCGCCGAACTCCCAGAGGAGCTGGCGGCAGCGGCCGCACGGCATCAGCGTGTTGCCGTGCCGGTCGACGACCACCACCGCGACCAGGCGCGGGTCCTCCGACTTGCCGGGGCCGTGCAGCGCCGACACGACCCCGCATTCCGCGCACAGGGCGACCCCGTACGCGGCGTTCTCGACGTTGCAGCCGCTGATGATCCGGCCGTCGTCCACCAGCGCGGCGGCGCCGACCGGGAAACCGGAGTACGGGCAGTAGGCGCGCTTCATCGCCTCCCGCGCGGCGTCGCGCAGGGCAGGCCAGTCGATCTCCATTGCCTTATCGTGCCTCACCGCGCCGGTACCGGAGCCCGTTCGCGGCGGGCATGCGCAGCCGCTGGCTCGCCAGGGACAGCACGAGCAGCGTCACCAGATGCGGCGTGAACGAGACCAGCTCGCCGGGGACGAGGTCGCTCATCAGGAACCACACCAGCAGCCCGGCCGCCGCGACCAGCGCCAGCACGGAGCCGAGGTAGGCGTTGCGCACCTCGCGGTGTCCGAGATCGGTCACCGCCTCCGGCCGCAGCCGCGTCCCGCGCACCGCCTGCCACACCGCCACGCCGACCAGCAGGATCGTCACGAACAGCAGCAGCGCGTGGACGGACTCGCCGCCGCCCCGGACGTTCATCGCGTCGGTGTAGCCGAACAGCAGCGAGCCCGCCATCAGGCCCCCGGGCCGCCAGTTACCGAAGATCATCGCGGCGAGGCCGATGAAGCCGCGGCCGTTGGTCTGGCCGTCCTGGAAGAGGTTGCCCGCGACGGTGACGAGGAACGCGCCCGCCAGCCCGGAGAACCCGCCGGAGATGATCACGGCGGCGTACTTCATCCGGTAGACCGGGACGCCGAGGGACTCGGCGGCGTACGGGTCCTCGCCGCAGGAGCGGATCCGCAGGCCGAACGGCGTCCGCCACAGGATCAGGAAGCTGAGCGGCACCAGCAGCAGCGCCACGAACGTCAGCAGCGACATCTCGTGGGTCAGGCCGCGCAGGATGCCCGCCAGGTCCGACAGCAGGAACCAGTGCCGCTCCTCCAGCGAGCCGAGCCAGTCGGGGCTCTGCCAGCCGCCGATCTTCCCGCCGGACAGCACCGGCAGGGTGAGCGTATCTATCGAATCGACGGGCGGGGACTGCCGCGGCCCGCCGCCGAGCGCCTTCGCCTCGCCCTTGTCGAAGACCAGTCCGGCGAGGAACTGCGTCAGGCCGACCCCGAGGATGATGATCGCGACGCCGGACACGATGTGGTCCACGCCGAACGACACGGTCGCGATCGCGTGCAGCAGCCCGCCGAGCGCGCCGCCGATGACCCCCGCGAGGACGCCGATCCAGGGGCCCCACTGGTAGCCGGCCCAGGCGCCCGTCCAGGTCCCGAGGATCATCATGCCCTCGAGTCCGATGTTGATCACGCCGGCCCGCTCCGACCAGAGCCCGCCGAGCCCCGCCAGGAAGATCGGCACGGCGAGGCGGAGGGAGGCGCTGACCGTCCCGCTGGACGTCACCGGGGTCGCGTCGTCGATCACGCGGACGAGCGAGAGCAGGACGAGCAGCCCCGAGGCGATCAGCAGGTAGTGCGGCCAGCGCAGCTTCCGCCTGCCGTTCGCGGCCTTCTTCAGTGCCGCCATCCCGGACGCGGTGCTCATGAGCCGCTCCCCGTGCTCCCCGTGGCCTCGCGGGCCAGGTCGTGGCCGGTGGCCAGCTCCACCGCGACGGTGCGCTGCTGCAGCCGGATCTCCCAGCGCCGGACCAGCTCGTACACGATGACGACGGTCAGCACGACCACGCCCTGCATCACCCCGACGATCTCCTTCGGCACGTCCACCTCCTGCAGGATGTCGGAGGTCTGGTCGAGGAACGCGAACAGCAGCGCGGCGAGCGCGATGCCGGCCGGATGGTTGCGGCCGAGCAGCGCGACCGTGATCCCGGTGAAGCCGAGGCCCGGCGGGAAGTTCAGCGAGTACTCGTGGGACGCGCCGAGCAGCTCCGGCATTCCGATCAGCCCGGCCAGCGCCCCGGACGCGACCATCGTGTAGACGATCATGCGTCGGGCGTTGACGCCGCTGGCCTGCGCCGCGGACGTGGACAGCCCCGACACCTTCAGGTCGAACCCGAACCTGGTGTGGTTGATCACGACCCAGAACACGACGCCGACGACGATCGCGACCGGCAGCAGCCCGTACACCTCGCCCGGCAGGTCGATCCCGATGGACGACAGGAAGCCGTTGAGCGAGCCGACGCGCCCCTCCTCCGGGATCTTCGGCGTCGCGACGTTGTTGCTGCCCGGCCGGAGCTCGGCGAGCCGCTGGTCGTTCAGCAGGTAGGCGATCACGCCGGTCGCGATCGCGTTCAGCATGATCGTGGACAGCACCTCGCTGACCCCGCGGGTCACCTTCAGCACGCCCGCGATCGCCGCCCACAGCCCGCCGACCACCATCGCCGCGACGATCACCAGCATCTGCCCGAAGGGCGCCGGGAGGGTGAGCGCGCCGCCGAGCACGGCGGCGAGGAACGCGGCGAGCCGGTACTGGCCGTCCACGCCGATGTTCAGCAGCGCCATCCGGAACCCGATCGCCACCGCGACCGCCGACAGGTAGTAGCGGGTCGCCCGGTTGACGATGTCGACGATCGAGTTCTCGCTGGTGCCATAGTCGATCATGCTCTGCACGGAGCTGAACGGGTCGGCGCCGGTGACCCGCAGCAGGATCATCGTGATGACGAGGGAGATCAGCAGCGCCAGCAGCGGAGAGCCGATCCGCAGCGCCAGCCCGGTCGGGCCCAGCCCCTGCATGATCGCCTTCCACGCCGGCACCGGCTCCGGCACGTCCGGCGGCGGCTCCCCCTTGGTCAGGTCCGGCTTGGACGGCTCGGGGCCGGGGGCGTCGTCGTCCGGCGGCGGACCCGGGTCCTTCGGGTCGCTCATGCCCGGTTCCTCCGGGTCGGTCATGCCCGGGTCCTTCGGGTCGCTCATGAACCGGCTCCGGCGCCGGTCATTGCGGAGCCGAGCTCCTCCGGCGTGACGGTCTGCGGATCGACCTCCGCGACCAGCCGTCCCCGGAAGATCACGTGCAGGGTGTCG
Organism: Actinomadura sp. KC06; assembly: GCF_004348735.1. Lineage (GTDB taxonomy): Bacteria > Actinomycetota > Actinomycetes > Streptosporangiales > Streptosporangiaceae > Spirillospora. The sequence goes on from NZ_SMKT01000108.1 coordinate 7,350, forward strand.
GACATACCGATGAGTTCCTCAAGATCGGCGCTGATCAGCAGCACGGCCAGCCCGTCCGCGCGGGCCTGCCGCAGGTGGTCCCAGATGGCGGCCTGGGCGCCGACGTCGATCCCGCGCGTCGGATGCGCGGCGATCAGCAGGTGCGGCTCGCCGGACATCTCCCGCCCGACGATCAGCTTCTGCTGGTTGCCGCCGGACAGCGCGGCGGCGGGCACGTCGATCCCCGGCGTCCGGACGTCGTAGGCCTGGACGATCCGGGTCGTGTCGCGGCGGGCGCCGCGCCGGTCGATCCACGGGCCCCGGACGTTCGGCGGCTGCGTCTGGTGGCCCAGCATGCGGTTCTCCCAGAGCGTCCCTTCCAGGACGAGCCCGTGCCGGTGCCGGTCCTCCGGGATGTAGGCGATCCCGGCCTCGCGGCGCCGCCGGGTCGCCCAGTGGGTGATGTCGTCGGCGCCGCGTGTCATTGTGGGGGGACGACCCCCCACGCCCCCCGGCAAGAACCGGATGGTCCCGGCGTCCGAGTGCCGGATCCCCATGATCGCCTCGATGAGCTCGGTCTGCCCGTTGCCCTCGACGCCGGCCAGCCCGACGATCTCGCCGCGGCGGATGCGCAGCGAGACGTCGTCCACGACGGGACGGCCCTCCGGGGTCAGCACCTTCAGGCCGGAGACGTCGAGCTGGACGTCCTCGGTGACCGTGGACTCGCGCAGCTCCGGCGTCGGCAGCTCCGACCCGACCATCAGCTCCGCCAGCCGCCGCGACGTGACCTCCCGCGGGACGAGCCGGGTCGCGACGGTCGTGCCGCGGCGGATCACCGAGATCGTGTCGGCGACCGCGAGCACCTCGTCCAGCTTGTGCGAGATGAACAGCACGGTCAGGCCCTCGGCGCGCAGCTCCCGCAGGTTGCCGAACAGCTCGTCGACCTCCTGCGGGACGAGCACGGCGGTCGGCTCGTCCAGGATCAGCACGCGGGCGCCCCGGTACAGCACCTTGAGGATCTCCACGCGCTGCCGCTCGCCGACGCCGAGCTTCTCGACCAGCACGTCCGGGTCGACCCGCAGCCCGTACGCCCGCGACATCTCCTCGATCCTGGCGCGGGCGGCGGCGAAGTCGATGCCCCCGTACCAGGTGCGGGGCTCGGCGCCGAGGACCACGTTCTCCAGGACGGTCAGGTTGTCGGCCAGCTTGAAGTGCTGGTGGACCATGCCGATGCCGCGGGCGATCGCGTCGGCCGGGGTCCGGAACGAGACCTGCCGCCCTTCGACCTCGATGGTGCCCTCGTCCGGCCGCTGCATCCCGTAGAGGATCTTCATGAGCGTGGACTTGCCGGCGCCGTTCTCACCGCAGAGCGCGTGCACCTCGCCGCGCTCGATGGTGAGGTCGACGTCGTGGTTGGCCACCACGCCGGGGAACCGCTTGGTGATGGATGTCAGCCGCACGGCCGGCACCTGGTCGGGCACGAGTCGCCCCCTCCTCTTGACCCGGGACCGCACCGGGCGTCACCCGATCGGTGACGCCCGGTGCACGATTACGGCCGTGCGGAACGGGCCCGGTCGCGGCCCCCTGCTGGGGGACCGGGACGCCGTCCGCACCCGGCACGCGTCACGCCTTGGTCGGGACCTTGATCGTGCCGTTGACGATGCCGGCCTTCAGCTCGTCCAGCTTGGCCTTGACGTCGTCGACGTGGCCGCCGGACGGCGAGTAGCCGACGCCGTCGTTCTTCAGGTCGTACTGCTTGGTGCCCGCCTGGAAGGTGTTCTTCGCGACGCTCTCCACGAACTCGTACACGGCGAGGTCCACATGCTTGATCATCGACGTGAGGATCTGCTCCTTCACGCCGGCGACGGCGGGCTGGTTGTACTGGTCGGAGTCGACGCCGATGGCCCACTTGCCGGCCGCGCCGACGGTCTTGATGACGCCGATCCCGGCGCCGCCCGCCGCGTGGTAGACGACGTCCGCGCCCTGGTCGAGCTGGCCCTTGGCGGCCTCGTTCCCGAGGCCGGTGTCCTTGAAGCCGTTGAAGTTCGGCGGCTGCGTCAGGTACTTCGGCGGCAGGATCTTGATGTCCGGCTTGGCCTTCTTCGCCCCGGCCTGGTAGCCCGCGAAGAACTTCTGGATCAGCGGCACGTTGACGCCGCCGATGAACCCGATCGTGCCTGACTTGGACTTCAGCGCCGCGGCGGCGCCGACCAGGTAGGACCCCTGCTCCTCGGAGAAGCACGCGCCGAGGACGTTCGCGCCCTCGACCTTGCACTGGTCGGCGTCCACGACGAGGAACTTGGTGTTCGGGTAGTCCTTGGCGACCTTGACGATCGAGGTGGTGTAGGCGAAGCCGACCCCGATGACCGGGTTGTAGCCCTTGTTCGCCATCAGTCGCAGGCGCGACTCCTTGTCGGCGTCCGGCTCGTCGGGCTTGGCGGAGATCTCCTCGGTCTGGAGGTTCAGGTCCTTCTTGGCCCGGTCGAGCCCGGCGGCGGCCGAGTCGTTGAACGACTGGTCGCCGCGCCCGCCGATGTCGAAGGCGAGACCGATCTTCAGGGTCTTCTTGCCGTCCTCGCCCCCGCCGCCGGTCTCGGCCTTCTTGCCACCGCAGGCGGAAGCGCTGATCAGCAGCGCAGCACCCGTCACGGTGACGAGCGAAATCTTCAGTCCACGGCGCAAGGTGCGCTCCTTCCGTTCCCCACCCACGGGACGGTGGCCGCTCCGGTCGACCGGCCACCGAAATCGATCGGACGGTACCTCGCGAATCAGTGCAAACTTCCCGCTTGCACTGATTCGCAATCCGTCCGTTACCAAGGCGTAGGCATCTCGCCACGGCTCCGCACGCCCGGTCAGCGCCGCAGGTCAGCGGGGGGAAGATCAGGCCAGGGCCGCACCCTCGATCGGTTCGGCGTCGCCGGGACGGCCGCCCTCCCACAGCGCGGTCAGCGCGGTCGCGCTCAGCACCCGGACGCCCACGGCGAGGCACCGCTCGTCGACGTCGAAGTCGCCGCGGTGCAGGTCGTACTCGCCGGGCGAGCCGGGGGTGCGGACGCCGAGCCTCGCCAGCGCGCCGGGGATCGACTCCAGGTACCAGCCGAAGTCCTCGCCGCCGAGGCTCTGCGGGGTGGGCACGACGCCCTCCTCGCTCATGACCTGCGCGGCGGCGTCCCGGAACATCTGCACGCTGGCCGCCTCGTTCACGGTCGGCGGGACGCCCCTGACGTATTCGAGGGACGCCTCCACGTCGTAGGCGGCGGCGACCGACTGGAGCAGCGCCTTCATCATCTCGGGGGCGCGGTGCCAGGCGTCGTCGTCGAGGCAGCGGACGGTGCCCTCCGCGATCCCGTCGTCGGGGATGGCGTTGGCGACGGACCCGGCGGACACCCGTCCCCACACCAGCGACAGGCTGGAGCGCGGGTCGACGCGGCGCGACAGCGCGGAGGGAAGCTCGGTGACGATCTTGGCGAGGGCGTAGACGAGGTCGGCGGTCAGGTGCGGCCGGGCGGTGTGCCCGCCGGGCCCGGTGACCTTCACGTACACCTTGTCGCAGGCCGCGGTGATCGGGCCGGTGCGCAGCCCGAGCTGCCCGACCTCGATGCGGGGGTCGCAGTGCAGCGCGAACGCCCGGTCGACGCCCACGATGCCGCCGGCGGCCATCACGTCCAGCGCGCCGCCCGGGGTCTCCTCGGCGGGCTGGAACAGCAGCCGGACCCGGCCGGGCAGCAGCCCCGCCTCCGCCTGCTGCGCGAGGAACAGGCCCGCGCCCAGCACCATCGCGGTGTGGACGTCGTGGCCACACGCGTGCGCGACACCGGGGACCGTCGACCGGTACGGGACGTCGGACTTCTCGTCTTGCAGGGGGAGCGCGTCGATGTCGGCGCGCAGCGCGACCGTGCTGCCGTCCGCCGGGCCGACGTCGCAGAACAGGCCGGTGCCCTTGGGGAGGATCACCGGCTTCAGGCCCGCCGCGCGCAGCCGCTCGGCGAGCCTCTTGGTCGTGCGGTGCTCGGAGTACCCCAGCTCGGGGTGCATGTGCAGGTCGCGGCGGAACGCGATCAGCTCGTCCTCGTGCGCGGCGAGGAAGGCGTCGAGCTGCGGCTGCAGCACCGCGCCGCCGAGCACCGCCGAGCCCGCGGACGCGGCGCCCGGCGCCGGGGCGCCCGGAACCATCTCGCCCGTCACGGACTCCTGCACAAGACTTTCGTCCGGGACCGTTCCTTTCTGGACGGTTTCGGCTGGAATGTTCCCTGGGATGTCCTCTGGGACGTCCTTGCCGCCGGGCGGGCTCCCCGCCGCCGACACCGTGTCACGCGCCACCATCCCCGACGGCGGAACCGCCTCGTCGCGGCCCCCGGAGCCCGCGGGCCCCGAGGCGGTGGGTGGTTCAAGGCCGGGCATCACCCCGGGCCTCGGATGTGTCATGTGCGCCCCCTGTGCGACGGCGGAGCCGGAGGGCCTCCGCCCTGTTGTCACCGTGTTGTCTTGGTCCGAGTCGGCCTTGCGTTCCGCCTTGCGTCCGGCCTTGCGTTCGGCCTCGCGTCCGGAAACGGGCTCTCGGGCGGACGGCGCCGCGGGAGGCGCCTCGTGAGCCGGAGCCGCCTCGTGGGCGGGGATCGCGGCGCCGGGCGGGTTCCCCGGGACGCCCGGTTCCTCAGGCGCCGGCATGTGCGACCTCCCCCAGTGTGACGAACCTGTCCTCCGCGAGTTCGACGATCGCCGCGTCGACGATGTTCTCCAGCGTCCCGCCGTCTGCGCGGATGGCGCGCTGGCGCTCGTACGGGGCCCCGTGCTCCAGGACCTCGCCGGCCACCTTGAGCTCCTCGGCGCAGCCGAGCCGGTCGGCCACCGGCTCCAGCTCCCTGATCAGCTCGTACAGGTCGTCGCGGAGCGGCGCGGTGTTCCCGCTGTCGTCGGTGATGACGATGGCGTCGAGCCCGTACCGGGTCGCGCGCCACTTGTTGTCGCGCACCACCCAGGCGGCCGGGCGGGGCAGCGTGTAGCCGCGGTCGAGCTGCTGCTCGAACAGCGTGACGAGGCTCTGGCAGAGGGCCGCGGCCATGCCGACCTCGCGGAGGGTCGGGATGCCGTCGAACATCCTGATCTCCACGGTGCCGAAGTCGGGATGCGGACGGATATCCCACCAGACTTCCTTGATGCTCCGGATAGTCCCAGAACGCAAGAGCGTGTCCATGTAATCCTCGAACGCCGCCCAGTCGTCCAGCAGATGGGGAGGACCGGCCGTCGGCAGCTGACCGAAGACGACCGCCCTGCACGACGCCAGCCCGGTGTCGCTGCCGCTCCAGAACGGGCTGGACGCGGTGAGCGCCAGGAAATGCGGAAGGTAGGAGGACAGCGCGTTGACGATCGGGATCGCCCTGTCACCGTCGGAGACGCCGACGTGGACGTGAACGCCGAACGTCTGGATGCGCCGCGCCAGCCACTGCATCTCCTCGATGAGCTCGGCGTAGCGCCGCATCGGCGCCATGACCGCGTCCCGCCAGTCGCTGATCGGATGGGTGCCGGTGCAGGCGATCGCGAGGCCGCGGTCGGCGGCGGCGGCGCGGAGCACGGCGAGCGTCCCGGTCAGGTCGGCCTTGGCCTCGCCGACCGTGTGGCAGATTCCGGTCACGACCTCGACCGTCGACTCCATCAGCTCGTGGCGGACCGGGGGGTTCTCCCCGTCCTCGCTGAGCGACGGCAGGGCGGCGAGCACCTCGCGTGCGTCCTGCCGCAGGTGCCTCGTCTCCGCATCGACGAGCTGGATCTCCCACTCGACGCCGAGCGTCGCCCCGTTCGATGCGTTGAAGTCAATGGCCACGGCCAACCTCCGTCCACAATCCTTGCAGGTCGTTGCGTGGCACGTGGCGCAATTCAAGCCAGCGGGTCCCTAAGCCTGGACAAACGCCGGTCCAGGTCACGTGTTCACGTGTTCGCTCCATGATGGCGTCCGCGGTTCCCGCACTGCCCGGTCTCCATGCCCTTTGCGAGCCATTTGACTCATGCGGACGGTCGGCGAGCACGCGGAGCCCCTACCTTTCGGTCATTGATCTTGTCTGCGGCACCATCCGATCGAACTAGTCAGTCCGTCCCAAAATACCGTCGATGACAGCCTGTCACCGATAGCGGTCGTCCCTTACATACCGTGGCGTCCCGGGTGGTCCCGGGTGCTCCCGCGTGCGCCCTGCGTCGCGTACGTACCGTGCTTGCCGTGTTCGCGTCTGGGTACCCCTTCGCCGGATACGTCGCCTAGTCTTCGGGGGAGTCATGGGCGTCACGCGTACGCGCGTCGGGAGCGATCGGGCTTCCGCGGGATCGAGGAGCGTCGGAAGCTTGCGAGCAGAGTGGCGAGAGCGGACGAGCGTCCGCCGCGCCCTGACGGTGATCACAGTACCGCTGACCACGGCGTCCCTCGCCGCGGGCCCCGCCTTCATCGCCGCCCCGGCGACGGCCGCGCCCCCGCCCACAAGGCTCGCAGGGCTCGCCGGGACGTCGCCGGAGGACACGGTCGGCGGGCCGCAGCTGGCCGGGCGCGGGATCGTCCTCAACAAGGCGCCCGGCGTCCCCGCGCTGCCGAAGATCAAGGCGGGCTCGTACCTCATCGCCGACGCCGACACCGGCGACGTCCTCGCCGCCAAGGACCCGCACGGCCGGTACCTGCCCGCGAGCACGATCAAGACGCTGACCGCGCTGACCCTCATCCCCAAGCTGGACCCGAACGCGCTCGTCCGGCCGTCGCAGACGGCCTGCAACGTCGAGGGCACCAAGGTGGGGCTCACGCCGAAGATGCGCTACAAGGTCTCCGACCTGTTCCACGCGATGCTGATGATGTCGGCCAACGACGCGTCGGTGACGCTGGCGGAGGCGCACGGCGGCATGAAGAAGACGCTCGCCGACATGAACGCCGAGGCCAAGCGGATCAACGCCCACGACACCCTGGCCGGGTCGCCGAACGGGCTGGACAAGGACCTCGGGCTGAGCGTCCGCACCCAGCACACGTCCGCGTACGACCTGGCGCTGATCCTGCGCGAGGGGATGAAGAACCCCGCCTACCGCCGGTACATGCAGGCGATCGACCACAAGTTCCCCGCGCCGCCGACAAAGCGGGAGCGCAAGAAGGGCAAGAAGGTCGGCGGGTACCCGATCCACACCCACAACCGCATGCTGCCGGGCGAGCGGCACTCCTACACGGGCATGCTCGGCGGCAAGAACGGCTACACGATCGCCGCCCAGCAGACCTTCGTCGCGCAGGCGAAGCGCGGCGGGCACACCATCGTGATCTCGCTGATGAAGGCCGACCAGCCGCCGTCGGAGTACGCGACCGAGCTGCTGAACTGGGGCTTCGCCGCCCGTGGCAAGGTCGAGCCGGTCGGCGCGCTCGTCGCCCCCGGCAAGCCCAGGTCGGACGGGAAGGACACCGCGGCCGACGGCGTGCTGCCGGACGCTCCGCTCGCGTCCGACGACACGTCCCGCATGTGGCTGCTCATCGGCGGCGGGACGGTGGGCGCCCTGCTGGCCATCGCCGTTCTCTTCGTCGTCCTTCGGCGGCGGCGCCGCCTGGAGTCCCGCTGAAGCGTGCCGGAGCGGGCGGCCGGAGCCGGGTGGTAAAGGTTCGCTCAGGGCGTTCCGGGACGCTGGTCTGGCGGCGCGGGCGGGCTTACGCTCGCGGTGGCGCCGGTGGCCTCGCCGCCGCCGCAGGGACGGCGGACCGGTGCCGCAGGAGGAAGCGCGCCATGTCCGACATGCAGCTCTCCATGGCCGGTGCGTCCGTGTTCGGCGACGGCACGCGAGAGCACCCGAACGTGACCCTGCTGAAGGACGGCTACACGGCCTTCGCGAAGGGCGACATGGCGTTCATCCGCGGGCTGCTCGCCGAGAACGTCGTGCACCGCGTCCCGGGGCGCGGGCCGCTGTGCGGCGAGTACCGGACGGCGGAGGAGGTCCTCGGCTTCTACGTCCGGCTGTTCGAGCTGTCGGGCGGGACGTTCCGCGCCGAGCCGTACGCGGTGATGGCGAACGACGAGTACGGCGCGGCGCTCGTCCAGACGTACGCCGAGCGTCCGGGACATCCGGGGCGCGTCCTGGACGGCCGCGCGGTGGACCTGTTCCGCATCGAGGACGGGAAGATCACCGAGATCCGCACGCTGGCGGAGGATCAGTACGCCGACGACGCCTTCTGGTCCTGAGCGGGCGGCCGCGCCGGCTGGGCGGGCCGGGCGGGCTGGTCATCGGGTGCTTCGACCCGCTCCGGGTTGTCGGCGTCGGCGGTGAGGACGACGCGCCGGGTGGCCGTCCACGCGGCGACGAACAGCGTGAACCGGGACACGACGTTGATCCACACCATTAGCCCGACCAGGACGGCGAACGCGCCGTAGACCGGGTTCGCCGTCGTCCGCGCGATGAGCAGCGTCGCGATCAGCTTGAGCAGCTCGAAGCCCACGGCGCCGAACAGCGCGCCGCGGATGATCCGCCGCCACGGCGCCCGGGTGCCCGACAGCCGGGTGAACAGCACCAGGAACACCACGGTGTTGAACGCGGTCGCGCACGCGAGGGACAGCAGCCGCAGCCCGGTGCCGGCGCCGGTGACGTCCTGCAGCCCGAACCAGCCGAGGACGGAGTGCGTGGCCGACGTCGTGACCGTCGAGACCGCCATCCCGCAGATCAGCACCGCGCCGAGGAACGCCAGGACGGCGACGTCCCACAGCCGCTTGACGGCGTAGTTCCCGCCGCCGCCGGGCTCGTTGCCCCACATGTCGCGGAGCGCCTCGCGCAGGACCTGCACCCACCCCTGCCCGGTGACCAGCAGCGCGGCCAGGCCGATGACCCCGACGGTCGTCTTGGACTGCGCGATCTCCTCGACCCTGAGCTGGTCGGACAGGCCGGGCAGCAGCGAGTTCACCGCCCGGACGAAGTAGTCGCGCGCCTCCGCGCTGACGCCGACGACGTAGCCGAGCAGCGAGTACGCCAGCGCCAGCAGCGGGAAGAACGACAGGAAGCCGTAGCAGGTCAGCGCGGCGGCGAGCCGGTCGCCTCGCCGCTCCTGGTACCGGTTGAACGCCCGCACGTGGTGGTCGAGCCAGCTCCAGCGTCCGCGGGCGTCGCGCAGCAGGCCCTTGACGCGGGCGAACAGGGCCTCGCTCCCCCGCCGGACCCTGTTGACCACCTGCCGCATGTACGGTGCGTACCCACTCGCGGTCAGTCGATGCGGCGGACGGTAATCAGCCGGTGAAGACGAAGTCACGTTGGGGGCGCCAGACGCCGTCCAGGCCGTGCTCGTACAGGGAGAAGCCCCACGCGTCGATGTCGGCGCTGTAGCCGGCGAGCTCCTTGAACGCCTTGTCCATGACGTCGTCGGGCAGGTGGTGGGCGATGGTGACGTGCGGGTGGTACGGGAACGGCAGCGGCCGGGCGAGCGGACCCGACAGAACCCTCGCCTGGACGCGTTCGCAGCCGCCGATTCCTTCGGCGAGCGCGACGAACACGACCGGGGACACCGGTCGGAACGTTCCGCTTCCGCGCAATTTGATCGGGAACGGCTCCTCGGTTCGGGCGATCTCCCGCAGATGGTCCTCGATGTCGCCCAGCGCGGACTCGTGGACCTCGGTCGGCGGGAGCAGCGTGATGTGCGTCGGGATCGCGGTGGCGAGCGGGTCGCCGAACGAGGCGCGCTTGGCCTGCAGCAGCGCCCCGTGCGGGTCGGGGATCGGGATGGCGACGCCGATCGCGCGGACCCCGGGGGCCGGCCGGGCCATTCCCGCGAAGGTCGCCTCCCCGGGGCCCTCCGCGGCGGCGTCGTGGGATGGGCGGTCAGCGACCACGTCCCACGAATCCCACCCGGTCGCGGACGGTGTCCATCGTCCGCGCGGCGACCCCGGACGCGCGTTCGGCGCCCAGCGCGAGGACTCGGTCGAGCTGCTGCTCGTCGTCCAGCAGCTTCAGCGTGCGTTCCCTGATCGGCGTGAACGTGTCGACGACGAGCTGCGCGAGGTCCTTCTTGAACTGCCCGTAGCCGGAGCCCGCGTAGCGCTGCTCCAGCTCCTGGACGGACGCGCCGTCCAGCGCCGCGTAGATCCGCAGGAGGTTGGTGATCCCGGCCTTCTTCTCCTCGTCGTAGACGACGTCGGAGCCGGTGTCGGTGACCGCGCGCATGATCTTCTTGCGCATCGGGCCGGGCTCCTCCAGCACGTCGATGATCCCCTGCGGGGAGGACGCCGACTTGCTCATCTTGGCCTCGGGCTCCTGCAGATCGGTGATCTTCGCGGCCCCCCGCGGGATGTGCGCCTCGGGCGGGACGAACGTCTCGCCGAACCGGTTGTTGAACCGCTGCGCGAGGTCGCGGGTCAGCTCCAGATGCTGCCGCTGGTCCTCGCCGACCGGAACGCGCAGCGCACGCTCCCCCTCGCCCGGCTCCGGCGTGTACAGCAGGATGTCGGCGGCCTGCAAGATCGGGTAGGTGAACAGGCCGACCGTGGTGCCGCCCGTCCCCTGCTTGGACGACTTGTCCTTGAACTGGGTCATGCGCCCGGCCTCGCCGAACCCGGTGATGCAGCCCAGCACCCACGCCAGCTCGGCGTGCTCGGGCACGTGGCTCTGCACGAACACGGTGGCGCGCTCGGGGTCCAGGCCCATCGCGAGGAGCTGCGCGACGGCGACCTTCGTCCGGCGGCGCAGCACCGCCGGGTCGTGCTCGACGGTGATCGCGTGCAGGTCGACCACGCAGTAGAAGGCGTCATGCGTGTCCTGCATGGCGACCCACTGCCGCAATGCGCCCAGGTAATTGCCGAGGTGGAACGAGTCGGCGGTGGGCTGGATGCCGGACAGCACGCGGGGCCTGACGACCCCGCCCGTCTGCTGAGGTCGACTGGACGCGGCTGCTGGGCTGGACGCTTCGGGCATGTGCACGGACCGATTCTCTCAGGTGTCGCCTGGGGCTCCACCGCGGGTGGCGCCGCTGGTGGCGGCCTCGGCGGCGCCGCCGGCGGCGGCGCTGCCGGTGGCAGAGCCTGCGGCGGTGTCGCCGGTGGCCGCCCGCGGGGTCGCGGACGGGGTGGCGGGCATCGCCGTGACGGCCTGCGGCGTCGCCCGCGGGGTGACGCGCACGCGGGCCACCCGCCGCCCGTCCATCCGGGCCACCGCGAGGCGGTGGCCGCCGGCCTCCACCGAGTCGCCCTCGGCGGGCACGCGGCGCAGCACCGCCATGATGTGCCCGGCGACCGTCTCGTAGGGCCCGGCGGGGAGCCGGATGCCGGTCTCGGCGGCGAAGTCGTCCAGGTTGAGCAGGCCGTCGACCTCGACCACGCCGCCGTGCAGGCGCCGTGCCTGCGCGTCCTGGACATCATATTCGTCGCGGATGTCCCCGATGAGCTCCTCCAGAAGGTCCTCCATCGTGACGATCCCGGCGACGCCGCCGTACTCGTCCATGACGATCGCCAGGTGGCAGCCCTCGCGGCGCATCTCCGACAGCGCCGGCAGCACCCGCTTCGACGACGGCAGGAACTTCACCGGACGAACAAGATCACCGACAGGCCCGTCCTTCTCCGGGGGGTCGGGGGCCAGGAGGTCGCGGATGTGAACGAAGCCGATCACCTCGTCATGGGACTCGCGGCAGACGGGGAACCGGGAGTGCGGGCTGCCCGCGGCCAGGCGCGCGGCGGCGGTCAGCGGGAGCGCCGCGTCCAGGAACACCACCTCGGTGCGCGGGACGAGGACCTCCCGCAGCGGTCGCTCCCCCGCCGCGAACACCTCCCCGATCAGCGCCCGCTCGTCCGCGGTGAGCTGCGTGTTCTCAGCCACGAGGGCTCGCATCCGCTCCGCCGTCAACTCCTCGCGGAGCGCGCCCGGGTCACCGCCGGACAGCCGCACGACAAGGTTGGTCGAGCTCGACAGCAGCCACACCAGAGGGCGCGCGAGCCCCCACGGCGGCCGGGACGGCGTCCGGTCCATGGGTTCAGCCTTCCCCGTTCGGCGTTGCGGATAGCCTGGTCTAACCCCGCCGTCACAGTGTCGCTCCATGGGAGGTCCGTTCGTGAAGCTGCTCGTCACCGGAGGCGCAGGCTACGTCGGCAGCGTCGTCTCCGCCCTGCTCCTGGAGGCGGGACACGAGGTCGTCGTGCTGGACGACGTGTCCACCGGGCACGAGGACAGCGTCCCGCAAGGCGCCCGGCTCGTGCGCGGCACGCTGCGGGAGACGGCGGCCGACGTGCTGGCCGGAGCCGGGTTCGACGCCGTCCTGCACTTCGCCGCGAAGTCCCTGGTGGGCGAGTCGGTGGAGAAGCCGGGCCTGTACTGGGACAAGAACCTCGGCGAGTCGCTGGCGCTGCTGGAGGCGATGCGGCTGGCGGGCGTCCCGCGGATCGTGTTCTCCTCGACGGCCGCGGTCTACGGGGAGCCGGAGTCGACGCCGATCCTGGAGACCGACCCGACCCGTCCGACGAACCCGTACGGGGCGTCCAAGCTGGCGATCGACACGGCGCTGGCCGAGTACGCGCGGCTGCACGGCATCGGCGGGGTGTCGCTGCGGTACTTCAACGTGGCGGGCGCGTACGGGCGGCTCGGCGAGCGCCACACCGTGGAGACGCATCTGATCCCGAACGTGCTGAAGATCGCGCAGGGGGACGGCGACGCGGTGAAGCTGTTCGGCGACGACTACCCGACGCCGGACGGCACCTGCATCCGCGACTACATCCACGTGACCGACCTCGGCCGCGCCCATCTGCTCGCGCTGGACGCCTGCGCGCCCGGAACGCACCAGATCTTCAACCTGGGCAGCGGCACGGGCAACTCCGTCAAGGAGGTCGTGGACGTGTGCCGCGAGGTCACCGGACGCGAGATCCCGGCGGAGGTCGCGCCGCGCCGCCCCGGGGACCCGGCCGTGCTGGTCGCCTCGTCCGACAAGATCCAGGCGGAGCTGGGCTGGAAGCCGGAGCGCGACCTGCGCACCATGGTCGACGACGCGTGGACCTTCCTGCGGTCGCGATGAGCGATCGGCTCAGGGCCGGGTTCGCGGCGGCCTATGGGCGGGAGCCGGAGGGCGTCTGGCACGCGCCCGGACGGGTCAACCTGATCGGCGAGCACACCGACTACAACGACGGGCTCGTGCTGCCGTTCGCGCTGCCGCTCGGCGTCTCGGCGGCCGCGGCGCGGCGGGACGACGGCGTGATCGAGGTCCGCTCGCACCAAGCCGGTGAGCCTGTGACCGCGCCGGTCGACGGCGGGACGGTCGTCTCGGAGGGGTGGCCGCCCGAGCGGGCGTGGGCGGCGTATCCCGTCGGTGTCGCGCGGGTGCTGCGCGAGCACGGCGCGGGCGGCGCGTCGCTGCTGATCGACTCCGATCTGCCGCAGGGGGCAGGGCTGGCCTCGTCGGCCGCGCTGGAGTGCGCGACCGCGCTGGCGCTCTGCGACCTGCACAACGTGGAGATCGACCGTCCGGCGCTGGCCCGGCTGGCGCAGCGTGCCGAGAACGAGCAGGTCGGCATGCCGTGCGGGCTGATGGACCAGTCGGCGTCCCTGCTGTGCGAGGACGGGCGCGCGCTGATGCTCGACTGCCGCAGCGGCCTGTCGGCGCAGGTCCCGTTCGACCCGGCGGCGTCCGGGCTGACGCTGCTGGTGGTCGACACGCGCGCCTCGCACGCGCTGACCGGCGGTGAGTACGGCAGGCGGCGCGCCGAGTGCGAGGAGGCCGCGGCGCTGCTCGGCGTTGCCGCGCTCCGCGACGTGAAAGACCTCGCGGGCACGCTCGGGACGCTGCGTGATCCCGTGCTGCGGCGGCGCGTCCAGCACGTCGTCACCGAGAACCACCGGGTCGAGGCCACGGTCGGGCTGCTGCGCGCCGGGGCCGTCCCGGACCTGGGCGCGATGCTGAACGCCTCGCACCTGTCCCTGCGCGACCAGTTCGAGGTCTCCTGGCCCGAGGCCGACACGGCCGTCGACGCGGCGCTGCGGGCGGGCGCGCGGGGCGGGCGGATGGTCGGCGGCGGCTTCGGCGGCTCGGTGATCGTCCTGGCCCCGGCCGCGAAGGCCGGACGGGTCCGGGACGCGATCGCCGCCGCCTACGCCAAGCGCGGCTGGACGGCGCCGGAGTTCCTCGACGCCGTCCCGTCCGGCGGGGCCGCGCGGGTCACCGCTCCATGGCGGCGGTGATGTCGTCGCGGAGCCTGGCGGCCTCCTCGGCGGGGGCGGTCTCGTCCAGGGCCGTGAAGCCGTCCACGGCGGCGGATGCGGCCGACGCCGCCTCCGGCAGGCGTCCCACCTGGGCGAGGATGCGGGCCTGGTCGTAGGAGACGAGCGCGGTCTCCCAGACGCGGGCCGGCTCGTTGTCCGGCGGCAGGCCGGCGAGCGCGGTGCGGGCCGCGTCCGCGACGGTCACGGCCGCGTCGGCGTCGCCCGTCCACAGCAGGGACATCGCGCGGCGGCGTCGGGTGCGGACGACGCCGTACGGGTCGCCCGCCTTCTCGTACGCCTCGGCGGCCTCGGCGTACCGTTCGGCGGCCTGGCCGTCCAGGTCGAGGCTCGTCAGGACGTCGGCGGCCTCGTTGAGGAAGTGCGCGACGGCGTCGTGCCGCCCTTCGCGCGCGGCGTCCTGGGCGAGGGACGTGAACGACGCGGCGGCGTCCTCCTCGCCCAGCTCCTTCTGCGCGTGCGCGAGGATCAGCCGGCAGCGCCGCTCCGCCTCGCCGTCGCCGGGCGCCGTGAGGCCCGCAAGCGCCTCCTCGGCGGTCTCGGCCGCCTCCAGGTGGCGGCCCGCCGACAGGTAGGCGGCGGCGAGGTCGACGCGGAGGTGGATCGCCTGCTCGTGCAGGCCCTCGGCCGTCCAGCCCGCGATGGCCTCGGCGAGGTCGGCGGCGGCGTCGGCCGGACGCTCCAGCGCGAGGAGCGCGAGCCCCCGCTCGGAGTGCGCCGCGGCCCGCATCGGCGACGGGCCGGACAGCGCGGCGAGCCCCTCGTCGATCAGGGTGATGACCTCGTCGTCCGGGCCGCTGGGGAGCCGGGCCAGCGTCCGCGCGAGGAGGAGGACGGGCGGGGCGGCCTGCTCCGGGTCGTCGGACGCGCGGGCGGCGTCGGCGGAGCGGCGCAGCGCCGCGACCGCCCCGTCCGCGTCGGCGGACATCAGCAGCGCCTGCCCGCGCAGGAACCAGAGCTCGCCCGCGCTGTCGGGATCGTCGTCCGGGTCCACCCGGTCGAGGGTCGCCAGCGCGTCGGCGGGACGGTCGAGCTCCACGTACGCCGTGGCGAGGCGCAGCAGCGAGCCGGTGGCGTCGCCCTCGCCGGTCGGGTTGCTCGTGAAGTGCCCGGCGGCGGCGATCATCTCGTCCAGGCCGCGCGGGTCGCCGAGGCGGGCGTGCATCGCGCCGAGGCGGCCGAGCGCACGGTGCCGGCGCGTCTCGTCGCCCAGCTCGCTGAACAGCCGGTACGTCTCCTCCCAGCATTCGGCGGCGGCCTCCCGCTCGTCGGCGACGGCGTGCTCGACGCCCTTGCCGTCCAGGCGGCGGGCCTTCTGCAGCGGCGTCGGCTCCGCCGTCTCGGCGAGGACGTCGAACCGCCGCCACGCGGCCAGCGTGCGGGGCATGTCGCGGCGGGTGCGGCGCTGGTCGGCGATGTCGAGGAGCGTGTCGAGGTCGTCCTCGGCGGCCAGGTCGCCGTCCTCGTCCGCGACGGGCCGCGGCGGCGCCGGGGCCTGGGCAGGACGGCGGTGGTGCGCGGCCAGCGGCACGAACTCGGCGGCCGGCTCCGCCTCCAGGACGGCGCGCACCTTGTCGCCCTGGTGGGACGTCTCGTTGCGGGCGTCGAACCGGCCCGCCAGCTCCGTCGCGCGCTCGGCCAGCTCGGTGCGCAGGTCGGGCAGCGGCACGTCCGCCGCCGGGCGGCCGTCCGCCGCGGGACGCCGGACGGTCGCCTCGCCGTGCCCCGCCGCCGCGATCCGCCCCAGGACGAGCGCCGCCGCCGCGCAGAACTCCATCTCCGCGTGGACGCTCGGCGCCCGGTCCAGCCACCCCAGATGCCGCTGGACGATCTCCAGCCCGCGCGCCTCGTTCCCCGTGATCGCGCAGAACTCCAGATGCTCGGCGACATCGCTCAGGTCGGCGAGGCGGGCCCGGTGCACCCGGTAGGCGCGGCGGTGCGCGTCCGCGGCCTGCTCGGCGCGGCCCGTCCGCAGGTACACCGGCAGCATCGCGGTCTGGATCGACTGCGGCTGCTCGTTGCAGGTCAGGGTCGCGTTCAGCACGGGCGCGGCGATCTCGAACGCCTCCTCGTGCCGTCCCGCCTCCACGAGATGGCGGGCCATGCCGGTCGGGTCGCAGCCCTCGCAGTCGGACAGCTCGTCCCGTTCGGCCGCGCGCCACTTCGCGTACCACTCGTCCGCCGAGCCGTCGCCGACGTGCCGCGCCACGACGTTGCGGTAGTGGTACACCGCCTGAAGGCTGTGGCCGCCCGCCTTGTAGCGCCGCTCCATGTCGTCCAGGACGGTGTAGGTCTTGTCGAGCGGGATCTCCGGGAACAGCGTCAGCGAGCTGACGATCGCCTTCATCTGCCACAGCAGGCCGTGCGTCTCGTCGTACCGGCCGGGGTCGCGATCGTGGTCGGCCAGCGACCGGCTGAACGTCGCGAACGCCTTCACGGGCTCGCCGCCGTACCGGTAGGCGTCCGTCAGCCGGACCCGGACGTGGAACGCCAGCACGTCGTCGCCCGTCGCCTCCGCGCGGCGCAGCGCGTCCTCGACCAGGACCGTCTTGGCCTCGCCGTACGGCAGCTCCTGCGACCGCGCCATCAGCGCATAGACGTCATCCGTGCTCACTGGGGGCCTCCGGGGAGTGGACGGCCCATTCCAGCAGGCCGATGAACGAACGGTTCAGCACCGCCGTGTCGGCGGGCCGCAGCGGATGGTGGCCGAGCAGCAGCGCCTGCCCGTACAGGGCCTGGACGGCCAGCTCCACCAGGCCGTCATCGCTGAGCGAGGTGACGCGACGGGTCAGCGGGTTGCGGTGGTTGAGCACCAGCTGCGGACGGTCGACGCCGGTGGTGGCGTTGACCGCGCCGAGGACGTCGGCCCACAGCTCGTCCGCCTCCTCCCGCGCCCGCGTCAGCTCCTCCCGGAACTGCGCGTCGCGGCTGGTCAGATACAGCGCGGGCAGCGACGCCGGATCGAACTCGCGGACCACGACCTCGCAGCCGAGCCGCTCCACCGCCCGCTGCGCCGCCGCGAGGAACGGCCGCAGCCGCAGCTCCGCGGCCGGGTCGAGGACGCCGAACGTGGTCGTCAGCTCCGCCGCGTCCAGCCTGGTCAGGCGGATGTCGGGGTCGAGCGCGGGCAGCCGCTCGATGATCTCGCTGTCGTGGACGTAGCCGCCGTTGACCAGGCCGACGCCCTGCGCGCCCGCCACCGACGACAGCCGCCGGAACTCGTCCACGCTCGGGGTGAACCGGCCGTCCGGGTGGCGGCGGCGGAACTCGTGCAGCGTCATCGGCCCGGCGGACGTCTCGTAGTCGAGCCACCGGTCCACGATCCGCAGCATCTCGTCGTCGTGCAGGGCCATCGCCTTCACGCCGAGCTGATGCAGGCGCAGGAACGCGCGGAGCCGACCCGGGTCGGTCTCCGAGAGCCGGACCAGCCACTGCCGCAGGACGTCGCCGAGACCCTGGCGGGCGGAGTCGAGCAGCTCGTCCTCGTAGAGCGCCTCGCGGCTCGCGGTCGGGCGCAGCTCCCCGGCGTCCACGACGCAGCGGGCGAAGAACGCCCACTCGGGGAGGAGTTTCTCGACGTTCTCGGCCAGCAGCATCCGCTTCAGGTAGACGCGGTGCGCGGCGCGGGCGGCGGGCGAGACCGGCTGCGGCAGGACGAACGCGACGCCCGTCAGCCCGGCCTCCGGCACGTCCAGGTCGACGACGTCGAACGGCGTGAAGCCGTAGAGGTCTTCGCAGTACCGCTCAAGGGCCCGCCGCCGGGACGCCGGGTCGGGATGGGCGACCTGCCAGGGCGGGCCGTCGGCGGTGATCGGCACGCCGTCCACGGTCAGGTCGACCGGGAGCAGCGACCCGTAGGTGCGGGCGAGGTCTGCGACGACCGGCGGGCTGAGCAGCTCCGATGACCCGGGACGCGGCCGCAGCGACACCGTCGTCCCGGGCTGATCGCGCTCGGCGGGCTCGACCCGGTAGCTACCCCCGGAAAGCCCGGTCCAGCGGACCGCGTCGCCGCCCTTCGCGGAGCGGGTCACGACCTCGATCTCGTCGGCGACGAGGAACGCCGACAGCAGCCCGATCCCGAACTGGCCGAGGAAGTCGTGCCGCGCGAAGCCCAGCTCGTCCCGCTTGGACGACCTGCCGATCGTGGCGAGCAGCGTGTGGACCTCGTCGGCGGTGAGCCCGATCCCGTCGTCGTGGACGCGCAGCGTCCCGCCATCGGTCTCGATCTCGACCCGGCCGCCCGCACCGCCTTCCGTGAGCGCACCGCGCGCGGTGATCGCGTCGACCGCGTTCTGCAGCAGCTCGCGCAGATAGACCCGCGGGCTGGCGTAGAGATGGCGGCTCAGCAGATCCACCACGCCGCGCAGGTCGACCTGAAATGCCTGTTCTGCCACCGAGACGCCTCCCCGATCACCTTTACGAGCGATCACACCCTAGCGACCGATACCGACGCCCACAGATCATTTGCACGCTTGGACAACCGGGCACCGCGGAGAGAACAGGTGCTTCCGCTACGGCCGGTGTTCGCCGTCCCGGGGAAGGCTCGCGAGGAGTTCCCGCACTTCACGAACCCTGCTGGGAGCGTCGATCTCGATGAGCAGATCCAGCGCTTCGGAGTAAGCCGGGCGGGCGTCGGAAAGACGTCCGGCATGGCGGTGGACGTCGCCGAGAATGCACAGCATGGTGGCCAGCCCGGCCTTGTTGTCGATCTCGCGATGGAAGTCGACGGCCGGTCTGAGCACTTCCTCCGCGTCGGCGAAACGGCCGAGACCGTCGTAGGCCAGCGCCAGGTGCCAGGCGCACCAGACGACCCCGTCGCGGTCGTCGCGCCGCTCGGCCATCGCCATCGTGCGCTCCAGGACGCGGGCCGCGTCCGCGTGCCGCCCGAGCTGGCGGTGCGCGTCGGCGATGTGCGCGGCCAGCCAGGTCTCGCCTCCGGCGTCGTCCCGGGCCCTGAAGATGGCCTGCGCCTCGGCATAGCGCTCCAGGGCCTGCTCCGGACGGTCGAGATCGCACTGGAAGTCGCCGAAATGGGTCAGTACCCACGCCTCCTTGCCGGGGTCGTCCATGGTGCGGACCACGTCCAGCGCACGCTCGTAGAGCGGCACCGCCTCGGTCGGGCGCCCGAGGATCCGGCGCGCCTCGGCGAGATGGATCAGCGATCCGAGCTCGGCCGGGGCGTCCCCGACGTGCCGCGCCGCCTGGACGGCGAGGTCCTTGACCGCCTCCATCTCCTCCCAATGGGCCCGGTAGAAGAGCAGGCCGTACAGCGACTCCGCGATCCTGACGACGAGTTCGTGCTCCTGCGCGTCCGCCGCCGCCCGAAGGCCCGCCTGGACGTTGAGGGACTCGTGCGCGAACCACGCGATCGCCCCGGCCGGAGGCTGCTCGTGCGCACCGGGCCGCGACATCCATTCGTGCAGGAGATCGCCGTACCAGCTCAGCGAGCGCCGGAACGCCTCGCGCCGGTCGGACGGCGACTCCTCGTCCGCCATCCGCTCCTTCGCATACAGCCGGAGGAGGTCGTGGAGGCGGTAGCGGTCCTCGCCCGCGACCTCGATCAGATGCCGGTCCATCAGTTCCCCGAGCATGCGCTCGGCGTCCTCGTCGTCGACGTCACCGGTGCGCGCGACCACACCGGCGGTGAAGTCCCGGCCCGGCAGGACGCCCAGATGGCGGAACAGCCGCGCCGTGTCGGGCCGCAAGGACCGGTAGCTGAGCTCGAAGCTGCTCCGCACTCCCCTGTCCTCACCTTCGAGGCGAGAGATCCGCCGGGTCTCGTCCATGAGGTCCGACAGGTAGCGTGCCAGCGATCCGCGTCTCATCACCAGCTGGGCGGCGGCGATCCGTATCGCCAGCGGGAGCCCGGCCAGAAGCCGGACGATCTCATGTGCGGACGGCCGGTCGGCGTCCACCGCCTCCGTGCCGACGATCCGCTCGAACAGGCGGAGGCCGTCGGGGTCCGGGAGCGGGTCGAGGCGGAGCCGGTCGGCGCCGTCCACCGAGGCCAGCGTCGTCCGGCTGGTCACGATCACGGCCGTGCCGGGCGACTCGGGCAGCAGCGGGGCCGCCTGCCGCGCCTCGGACACGTTGTCGAGCAGCAGCAGGCTGGGACCCTGCCTCAACCGCGACTGGTACTCGCGGCGGCGCTGCGCGGGGTCGCGCGGCAGTTCCTCGCCCGACAGCCCGAACTCGGCCAGCACCTCCACCATGGCGGCGTCCGCGGTGGCGGCCGCGGCGACGTCCACCCGGATCCGGGCGTGCGTGAACGTGGCGGCGAGCCGGTGCCCGATCTCGTTGGCCAGCTCGGTCTTCCCGACCCCCGCCATGCCGTGGAGGACGACGAGCGGACAGGTCTCGGTCAGCCGGTCGGTGAGCAGCGCCTTCGCCTCCTCGATCGTCTCGTCCCGGTCGGTGAAGTCGGGGAGCGACCTGCGCAGGTTCATATGGCCGGACGGGAACGCGGCGGCGTCGTCCAGGCGCGGAAGATCGATCAGGGCGCCCAGGCCGAGTTCGCGTCCCCAGGGCGTGCGCTGCGTGGCGTCCGCCCAGCGGTCGAGAGGGGCGATGGTGAGGACGGAGCTGCCCTGCGGCGCGTGGTGTTCCGTCACCAGGCCGACCGCGTACGCCCTGCCCGCCGGGCCTTTGGCGAACACGACCGCCCCGGACATCCCCTGCCATTCGCTCAGCCTCTGGCCCCCTCGCCCGCTCCGCCCACCTTGTCCGCCTCGATCGCCTCGGTCGCCGGACGGGCGGGGCATCGACCTGCTGCGCAGCTCCAGCAGGTTCGTGCGCAGGTTGGAACCCGTCGGGATCTCGCCGTCCACCTGGGCGCTCTCCCGCTGCGGGACCGTCCCCGGCTGCCCCTTCCGCTCCTTCCACCTGGGGAAGCCGACCGTCCAGCACTCGTCGATCACGGCTATCCGGGACCGGTCGACGCGGGCGAAACGGACCGGGGGAAGGTCGGCCAGCGAGGGATCTCCGGGCACCGCCAGCAGGGCGATGTCTCCGGCTTCGTCCACCATGACCATCTCGGCCGGATGCTCCGACTCGTCCACCCGGCGGACGAGCAGGACCGCGGCGTCCAGGACGTTGTGCGCCGCCGACAGCACCCACTGCCGTCCGACCAGGAAGCCGGAGCCCACGTTCCACCCGCCGCCGGGGCTGAGGCGCAGCACCTCGACGGCACGGTGCGTGAGCCCGGACCCGTCAGGGCTTGTTCGCGAGACCACGGGTCACCTTGACCGGACGGCCGTCATCGTCGAGCGGCGGTTCCAGCGTCACCGTGACGCGGTGAATCTCCTCCCGCCGGTAAGAAGCGTCGCCGCCCAGTTCCAGGACCCAGAACTTCGCCTTGCCCGACCCCCCGGCCTGCCGCGTGACTCCGACATGGAATTCGAGCTGTATCTGGCCGACATCGAAACCGAACTCCGCGTCCTGCCCGGCCTCCAAAGCCTCCATTAACTCGGCCCGCAGCGCGGCGATGCTTTCGGCAAGTCCGAGTTCACCCATGAATTTCCCCTGTATCCGCAATTCGCTGAGGGTGCGGTGGCGCTCCGGCGACCGGACGCCCGCGTTGCGATCCTCCACGACGTCCGTCACCCAGAGGAACGGCTCGGAGACATACGGCCGGAGAAGGCCAATTCACAGCGGCACGGCGGACGCGAACGAGCCCCGGACCGGCAGGGTCCGGGGCTCGTCGCTCAGGCTCGTCGCTCAGGCTGCAAGGGTCAGATCAGGCCGAGCTTGCGGACGGCCTCGCGCTCCTCCGACAGCTCCGCGACGGACGCGTCGATCCGGCCGCGCGAGAAGTCGTCGATCTCCAGGCCCTGGACGATCTCCCACTTCCCGTCCTTCGTGGTGACCGGGAAGGACGAGATCAGGCCCTCGGGCACGCCGTAGGAGCCGTCCGACACGACCGCCATCGACGTCCAGTCGCCGTCGGCGGTGCCGTTCACCCAGGTGTGCACGTGGTCGATCGCGGCGGACGCGGCCGACGCCGCCGACGACGCGCCCCGCGCCTCGATGATCGCCGCGCCGCGCTTGGCGACGGTCGGGATGAAGTCGTTCTCCAGCCAGCCCTGGTCGTTGACCGTCTCGGCGGCGTTCTTCCCGGCGATCTCGGCGTGGAAGACGTCCGGGTACTGCGTCGCCGAGTGGTTGCCCCAGATCGTCATCCGACGGATGTCGCCGACCGACACGCCCGCCTTCTTCGAGAGCTGCGCGAGCGCGCGGTTGTGGTCGAGGCGCGTCATCGCGGTGAACCGCTCGGCGGGGACGTCGGGCGCGTGCTGCTGAGCGATGAGGGCGTTGGTGTTGGCCGGGTTGCCGACCACCAGGACCTTGACGTCGTCCGCCGCGCCCGCGTTGATCGCCTCGCCCTGCGGCTTGAAGATGCCGCCGTTGGCCTCCAGCAGGTCGCCGCGCTCCATGCCCTTCGTCCGGGGCCGGGCGCCGACGAGCAGCGCGACGTTCGCGCCCGCGAACGCCTTGGCCGGGTCGTCGAAGATGTCGGTGCCGGACAGCAGCGGGAACGCGCAGTCGTCCAGCTCCATCGCGGTGCCCTCGGCGGCCTTCACGGCCTGCGGAATCTCCAGCAGCCGCAGGCGTACGGGTACGTCCGCGCCGAGGAGCTGCCCGGACGCGATGCGGAACAGCAGCGCGTAGCCGATCTGGCCCGCGGCGCCGGTGACGGTAACGGTGACTGGGGTGCGCGTCATTGCCTTCTTCTTCTCTCCTGCTGGGTCCTGAGCCGCCGGCCCGCCGCCGCGCGGGTTCTCTCGCTATCGAGATATTCCGGGTTCAGGCTATCGCGCACCCCCTACCCACCACCCGCCAGGTGCACCAC